>NZ_OY829290.1:4300915-4606831 GCF_963691685.1 Thalassovita sp.
GCTGCGCCGCCCGGTTCATGCACGTCCAACAAGGCGCGCAGACGCGGGAATGCATAAGCGGGAAGGTTCGAAAACCGCTCAGGAAACATCAGATTTTGCCTCAATGTATCGGGATCATTGTCGCCCCGTTTGCGTTGAGACTAGCCAAAAGGGCCCGCCGCGTCCAGTTCCGACGCGGCGGGCCCCTTTCTGTTGTGACCTTTTTGACGAAGCGGGTCAGGAATTTACACCGAAGTGCAACCCCCTCCTTAGCCGAGGGCCAGTGCCGCCTCTGCCGCTGCGGCAACGCGCAGCAAACGCTCCTCCTGCCCCGGCAGACCGTTCAGCAAAATACCACAACTCGCCACACCCGTGGGCAGGGTCACACCGCAGTTGCCCATCAGGTTGCCCACCCGGGTGTTTTGCAGCGCCAGCAGGTTTTCGGTGACGAAATAGGCATCGTCCTGCATCAGGCGATCCACCTTCGGCGGCAGAATGGGTGCCGTTGGGCACAGCACAGCATCAAAGCCCGCAACCCGCTCATACCAGACCGCCCGCAGCCGTTCGAGTTTCTGCCAGGCGGCCACGTAGTCCGCGGCGCCAACATCCTTGCCACCACGGAACCGTTCCAACACGCGGTCAAACATCAGGTCCGGGTTGGACTCAATCACATCACGCCATCTGCCATAGGCCTCCGCGGTGTAAAGCGGGCCGGCCATTGCCATGGCGTCGGCCACCTCAGGCGCATCGATTTTGACGATCTCCGCCCCGGCCTCAGCCAGCTTCGCAACCGCATCGTCAAAGGCCTTCATTGGCACCTCGCGGGTGTCCTCCAGCACCACGGTCTGCAACACAGCAAAGCGTTTGCCCTTCAGCGTGGCCCCGGTCAGATCGGCGGCTTTGCCCCCTTCCAGCATGGCCAGCATCAAGGCGGCATCTTCGACCGAACGGCACAGTGGGCCGATGGTGTCAAACTTGGCGCAGAGATCAACCACACCCTTCAGGCCAATCCGACCTGCGGTGGTCTTGAGCCCCACCAGATCGTTCCAGGCCGAGGGAATCCGCACCGATCCCCCGGTGTCAGACCCGATCCCGCAGGACGCCAGATCAAAAGCGACCGAGGTCGCCGCACCCGAGGAAGAGCCCCCCGAAACCGCATCATGATCATTCACACAGGGCGGCGTTGCGGTGACCGGATTCAGCCCCAGGCCCGAAAACGCCAGTTCGCTCATATGGGTTTTGCCCAGACAGACCAGACCCAGCGCCGTTGCGTTGCGCAGCACCGGCGCGTCCACTTCAGGGGTCCGCCCCTTCAACAGCGCCGATCCCGCCTCTGTCGCTACACCTGCCGAATCAAACAGATCCTTCCAGGAAATCGGCACACCGTCCAAGTCAGACAGGCGCTGCCCCGCTTTGGCGCGGGCACTTGCGGCCTCAGCCTCGGCCATGGCGCGATCCGCTGTTACCCGGGCATAGATCCGGTCCGCAAACGGATGTGAGGCAATGGCGCTCAGATAGGTCTCCGTCAGGGCAACGGGGTCAATCTCACCGCTGCCAATGCCCCGCCCCAGATCCGCGGCGCTTGCCTTCAACCAATGATCCATTTTTGCCTCCTGTTCATCTTGTCGCGACCGTAGCGACGCTGAGGCGCATGGACAATCCCGTGAAGCCACGCATATTGAGACACATGAAACATGACAGCGATATCCTGATCGTCGGCGGCGGCCTGAACGGCCCCGCTCAGGCCTTGGCTCTGGCGCAGGCGGGGTTCACCGTCACGGTGATCGATGCCCTGCCCCGCGCGGCGCAGCAGTCCGATAATTTTGATGGCCGCGCCTATGCGCTGGCGCTGGCCTCTCAACGTCTGCTGGACCGGATCGGTATCTGGGATCACGTCGCCGGCAATGCCCAGCCGATGTTGGATATCAAGGTCAGCGATGGCCGCGCGAGTGAAGGCCCGCTCAGCCCGTTTTTCCTGCACTTTGACCACAATGAGCTGGAAGAAGGCCCAATGGGCTACATGCTGGAGGATCGCTTCCTACGTCGCGCGCTGGCAGATGCAATGGCGGCAGAGCCCCGCATCACCGTGATGGATGGTACCAAGGTTGTGGCGCAGGACACCGGGCCGGCGGGCGTCGCGCTGCATCGGGACACAGGCGCAACGCTGACGGGCAAGTTGCTGATCGGCGCTGATGGGCGCAAATCCGGCACCGCAGAACGGGCGGGCATCAAGCGCAGCGGCTGGGACTACGGCCAGACCGCGCTGGTCTGCGCCATCTCGCACGAGCTACCCAACAACGGTGTTGCGCATCAGTTCTTCATGCCGCCGGGTCCCTTGGCGATCCTGCCGCTGCCCGGCAACATGTCCTCCATCGTCTGGTCGGAAACCCACGAAAAAGCCGCCGCGATCCACGGCCTGAGCGATGAAGATTACATGCAGGTGCTGCGCCCGCGTTTCGGCGATTTCCTGGGCAAGATCGACCTGGCAGGCCAACGCTTCACCTATCCGCTGAACCTGACGCTGGCCGATCGCTTCGCCGCAGAACGTCTGGTTCTGGTGGGTGATGCCGCCCATGGCATGCATCCCATCGCTGGTCAGGGCCTGAACGCCGGTCTGCGCGATATCGGCGCGCTGACCCAGGTGCTGCGCGACGCAAAACAACGTGGTGAGGATATCGCCAGTGAGTTGGTGCTGGACCGCTATCAGGAATGGCGCCGGTTCGATACCGCCAGCCTGGCCCTCAGCACCGATCTGACCAACAAGCTGTTTTCCAATGACAATCCGTTGCTGCGCTTTGCCCGCGATCTGGGCATGGGGGCGGTGAACGCCATGCCCGGCCTGCGCCGCGGCTTCATGCGCGAAGCGGCGGGCCTCACCGGGGATTTGCCTGACCTGATGCGCTGACGACGAATCGGCGACCGGCTCCGTCTTTCAACGTTTCCAAAATACTCGGGGGTGAATGGGGGCATCTTTGATGACCACAGAGGGGCACAGCCCCTCGCGCCCCATCTGCCTCAACTGCCAAGCCAAACCGCCACAGTTGCGCCTAGCCCTTACCGGACGCCCCTGCGATCACCTGATCCAACGCAGCCTTCAGCTGAGCCTCTTGATGCACCCGCAGCCGCACCGGCACGGTCACCACCTTCATCCGGAAGCTTTCAGGCAGCCGCACCGCATCCTTTTCCGTGGTCACCATCTGCAATCCGCGCAGCGCAGCCTCTTTTTCCAGCCGGGTCAGCAAACCGGGTGTCAGCGCCTGATGGTCATCGAGGGCCTCGGCCCGCACCAGATCAGCGCCCAGACCGCGCAGCGTGCGGAAAAACTTCTCAGGGTGGCCGATCCCGGCAAAGGCCAGAACCCGCATGCCTTCGAAATCGATCCCCATCTGCAGCGGCTCCAACGCGGCGGTGATATGAGGCAGGTCATATCGCTTGATCTCATCGCCCCATTGGGCCGCAAACGTGGCCTGCGCCGCATCATCGCCGATTGACAGCAGCAGATCGCCGCGGCGTAGCCCCGCCTCAACCGGTTCCCGCAAGGGCCCCGCCGGCAGGCACCGGCCATTGCCAAAACCTTTCGTCGCATCGACCACGATGATCGACAGATCCTTTTGCAGATCCGGGTTCTGGAAACCATCGTCCATGATGATCACACCGGCCCCCAGCTCCACCGCCAGACGCGCCCCGGCGGCGCGGTCTTTGGCGACCACCACCGTGGCAAATGCCGCCAGCAGCAAGGGTTCATCGCCGACATCTTCGGCGCTGTGGTCCAGTGGGTTGACCTGCACCGGACCTTCAAGCTGGCCGCCATAGCCACGTGACACCACAATGGGGCGCACACCGCTGCCCATAAGCATCATCAGCAGCGCAATCGCGGTCGGCGTCTTACCGGTGCCCCCCGCGTTCAAATTGCCCACGCAGATCACCGGCACCGGCGGGCGATAGCCCTGTGTCTTGGCCAGTCGTTTTGCAGTCAGGTGGGCATAAAGCGCCCCGAGCGGCGCCAACAAGCGGGCCCGCATACCCGGGGCCTCAGGCGGGCGATACCAGAAACGGGGTGGCTGCATCAGATCGCCCCCCCCAGATCCAAGGTGTCCTGGATCATCTCGATCACCTCATCCGTCACCTCAGCCCCGAGAGAGCTGACCTCCCAGCCCGCATGGGCCATCGCGGCCACCTGATCAGCCGCCGACAGCGTGTTCAACGCCGAGGCAAGGGTATCGGCATCCTTCACGATCCGCGCCGCCCCCGCGCTGACAAAGCGGCTGTAGGCATTGAGGTAGCGCCCCACATTGGGACCATAAAGAATGGCCGAGCCCAGCGCCGCCGGCTCATAAGGGTCACGCCCGCCAAACCCCGGCACCAGGGAGCTGCCCATGAAGGTCACAGGCGCCAGCCGGTACCAAAGACCCATTTCCCCACGCGTATCGGCCAACAGAACCTGCGTGTCCTCTTCAGGCGCCTGCCCTTCAGACCAACGGGCCACCTGCAAGCCCCAGCCGCGCAGCTTCTCCGCCATTTCAGCGCCTTGGGTTTCATCGTCAGGCACAAGGATCAGCAATTGCCGGTGTGACAGGCGCAGCGCCGCCTTGTGGGCCTGGCTGATCATGCCCAGCTCATCAAACTGCGCCATGGCGGCCAGCCAGACAGGGCGGTTGCCCAGGCATTTTGCCAGATCTTCGCGGGTTGCCTCTTCGCAGGGCAGGGCCGCGCCGCCCTCTTGCATCGCGCCGGAAACCTGAAGGTTGGCGCGCGAAATCCCGATCCGGCCCAGCCGTTGGGCCGCCGCCTGATCCACCGCGACAATCCGCGAAAACCGGTGCAGCACAGAACGGCTCATATCCGGCAGCCAGCGGAACCGCACATCCTCCAAAGCGTCCGCTTCGGCATCCAGCAAGAACATCACCAGATCCCGCCGGGCTGCCATCTCAATCGCGGCGGGGCGCAGATCGCCACTGGACCAAAGCCCCAGATCAGGCCGCCAATGGTCAAAAAACCGGGTGAGGTCTGGCACGGTGTCTTCGGGGATCACCTGCCAGTGCATATTGCCCTTCACATGATCCGGCCGGGGCAGCCCGGGCGGTGTGGTCAGCAACAGATGGACGCCGGGGCGCTGCGCTTCGAGCAGGGTAAACAGCTGCATCAGCGCCGCGGCTTTTTCCAATGTGGGCGCATGGGCCCAGATCAGCTCGCCCTCGGGGCGGGGACTGTCAAACGTCGGCGCCTCACGCGATCCGCGCCGGGCCAGGGCCATATAGGCCGCAAGACTGAGGGATCGCGCCATGACTTACCGATCTTAGCCGAGTTCTTCGGTCGCCGAGATTTCACGCTCTTCGTCACGCAGGCGGTGAATATGCGCGATGTAGTAACGCATATGCGCGTTATCGACGGTTTTCTGGGCTTCCGCCTTCCAGGCGTCATAAGCGCTCTGGTAGTTGGGGAACATGCCGACGATGTGAATGTTGTCGACGTCCTTGAACACGTTCTTAGACGGATCAACAAGTTCACCACCGAAAACAAGGTGCAGGCGTTGGGTCATGAGGAGATCTCCTGAAAAGGTCAGGCGCAATTTAGGCCCTGTGGGGTAGGGCTGCAAGCCACCGGGGCGTCGCCCGGCACCAAGATGCCTAAGGGTCTGATTAGGCGGGGTTTAACGCGGATCCCGCTGTGCCTGCGGCAGGTCTGCACGACGCCAGTCGCCAAAGCCCCCGCGCAGGGAGGCCACCTTCAGCCCCATGCGTTGGGCAATCTGCGCCGCCAGCAACGAACGCCACCCCGAGGCACAGTAGAACAGAAAGGTCTGATCTGAGGCGAACCAATCCTTATGGTAGGGGCTTTCGGGATCGATCCAGAACTCCAGCATGCCGCGGGGGGCGTGTTTGGCGCCGGGGATCAGGCCATCCCGTTCCAACTCACGCGGGTCGCGGATATCAACGAAGACCAGACCGGGATCCTCAAGACGCGCCGCGGCCTCTTCGATGGTAAGCGAGGAAACCTCGGCATCGGCTTCCGCCAAAAGCTGTTTGTACCCAATCGCCATGATGTGTTCCCCCTCAACCCGTTTGCTGTGTGCTGACCAACCGTTTTGACAGATCTGCGTGCAAAGCGGGGCCAGCGGCCACCACCCCTTTGACCTGCGGATGGGCGTTGTTGAACCGCAAAGGTGCGCCATGCATGTCGGTCACCTTGGCGCCTGCTTCGGTCAGGATCAGCGCGCCTGCTGCAATGTCCCATTCCCAGCTGTCGCGCAGCGTCAGCATGGCATCAAACCGGCCCTGCGCCACGAGGCTCAACCGGTAGGCCAGCGACGGGCGGTAGACCCGCTTCACATCTGGCACCACACCGTCAATCCAATGTTCCGGCGCATAGTTCGGCCGCGCCGACAGGACCGAGCAACCGCTGACCCCTTCGCGTGCCGTGACGCCAACCTGAGTGCCGTTCAGCGTGGTGCCCTGCCCTTTGGCCGCCGCATAAAGGCGATCCTTGGCCGGCAGCAACACAACGGCCGCGGTGATCTCGCCCCCTTGGGCCACCGCGATCGAATGCGCCCAGGCGTTTGAACCTTCGATGAAGCTGCGGGTGCCATCGATAGGATCGACGATAAACAGTTTTTCCTGATCCAGGCGGGTGCTGCCATCCTGGCTTTCCTCGGACAGCCAGCCATAGTCAGGCCGAGCACCCAGAAGTTCACGGTGCAGCACATCATTTACAGCAAGGTCCGCCTCAGTCACCGGGCCCAAATCGCCCGGCTTGTCCCAGGATTTCGCCTGTGGTCCGCTGTATTTCAGGGCTGTTTCCCCCGCCAGTCGGGCGGCGTGGATCAACAGGTCAAGATCAGTCGCCGGCAAGGGTCAGCCCCTCTACCAGAAGCGATGGCACAACCCGGCTGAGATGCAGCCGCGCATCATTGGCCGGGATGATCCGGCCCAACATGTCGCGCAGATTGCCAGCGATGGTGCATTCGTTCACCGGATACTGGATCTCACCGTTTTCCACCCAGAACCCTGATGCCCCACGAGAGTAATCACCGGTATTCGGATTGATCGTGGAACCGATCATCGAGGTGACCAACAGACCCGTACCCATCTGTTTCAGCAGATCGTCCCGGCTGGCATCGCCTTGGGTCAGGGCAATGTTCCACGGGCTCGGCGACGGTGGGGCCGAGGTGCCGCGCACCGCGTTGCCAGTGGATTGCAGCCCCAATTTGCGGGCTGTTGCCAGATCCAGCGTCCAACCGGTCAGCACACCGTCGTCAATGATCTTGCGCGGTTTGGTCGGCAACCCTTCGGCGTCAAACGGGCGCGAACCTGAGGTGCGTGGACGATGCGGATCCTCCAGCAGATCCATACCTTTCGGCAGCAGCTGCGTGCCCTCAGCGCCCAGCAACCAGGACGAGCCGCGGGCAATGGCGCTGCCGTTGGCGGCGGCCAGCAAATGGCCGATCAGGGTTGAGGAGATGCGTTCATCAAACAGCACCGGGTAACTGCCGGTCTGCGGTTTGCGCGCGCCCACCCGTTCCACACAACGCTTTGCGGCTGTTTCGCCAATGTCTTCGGGGCTACGCAGATCGCCCTGAAAAATCCGCATGTCGCCGTCATAATCCCGTTCCATGCCAGTGCCGGTGCCGGAAATGGCCACGCAGCTGACCGCACGGTCGCTGCGCTGATAGCCTCCGGCAAACCCGTTGCTGGCGGCCAGATAGACCTCACGGCTACCATAGGCGGCGGAACTGGATTGAACCTGTGTGACGCCGTCAACCGCCTGCGCAGACGCTTCGGCGCGGCGGGCATCTTCCTCCAAGGCGGCGGGGGCGGGCTCGGCGGTGTCGTCATAAAGTTCCAGCGCAGCCAGATCCCAGTCACGGGCCAGCTGATCGGGATCCGACAGGCCGATATGGGGATCCTCGGGCGCCTCTTTGGCCATCGCAACAGCCCGTTCTGCCATGGCCGCCATGGTTTCTGGCCGGGTGTCTGAGGCCGAAACATTGGCCTGCCGCTGCCCCACAAAAACCCGCAAACCGATATCGGTGCCCTCAGACCGTTCTGCCTGTTCCAGCACCCCATTGCGCACATCAATATTGACCGACGTGCCCGCCACCGCCATTGCATCCGCCGCATCGGCGCCCGCATCTTTGGCCGCTTTCAACAGGGCTTGGCTCAGCTCGGCAAGGGATTGGGTCATGGAAGCCTCTTTTTATCTCACCCCCTTGAGGTAGACCTTGCCGGGATCAGGTGCAAGTTTTGCGCGGGAAAACTTGGGGGGACTGCGGGATTTGGCCCAGACGGCCTCTCCGCAGTACAGGCGAGTCGCATGCAAAAAGGCCGGGGTGTCCCCCGGCCTTTTCAGAAAATTATCAAAGCAGCGCTTATTTCAGGCGCATGCCGTTGGCCATCACGTGGCCTTCGGCGTTCACCTCAATGGTGGATTTCAGGCTGTCTTCGCCTTCACCCGGCACGGTGAACATACCCATCATCATGCGCGCGCCCATCACGTCCTCTTCCGAGGCAAGGCCCATCGCAACCGCTTTGTCCATCAGCGCGTTGCCACCGGTCAGCGACAGTTCAACCGAACCTTCAGGGCGTGGCATACCGTCGAAGCTGACCTTGTCGGTGTTGTCGAAGGTAAAGGCACCGGCGCCGGTCAGTTCTGCACCAACCATGCTGACGTGGATGTCGTTGATCGAGACCGAGTGCAGTTCACCCGGCTCATCCATCATCATCGCTTCGGGAGCAAACAGATCGGCCAGGATCTTCACGGTGCCGGTCACGTCAAAGCTGACGGTGGCCGGGTCGCGCGGCAGCTGTTCGGTCGGGTCAAAAACCGACCACAGCATATCCGGCACAGCAAAATCAGCCAGCGTTACCGCCAGTTTGAAGTCCTGCTCTTCGTCAGCCATGGCCAGCGGGACGCTGATTTCCATGCTGGCTTCGCCCAGTTCATAAGACACCGGGAACGGCAGATCCGGCACCTGCATGCTGACGGCCGCGTCAAAGGCCTGCTGGCTCAGCGCGAATCCTTCGGCGTCGAAGGCCAGGCCAAATTCCCCGCTTGCAGCGTTTTGGGTGCCCGAGACACGTTCGCCATCTGCATTGATGTCAAAAGCAATATCTGCGCCGTTGTGGGCCAGACCAAAGTCCATTGCCAGACCCTGCGCCATGGCTTTGCCGAAGTCTTCCGGGTCCATCGCCATTGGGAAGGCCGTCAGGCTGTCAAAGGTCACATCGTTCAGCGTCGCGTTGATGATGGCGCCTTCTTCGCTGCCCATCGGGTCCTTTACGTCAACGTTGAGGATCAGCTGATCGGCGCTGAACTCCTGATCCGAGCTCATCAGCTCAGTGCCGGAAATCAGCGAGTTGCCGTTGGCATTCACCATGGTCACGCTGATGTCACCCAGGTTCATGGTCTGGCCTTCCGCCATGATCTCACCAACCGACATCTCAACCGAAGCCGCGGAATACGCGTAGTTGATCGCGTCAGGCTCACCCGAGGCAACCATGCTCAGACCGGTGGTGTTGTAGTTGATGTTGACTTGACCCTCTTCGCCGTCACCGGAGAATTTGGCCACAATCGGGTAAATCGCCGGCATTTCCAGCGCCACGGTACCGTCGCCTTTGTCCACAAAGGTGAAGCCGGGCATCGACACCTCAACGGAGCCATCTTCTTCCGGAATGACGATGTTCATCACCAGGTCCGAGATTTCCAGATCATTGCCCATCTGGGTCTCGGTTGCGCTGACCTCATAACCGAACGGCTCCATCTGCGAGAGCCAGCTTTCCCAGACCTCCTGAGGGGTCACATCGGCGTGGGCGACGGGGGCGCCCAGCATCAAAGCGGCAATCACCGGCGAGCAAAAAGTGAGTGGTTGTTTCATGAAATCGGCCTTTCTCTGTAAAAAATTAATTGCCAATAGCTTCCGCCTTAAAGTGAGTCTGGTCAAGGTCTGGGACTCTGGACCATCAGTCCGGACCAGTTTACCACTTGGGGTCAGCAAGGGAGTTAATGATGGCTGAATTCAAGAACAAGACCGTTTTGATCACGGGCGCCTCTCGCGGCATTGGCGAGGCGGCTTCCCGCCTATATGCCGAAGCGGGTGCCAATGTGGTCATGATGGCCCGCAGCGGCGACCGGATTGCCGCCATCGCCGAAGAGATCGGCGCCATGGCGCTGACCGGTGATGTGGCCAGCTACACTGACATGCAGGGCGCTATCGCCCAGACCGTCGCCAAATTCGGCAGCCTCGACATCCTGATCAACAACGCTGGCGTCATTGAACCGATCGGACCACTGGCAGATGTCACCCCCGAAGGCTGGGGCGCGGTGATCGATATCAACGTCAAAGGTGTGTTCAACGGCATGCACGCGGCCCTGCCCGTGATGGCCCAAGCCGGTGGCGGCACCATCATCACCATCTCTTCAGGCGCGGCGCATAACGCCCTGGAAGGCTGGAGCGCCTACTGCACCTCCAAGGCGGGGGCGGCGATGCTGACCCGCTGCGCCGATCTGGAATACCGCGGCAAAGGCATCCGTATCATGGGCTTGTCGCCGGGTACCGTGGCCACCCAGATGCAAAAAGACATCAAAGCCAGCGGCATCAACGCCGTCTCGCAGCTGAACTGGGAAGATCACATTCCCGCCGACTGGCCCGCACGCTGCCTGATGTGGATGTGCGGTCCGGCTGGCGATGATCTGCTGGGTCAGGAAGTCAGCCTGCGCGACGAAGATGTGCGCAAGGCGGTTGGCCTCGTATGATTGAGGTCATCGATCAGGACGGCTGCCGGATCGTCACCATCAACCGCCCTGACAAGGCAAACTCGCTCACCTCCGCGATGCTGGAACGGCTGTGCGAGATTGCCGAGGGCGCGCATGAGGTGCCGGTGCTGATCCTGACGGGGGCCGGCAAAGTGTTCTCCGCCGGTGCGGATCTGGATGAGGCCCGGGCGGGCCTTGCCACCTCCCCTTTGTGGGAACGGCTGTCGGGCGCAATTGCAGCGCTGCCGGGTCTGACAATCGCAGCGCTCAACGGCACTTTGGCGGGGGGTGCCAACGGCATGGCCCTGGCCTGCGACCTGCGTCTGGCGGTTCCGACGGCAAAATTTTTCTATCCGGTGATGAAGCTGGGCTACCTGCCTCAGCCGTCTGACCCGGCGCGTATGGCCGCGCTGATTGGTCCGGCCCGCACCAAACTGATCCTGATGGGTGGGCAGAAAATCATGGCCGAAGAGGCCCTGCGATTCGGGCTGATCGACCGGATCATTGACGGTGACGTCGTGGCCGCAGCACGCGAGATTGCCGACGATACGCTGAATGCAGACCCAGATGTGGCCCGCGCGATCAAAGCCATGTGCAGTGGCGCGTCCGGTGGGCAGTGACCTGTGGACGAGGATTGGCGCAACTGGGAAGAGGACGGGCTAGATTTTGAAGACGCTCTTGCCGAGGCGATTGAGGCCTGGGATGGCAAATCCAAAGCCGCGATTGCCGAGGTCCATGACATCCTGTCCGACGCGGACGAAGACTACTTGGAAATTCTGGTCGGCTATGCGGCGGAGGATGACCTGTCAGACGGGGCGACCTGGCTGTTGAAACACGCCTTGGAAAAAGGCGCCGCCGTCAGTGACCTGCCAGACCTCTCCAGCGCGTTAGAGGCAGCCACCCGGTCCACCAGATGGCCAACACAGCTGCACCTGCTGCAGATCCTGCCCCGTCTGGACCTGACGGGGGACCTGCGCAAACCTGCACAGGGTTTGGTGTTCACCGCCCTTGCCAGCCCGCGTGCCATGGTGCGGGCCTGGGCCTATGCAGGGGCGGATCAACTGGCCGTGGCCCATGCCGACCTGCGGATGCGGGTGATGAAAATCCTCGACCGGGCCCGGGAAGAAGAAACCGCAGCCTCAATCCAGGCCCGACTGCGGCAGTGCAAATTCTGACCCTGCGCAAGGGCAGACCGGGCATATGAGTATTTTGGGCAAGATGAAACGGGTCAGCGCCCGCGCCGATTTCCTGTGCTGCGCGAGATGAAGCCGGGCGGACGTTTTGCCACCCATCGAAAGAACTTGGCCAGATGCGGGTGGCTGCGCAGCGCTTCAACCGTGGCGTAATTGCGGGCAATCTCAGCCTCGCTCAGGGTGGCGTGGATTTCCTTGTGGCAGATGTGGTGCAGCAGCACGGTTGCCCCGCCCTTGCCGCCCTTCAGCTTGGGCAGCAGATGATGGCGGCTTTGCGGGACGTCCGGTGGGATCGGACGCTCACATAGCGGACAAATCGGGGGATCATCGGGCAACGGGGAACACATCAACACTGTTCCCGCTTGTTCTTGAGGCAGAGGCACGGCATGAGGTCTATATATTTCAAACGGCGCCGGGGGCGAGTGGCCAATGAATTTTGACATATCCGAACAGCCGCAGATCGTGCAGCAGGCCTATGATCTGTTGGTGCAACTTTGGGTCCTGGCCGAAGGGTGGCTGCTGTCACCCGCCGCATGGTCGCAATTTGCGCTGCTGCTGGTGGCCTGGTTCGCGGCGCGATTTGCCAACAAACGGCTGCAACCCTTCCTGAAAAAATGGCTGAGCCCCGAGGCAAGCACCGGCTATCTGGACAAGGCGCGGCTGTTCCTGCGCCAGTTCCTTCCTCTGTTGCTGCCGCTTCTGGCCTATGTCTTTACCGGGATCGGCGAAAGCGTGGTGCGGTCGCTGTTTGACAGCGGCGCGGTGATCGCCTTTGGCAAACGGCTGTTCCTGTTCATCGCAGTGCGCGCCATGGTGCGCGATATCATCAAAGACCCGCTGTTTGGCCTGTTGGGGCGCTATGTTCTGCTGCCCATTGCAGCGCTTTATGCGCTGGGGCTTTTGGACTTTGCCACCGCCTGGCTGGACGGCGCTGTGGTGCCGCTCGGCAACCTCTCCTTCTCGCTGCTGGCGCTTTTGCGGTTTGTCATCATCGGCGGGATCATCTTCTGGCTGGGCCGCTGGTCAAATGACCAATCCGCCACGCTGATCCACAAACAGGAGGCCATGCGCCCCGCCACCCGGCAACTGGCCGTGAAAGCGGCCGAAATCGGCATCTTCGGCGTCGCCTTCCTGATCTTCCTCAACATCATGGGGATCCCGCTGACCTCCCTCGCGGTGCTGACGGGTGCGATTGGTGTGGGCCTGGGGTTTGGCCTGCAAAAAATCGCGTCGAACTTCATCTCTGGCGTGATCCTGCTATTGGAGGGTCAGGCCACAGTTGGCGACTATGTGGAACTTGATGGCGGCGAAGCGGGCACCATTGTCAAAATGACCGCCCGCGCGGCGATTTTGGAAACCTATGATGGCCGCTGGATCGTGGTGCCGAATGAGGATTTCATCACCACCCGCGTGGTGAACTATTCCGATCAGGGCAGCGCCAACCGCTATGAGGCGCCGTTTTCGGTCAGCTATGACACCGACATCAACAAAGTGCCCGACATCATTGAGGCCGCCGTGGCCGAGCTGGATTTTGTTCTGGATGATCCGGATGGCCCGGATTGTGAGCTGCGCGGTTTTGGCGACAGCGGCGTTGATTTCGCGGTGGAGTTCTGGGTGAACGGCATTGACGATGGCCGCAACAAATACACCCCGAAGGTGCTGTTTGCCGTCTGGAACGCCCTGAAAGACGCCGGGATTGAAATCCCCTATCCGCATCGCGTGGTGGAAATCAAAGGCGGGCCCCTGTCGTGAGTTTTGCGCTGGTCATCGGGGCCGGCCCGGCCGGGCTGATGGCGGCCGAGGAGCTGGGCCGCGCCGGTCACCAAGTGGTGGTGGCCGAGGCCAAGCCATCTGTCGCGCGCAAGTTTCTGATGGCGGGGAAATCCGGCCTCAACATCACCAAGGATGAACCGTTTGAGGCGTTCCTGACCCATTTCGAAGAAGCCGCAGAATGGCTGCGCCCTATGCTGCAGGCCTTTGGCCCGGAAGAGGTGAAAACCTGGGCTGATGGGCTGGGTCAAACGGTCTTCACCGGCTCCTCCGGTCGGGTGTTTCCTGAGGTGATGAAAGCCTCCCCGCTGTTGCGGGCCTGGCTGACCCGGTTGGCAGAATACGGGGTGGAGGTTCGCACCCGCTGGCGCTGGACCGGTTGGGATCAAGCAACCCGCTGTTTTCACTTTGAAACCCCAGTGGGCGCCCAGACCTTGCAGCCCGCCGTGACCGTTCTGGCCTGTGGTGGCGCCAGCTGGGCGCGGCTGGGCTCGGACGGGGCATGGGCCGACTGGGTGCCGGGCACCCGACCCTTTCAACCCGCCAACATGGGGTTTGAGGTCAGCTGGAGCCCGCATATGCAGCCCTACTTTGGCCAACCGCTGAAAAACATCTTGCTGAAAGCCGGCGGTCAAGAGGTGCACGCCGAATGTGTGCTGTCCGCCCGCGGGATCGAGGGCGGGGGCATCTATGCCGTGTCGCGCCGCCTGCGCGATGGGGCCGGTCTGTACCTGGATCTGGCGCCAGACCTCAGCGAGGCGGCACTGCGATCGAAACTGGCGGCTGTGGGCAAGAAACAAAGCGCCAAGAACCGGCTGCGCAAAGGGGCACGGCTGGATGCCGCCAAATTGGCCCTGGTGATGGAGGTGGCGCGCCCGCTGCCGGCCGATCTGGCCCCGGTGGTGAAAAACCTGCCCGTGCCGCTCTCCGGCCCACGACCGATAGACGAGGCGATCTCAACCGCCGGAGGCATTCCGCGGGACGCTTTGGACGACGGACTGATGCTGCGCGACGCGCCGGGGGTCTTTGCCGCCGGTGAGATGCTGGATTGGGAAGCCCCGACCGGCGGCTATCTACTGACCGCCTGCCTGGCAACCGGCCGCCATGCGGGAATCGCAGCCGCAGCGGCCATGACAGCCGCATCCAAAGGGAAAACCAGCGCAACACAATAAGGAGGCCCCATGACCACATCCCCGATGCCCCGCGGCAGCTGCAGCTGCCAACAGGTCTCCTTCACACTCACCGGCCCGGTTCTGTTCCGCGCACTCTGCCACTGTTCCATCTGCCAACGCTTCAATGCCGCGCCTTATGGTGACGTGCTGGCCATCCGCGCAGGCGATGTGGCCGTCAAAGGCGCCGAACACATCGCCTACCGCAGCCACCGCCAGCCACCCCTGTTGAGCCGTGGCCGCTGTGCCAGATGTGACGGCGTGGCGATTGAACGGCTGAACCTGCCCCTGATGCCCAAGATCTATCTGATTCCCGCGCAGACCTTTGAGGCCGCTGCCGTTTTGCCCAAGGCCAGCTTTCATATCTTCTATGACAAGCGGCAACAGGACCATGCCGACACCCTGCCGAAATCCAGCGGCTACCTGCCGAGCGAGCTGCGCTTCACCCGCGCCCTGCTTACGTCGCTGTTGAAGAAATGACCGGCTGCTCCGACATGACGGGCTGCGCCTGGGCTTAGCCGCAGAAACGCGCCCGCGTGAAAAGCCCCCAGAACCACAAAACCCCAGCGTTTCCGCCGGGATTTTTGAGGAAAGTGGTGAGCCGTGAAGGATTCGAACCTTCGACCCACTGATTAAAAGTCAGTTGAACACCACTTGCCCTCACTCGGCAAGAGCTGTCACTACTCGACATATCATACTGTTTTAAAACAAATAAACTACATGTACGTCAATCAGGGCTTGTCATTGCCTGTCAGGATCGGGCACAAATCTATCCGTATAATATCCGTAGAGTTTTGCATGGCATTCAAAAGCACCAAGACCAAATTGACCCAGTCAGTCGTCAACACCGCGCTGCGCAATCGTGATCAACCAATGATCTATCGCGACACTGAAGTGTCAGGGTTTCAGCTGCGCGTATCGAAGCGCAGCGCCACCTTTTACCTCGATTACAAGCCCGTCGGCTTGCGGCCAGACGGCAAGCAGCATGGCAGCAAAATGATCAGCATTGGTTCAGCGCACTCCCACAGTGTCGCTGAGGCACGGGCAGCTGCGGCCAAGCTGAAATCAGACGTCACTGACGGCCAAGACCCAGCCGCAACCCGGAAGGCCAACAAAGAGGCCAAGGTGATCGAAATGGCGCGGGCTACCACGATGGAGGAGGCCGCAGAACGTTACGCCCAATCCATGATCAAAGGGTCGACGCGCCACGTCACCACCGAAAGCGGGGCGCTGCGCAACGCAATCAAAGAAATGAAGGTCGAGGCCACGGTTCCATCTGACGTCACGCTGAGCGACGTCATGAGGATGCTGGACCTAAACAAAGGCCGCGCCTGCGCAGTTCATCGTTTCGGGGCGTTGAATCGTTTCTTCGATGACCTTCTCGCGCGGGAGGTCATCACAGAGAACCCCTGTGCGCGTGTCACCAAGCGTCATAGGCCCAAACCGCCCCAACCACGCACCAGATTCTATACCGCCGCTGAGATGCGCGCTCTGTGGCTCTGTGAGGGTCTCTCTGAGGTGCAGCTCCGGCTCCTTAGGGCCATGATGTTGTTGCCACTGCGTTTCAGCGAAGCCTGCGACCTTGTGGCCAGTGAGGTGGAGACGCAAAACGGGCGCATCGTGCTGTCGGAGAAGAGGACAAAGAACGGCGATCTTTTCGCGATGCCCGTGCCAGCCGAAGCAATGGCCATGTTGAGCGCTCCCGCCAATGACGGTGATCCGCGCGTTTTCGCCCTAACAGAACAGGGTAAGCCGTTCACCAGCTGGACCAGCCTCAAGAACAAGGTGCGGAAAGGATCGGGCGTCGAGGATTTTAACTTCCATGACCTACGCCGAACATTCATGACAGTTCTGGCTGAACAGGGGGTTGGTGATCCGACAGTGGCCGACGCCTTGCTGAACCATCGCCAATCAACCACCCGCGCCGGTGTATTAGCGGCTTACAATCACGCGACACTTTGGCCGCAGAAAGTCCGCATGATGGATGCATGGGCAGCCCTATTGGAGCGCGCAGTCGCATCCGGTGACTGGGGACCCGGCGACTCAGCGGTGCCATTCCGACGCCTAGGTGGCTGACTGAGCGCGCACCAGAGGCCCTGAGAGCATGACGCCAGCAGTCATGGCCTCGCAGGCTCCTTATGCGACCCTGAGACCGCAAACACGTCTCACACAGCCTGTGAGCCTCCCTGACGCTTAGTGCGTGTGGTGGCGTAGGCTCGTTCTGCGCGGTCTATCGGCCAGTGACCCTGAACGAAGAAGCCGCCCGATCCATGGTATCCTTGGACCGCGCGGCTGCTGAAACTCTGGTGGCAAACAACGCCACCTATGAACGCTGTCACTTCTGAACGAAGACGCAGGTGCTGGCCATGGAGACTGACTGTCGGCGCTGGCACATTGCCAAGCTCGGCAAACAGTTCGCGTACACTTGGCCAGAGGACGTGCTAACCAACTGCCAGCACCCGCTGGCTTGGGCAGTCGTGGCGATGATGGTGAAGGTGATAGCGGCAGCAATGGTCTTCATCTTGGTCTCCTGAAATTCTGACCGCATACAGCCACACCTTATAAGTGAATGTCAAAGTCAAGATGCTCTTTATATGGGACACGATCAATGTAGGATGGCGACTTTGAGGTCTGAGCTACGATGCCTGCCTGACCGCCGTTGTAGAGCTACCATACTGAATATTTCACAAGGCCGTGGCCCCTACTTGCCCATTTGTTTGGCCAGAATTGCTGCGGCGGAAAGGTCCAAAGAGTTGGCGTCGTCCTTGATGATGCCGTCCTGTGTCGGACGGAACAGCGAAGCCAGAACAATTGCTTGGTTGTCCTGACCAACTTTTTGGCCTTCGATCATCGCCAGATAGGTTTCGGCAAATGCTTCCTTCTCGCTCGCGTCCAGAGCCAAGTGGCGTTCGCTCAGGTACACGCGGTACTGCAGGCGAACCATCCACATGAACAATGACATCATGAGTAGGAGGCCCGATAGCGTGAGGGGCCCCTTTACCGAGAAACTTTGCTGGCAAGCTGCAGGATGCATCCCAACGCAGTTAGTCGTGTAGAAACTTTGCGCGATGTATCCACCGAACAGGAAAGGAATCAGTAGACTAGCCAACACCACAACAAATGAGATGGTGAAGAAAAGTAGTAGGGCTTGAAACGCTTGTTTGTTGTGATCCTGTGTTCTCTTGCGCCAAAGCTCAACGGGCGCCCTCAGTCTCAGTTGCGCTTGATATAGGTCTTTGAGCCTGTCGAACTCACGTTGATTGTCCGTCAGCTGTTTCGAAATTTTTAGGGCCGCACCTTCGATTTGTAACACGCAGGTGCGGTGATGATTTTTCAACAACTCCTCGCTGGAAGCGAACCATTTGGTGAACTTCTTCTCGCGTCGAACTTCGCGTTTGCGGAGGATTCTGCGCACTCTCCCCGCTGTGTGAGACTCGCCATCCCGAAAGGCGCTCAATTCCGCTCTGTGAGCCTTATTGATCTCGTCGGCCTCGTCTAGAAACCTCTGGATAGCTTCGTCAAGACTTTCCACTTTCAGGTCCGCAGACCGCACGCTTCCTGCAATCTTCTGAGAGCTCACTTTGTGAAACGGAAGCACCTCGGCAACGTAAGCCGCCCCCAATAAGGCATTCCCTCGCTGGATCTGCTTTAAGATGCTTGGGTTGCCTGAGGTGTTGATCCCTCGACTAGTGTTTATGAACGCCAACAACGCGTCGATCGCTTGTGCTTTTCGGTCGCTGGAATGCAGCCCTAAAATCACTTGACCTTCGGAAGAGGTGCTCGGTGGAGGGGCCATGAACTGGTGACCAGAAGAGGTCAGGCGTCCGAATGCTCCAGCATCCGAAAGTTCTCGTCGTAGAGCGGAAAAGACACCGAGGAGCACCTCCCAACCGCTCAAGCCGTGTGAATGAGAAAAATTGAATTTACGTGCGAAGTCAGAAGAAATTGTCGATAATACGGGCGTCCAAACGGCCTCTTCCTGCGCAAGGTATTGTGACATCGCTTTGGATGTTGGGTAGGAAACGTCAGGATAGCCCCTGTAGTGTATGACAAATGGCACCTTGCTCATGGCTTTCCCCCAATAACTTGCGCTTGAATTTGTTGGATTGTGGCCCTCAAGCCTCCCGCAATCATAAATAGAATCTACCTGCACATGCTTCAATAAAAAGCGCGAATCCAAGGAATTAGCCAGCATTCAACAAAAGATCTATTTATTTACAATTACTTACAGAAATGTCCGCAATTTTTTCACAATAGGGACGACCGGCAAAGCATAGCTGGGTCAGGCTACGACCATCTTAAACAGACGGAAGTAAAAAATGCCCAACCGTACCAGCGAAACCTGCCCAACTTGTGACCGCAGCAAAAACTTGCCTGAGTTTGCTGATCGTAACACGCTCGCTGAGATCATCACCCGGCGGCTCTTCCCCGTAACCGCCCGCACAATTCGCTCATGGCCACTGTCGGTCTGGCACCCCAACGGCAAAGCCATTCACCGCGTCTCTGAGGCGCTGGCCTACGCTGAGGCCAAGATGAACGCAGCCCCTGAAACGCGCCAAGGGCGCTGACTTCAGGTTTAGCGCAGCAATGTGCAAGAGGCCGTCCAGCCAGACGCTGGGCGGCCTTTTACTGTCACGGCTCTTGACCAGACTGTTCGGCAACAAGCTGATCGAGCGAAGGTTGATCCAGCATTACGCCGGGATGACCAGAGACGAGCGTCTCCAACTCATATCGTGACATCTCAATCAAAGGCCGCTCCTGCGACTGCTCCACTGGCTCAGGACGCTTCGGAGCTGTCCACCCTGTCCGGTCAAGAACATCACGCGCCGCTTGGAGGCGGACGGAAGCAGGTGTAGCGTCTGAGGCCATGAGGTCGCGCAAGACTGTGATCGCGCTAGGGCCAAGTGCTTTCAGCTCGTCATTCATGGCGGAACGGATCATCTCAACCACCCCAACATCACGCAGCCATTTGTAGCCCATACTGTGGGCAGACCCTTGTGGCACGCCAGCCATTCTTGCGGCCTTGGAGGCATTCCCACAGCGCACGTAGGCTTCGGCAAACGCCTGTCTCTTAACCCAGTCAGTCTTGGCCATTGTGGGGTCCTAGGTTTGTTCTAACTGGGCTAAGGCTACCCCGTCATGTTCTTGCTAGTCGTCCGGATTTTGGCGGCTGCAACAACAGTCTTTACATTTTTGCTAAGGGCCATCGCCCCCCCGGAGGGGGAAGGGCGAGAATTGGCCCGACTTGCTTTTTAACTAGGACGCTTAGGCCAGTGGGGGCAGAGTCTACAGCAATAGCCAAGGAGCTTAATCTGTGCAGACTTGCACCACATATAGCCAATAGCGGAAATTCTTTGCGCTACATATTGACTTTTTCGACAAGTCCTGCGCAGACTAGAGACGGTTGAAAAGCAAGCGGCTGAAAGACTTGAGGCATGATTGCGCTACAGCGCCTCCGGCGCGGCGCAACGCCTAGGAAGCAAGCGACCTAAGTCTCTAGTCTGCTTTTTTAGACAAGTTGAATCCACGAAAATGAAACACATCGCTAAACACCGGAGCCTGTCCGGTGACGAAAACGTATGGAAAGCCGTTATCAAACGCGGCAACAAGTACCAGGGGCGCTTGATGACAAATCGGGGGCCCCGACTAACTAAGCGCGTTGATACGCCAGAAGAAGCCGTTGAAGAGCTCCATGCTCTCCGGATCTACCTTCGGCTTGGAGGCTACCTCTAGGGTCAAGAGGATGGCTTACGCGTTCTGTTGGCTGACCACCATTTGCGGCGAGAGCAGGGGAGGTAAACCTTGGGCAGCGAGTCCCGTCGGCGGCCCTCATATGCCCCCCCCTGCTCAAGTGCGGTGTGAACTCTTGGACTGACAGAGGAAAGAGATAGAATCGGTTTAGGTCCGGCATCGAGCAGCAACCAACTCGACGTACCGCTGCGCATGGGCCTCATGTGGAGAACATTGAGTGCTCAGAAACTATCCGTATATTTTCCGTAGAGTTTGAACCAAAGGCCAAGCCACCGGACGTTGGTCCGGCGTAAGCACTTGATCTTAGGGAGGAAAGTGGTGAGCCGTGAAGGATTCGAACCTTCGACCCACTGATTAAAAGTCAGTTGCTCTACCAACTGAGCTAACGGCCCACTCTCTCGTGTGGGGCGCTTCTAGATAGACTGGGGCGGGGGGTCAAGCGGATTCGGGAATTTTTTGGCAAGAAATTTGAATCTTTTTTCGCGGCTGATTTTCGCCCCCTATTCTGCATCGTGTTTGCCCGCCCGGCAGGACATTTGTGGCGGCGAAACCTGGGTTGCATCTGCCTCATGGGGGCTATGCAGGGCTGTAATCCGCGCCATATCTGGATTGATTGGGGAATCACGCGTATAGGGACGCGATGGAACAGAACCGCCAAACCGCTTTGCCCTTCATGAAAATGCATGGGCTGGGAAACGACTTTGTGGTCGTGGATGCCCGCACGCGTGTCGTGCCGCTGCCTGCGGCGCTGGTGATCGCAATCGCGGAGCGGCACAAAGGTGTGGGCTACGATCAGCTGGCGGTGATTGAAGCAAGCGACAACGCCGATGCGCATCTGGTGTTTTACAATGCCGATGGCTCGACCTCAGCGGCCTGTGGCAACGCCACCCGCTGCATTGCGCGCCATCTGATGGATGAGACCGGCAAAACTGATCTGCATCTGACCACGGATCGCGGTGACCTTTACGCCCGTGACGCCGGCGATGGGCTGACCTCGGTCAATATGGGCCAGCCACAGCTGAGCTGGGATGAGGTGCCGCTGGCACAGGCGATGGACACGCTGGAGCTGCCGATTGAGGGCGCCCCAACAGCGACCGGCATGGGCAATCCGCATTGCACCTTCTTTGTGGAGGATGCCGAAGCGGTGGATCTGGAGGCGCGCGGCGCTGCAACAGAACATCACCCGCTTTACCCTGAGCGCACCAATGTGCAGTTCGCCAGTGTTATCGGCAAGGATCATCTGCGGATGCGGGTCTGGGAACGCGGTGTTGGGGTGACTTTGGCCTCTGGCTCCTCCTCCTGCGCGACGGCCGTGGCGGCGGCCCGGCGTGGCCTGACAGGGCGCAAGGTGCAGATCGAACTGGACGGCGGCACCATCTGGATTGACTGGCGCGACGATGGCGTCTGGATGACCGGTGCCACCATGCATGTCTTTACCGCCGCGCTGACCCCCCAGTTTCTGGAGTCCGCGTCATGACGAAACCGCCGGTCTTCGCCACCCTTGGCTGCCGTCTCAACGCCTATGAGACCGAAGCGATGAAGGACCTCGCCGCACAGGCGGGTGTCGAAGGGGCCGTTGTGGTGAACACCTGCGCGGTCACGGCCGAGGCAGTGCGCAAATCCCGCCAGGAAATCCGCAAGCTGCGCAAAGAAAACCCCAACGCGCGGGTGATTGTGACCGGCTGTGCGGCGCAGACCGAGCCTGAGACCTTTGCCAATATGGATGAGGTCGATCTGGTCATCGGCAACACCGAAAAAATGCAGCCCGCCACCTGGCAGAACATGGGCCCCAATTTCATCGGCGACACCGAGAAGGTGAAGGTGGATGACATCATGTCTGTCACCGAAACCGCCGGGCATTTGATTGACGGGTTTGGCACCCGGTCGCGCGCCTATGTGCAGGTGCAAAACGGCTGCGATCACCGCTGTACCTTCTGCATCATCCCCTATGGCCGCGGCAATTCCCGGTCCGTGCCGGCCGGCGTGGTGGTCGATCAGATCAAACGTCTGGTGGATAAGGGCTACAATGAGGTGGTACTGACCGGGGTCGATCTGACTTCCTGGGGCGCTGATCAACCGATGCAGCCGAAACTGGGTGATCTGGTGATGCGGATCCTTAAACTGGTGCCGGATCTGCCGCGCCTGCGGATCAGTTCGATCGATTCGATTGAGGTGGATGAAAACCTGATGCGCGCCATCGCGACAGAACCGCGCCTGATGCCGCATCTGCACCTGTCCTTGCAGCACGGCGACGACCTGATCCTCAAGCGGATGAAACGCCGCCACCTGCGCGATGATGCCATTCGCTTTGCCGAAGAGGCCCGCAAACTGCGCCCGGATATGACCTTTGGCGCGGATATCATCGCGGGCTTCCCAACCGAGTCAGAGGCGCATTTTGAAAACTCGCTGAAACTGGTTGAGGAATGTGACCTGACTTGGCTGCACGTCTTCCCCTATTCCAAACGCGAAGGCACCCCAGCGGCCAAGATCCCGACCCAGGTGAACGGAAATATCATCAAAGAACGGGCCGCACGTCTGCGCGCGCTTGGTGAACAGCAGGTGCAGCGTCACCTTAAGGCGCAGCTGGGCCAGACCCATCAGGTGTTGATGGAAAACCCGCATATGGGCCGCACCGCACAGTTCACAGAGGTGCATTTTGATACACCTCAGGTGGAAGGCGCCATCGTGCCTGCGATGATCAAAGGCGTTCAGGGGCACCAGCTGACGGTCTGAGGTCCGCCCAGACCGTGATCATCGCGGCCAGCAGGATCACCGCAACGCCGGTGCCACTCCAGACATCCGGCCATACACCAAACAACAGGGCATCAAAGCCAAGGGCCCAGATCATCCCGGTGTATTCAAATGGCGCAAGCGTCGAAATCGGCGCCCGCGCCACGGCCTCGACCCCGGCGATATGCGCGGCACCGCCCAATAGCCCTGCCAGAATCAGCAACACAAGGGTGGCACCGTCGACAGGGGCCCAACCCCAAATCGCACTAAGCGCCCCCAACGCGCTACAGGTCACCGCAAAGTAAAAGGCGATGGCTGCTGGGGTTTCTTCGGCCACCATGCCTTTCACATGGACCCTGACAAACCCCATCGTCGCTGCATACCCCAGCCCCGCCGCGATGCCGATCAGTTCAACCCGGCTGCCAGTGGGGCTTTGCAAGCTCGACAGCAACATCAAGACCACGCCCACGAACCCCAACAGGCAGGCCAGAACAACCCCGCGTGCCATCCGTTCGCCCAGCATGAAACTGGCCAGTGGCAGGGTGATCAAAGGCGTCAAATAGGCCAAAGCCGAGGCATTGGCGACGGGCAGATAGGCCAGAGAAACAAAGGAAAACACCATCGATAGGCAACCAAAGACAGAGCGCAGGACATGCCCTTTGGGGTTTTGCGTTTTCAATCCGTCGCGCAGCTGTCCGCGGAACCACAGGTAGGCTGCGATGGGGATCAGGGCGACGGCGCTGCGCCAGAATACTATCTGTCCCACAGGCAGGGCCTGAGCAAGGCCATGGATGGTTGCGGACATTGCAGTGATCAGCGCCACCGCTGTGAGGCGAAGAAATATTCCGGACATGAAAAGGATCTGACCTTGAGAATATGGGTCACCTTACGCGGGCAATGTTGCAATTCAAGTTGCGATCTCCGATGAAAAGGCATGACACCCATCCTCTATTCCTTTCGCCGCTGTCCCTATGCCATGCGCGCCCGCCTGGGCGTTGCCGCCGCAGGGATTGAGGTGGAGCTGCGCGAAATTCTGCTGCGCGACAAGGCGCCGGAGTTTCTGGCCGCCAGCCCGTCGGCCACGGTGCCCTGTCTGGTTGCCGGGGACCGGGTGATTGATGAAAGCCTCGACATCATGATCTGGGCGCTGGAACAGCATGACCCTGAGGGCTGGCTGGATATGCCCGACGCCGGCCATGCGCTGATCGCAACGGCGGACGGACCGTTCAAACAGGCGTTGGACCGCGCAAAATACGCCACCCGCTACCCGGATGCGGACCCAGAGGCGGAGCGCGCCAAGGCACATGCATTTCTGCATCAGCTGAACGATCAGATTGGCGCAAAGCCTTTCCTTTTTGGGGATCATCCGACGCTGGCCGATATGGCGATCCTGCCGTTTGCGCGCCAGTTTGCCTTCATTGATAAGGCCAGATTTGATGCCGAAGACTGGCCAAACCTGTCCCGTTGGCTGGCGGATTTCCTGCAATCCCAACGCTTTACCTCAATCATGCCAAAGCTTGCGACGTGGCAGGCAGGGGATACCCCAATCACCTTTCCGTTTCACCCGGCTTGATTCGTTACCGCAAACGCGAGACGGATGGCGCAACCCCTTGCCAGCCGGAGGCCCGCCATGCATCCCAATCCGATTTTTCACAAGGCTGAGGCTCAGCAGAACCTGAGTTTCGCAGCGGATCAGGGGTTTGGCATGCTGGCCGTGAACGGGCCGGACGGCCTGCCATTGCTGTCACACATCCCATTTGTGATTGAAGGCGACAGGGTGCTGTTTCACCTCGTGCGGTCAAACCCGATTGCGCGGCTGCTGAAATCAGGCGCCAAGGCACGCCTGGCCGTGCGCGGACCGCATGGCTACATCTCACCGGATTGGTACGGCATCCAAGATCAGGTGCCCACGTGGAACTATGTGGCCGTCCAGCTGGACGGCCCTGCCCAGCTGCTGCCGCAGGGCGAGATTGGGGAGGTGCTGGAAAAGCTGTCAAACCGGTTTGAGGCAGACCTTGCCCCGAAACCAATCTGGAAAATGGCCAAAATGGATCCCGACGCCCTGCACCGGATGATGCGCATGATCGTACCCGCTGCGCTGCAGATTGAGGCGATCGATGGCACCTGGAAACTGTCCCAGAACAAGGAAAACACGGCGCGTCTGGCCGCCGCGGACGGGGTGCAGGCCGCAGCGCTGGATCCATCGGCCCAGGCCTTGGCTGCCTTGATGCGCGATCTGCCGGTGCCGGACTGACCCGCCCCGAACCGGCCCGAACCGATCCTGCGCCAGATCATAGACAGACGGCCTGCAGCTGCTAGGCTGCGCCCCAACGTGAGGAGAACACCAAATGAAACTTGTCTACGCATCCGCCTCGCCTTTTGTGCGCAAAGTCCGGGTGGTTCTGGCTGAAACCGGTCAGGCCGATGATGTTGAGCTGCTGAACGTGGCCACCACCCCGGTTTCAACCCCGGAAGAGGTCAGCGCCGCCAACCCGGCGGGCAAAATTCCGGCATTGATTCGTAGCGACGGCCCGGCGATCTACGACAGCCGGGTGATCTGCCAGTATCTGAACGACCGCGCCGGTGGCGGCCTTTACCCGGACAGCAGCCGCTGGGAGGTGATGACGCTGGAAGCCACAGCCGATGCGATCTTGGATGCAGCGGTGCTGATGGTCTACGAACACCGCATTCGCCCACCTCAGTTTGTTTACCCAGAATGGGAAGAGGCGCAGTGGGCCAAGGTCGCGCGCGCCGTTCAGGCGGTGAATGACCGCTGGATGGCGCATCTGGCCGGCCCGTTGAACATGGGGCACATCGCGGTGGCCTGCGCCCTTGGCTACCTTGATTTCCGCCACTCCGGCCGGAACTGGCGCAAGGGCTGTGATGCTTTGGATGACTGGTACGCCGTCTTCTCAGAACGCGACAGCATGAAAGACACCATTCCTGAGGGCTAAGACCTCAGATCAGCAGACACGAAAAAGGGCCCCGCGGGGCCCTTTGATTTTGTCAGCGCTGCGGCTGATCAGAAGCTGTAGCTGATGCCAAAGTTCACCGCGTTGGTGATGATTCGGGTCGACAGATCGCCGCCACCTTCCAAATCTGCATCGTTTTGCGACCAGGTGAACTGATACTCGCTGAACAGGTTCCAATTGTCGTTCAGCGCGTAGGAGGCACCGGCGGTCAGACGGGCGGCGGGGCCGGTCTGCTGATACTCATAGGTGCGGCCGCCATCGGCGGGATCGGCCGGGGTCACATCAACATGCGGCAGGGCAATACCGACACCTGCGCTGACATAGGGGGTGAACTGGTTCCACTTGCCCGGCCAGCGTTTGGCGTAGTTCACGGTGATGATGTTCAGGCCATCGGTGAACTCCAGCCGGTCAAACAGGGCGGAATCATCTGCGCCGTAAACCTTGGCGTGGGTCCATTCCAGCGCAAAGCCGCTGTTGTTTTCACGCCAGTAGGTGGCGCGCAGACCGTAATAGGGCGGTGCAGCGAAGGGTTTGCCTTCCCAGCCGATCAGTTCGCTGTAATCCCCGGTGTTGGGCAGGGTGCCTTCGATCCGGCTGTGCGGCGACGTCTGGTAGCCGCCGTAGATGCCCAGCTCAATTTCAGCCAGGGCAGTTGTTGCAGCAGATGTGGCAATCAGCGCGGCCACAGCAGTGGTGGTAAGAAATTTGGCGGACATGGGAGAATCATCCATTCGACATGTGTAAAGCTGGCGTGAAGATACGGCGCGAACGGTGCCCTCACAACCGCGACACATAGGCACCTGTGACCATTGTGCAACCCCTGCGCCGCAATGTCTTCTGGACGGACACGGATTCGCCCGCTAAATACCGGCTCGGAAAGGCTGCGTCATGCGCGGCCCAAAACCGTATAGGCCTGTCATGGGCTGTAAAATGGAGAGAACCTCGTGTCCCACGCAGAAGATCACGAAGGCACCCGCAGGGACTTCCTGTACTACGCCACCGCAGGTGCCGGTGCCGTAGCCACAGGTGCCGCAGTCTGGCCGCTGGTCAATCAGATGAACCCCGCCGCGGACGTCCGCGCGCTGGCGTCGATTCGCGTCGATATTTCGGGCATCGAGCCGGGCACCCAGCTGACCGTGAAATGGTTGGGCAAACCGGTTTTCATTCGCCGCCGTACCGCCGAAGAAATCGAAGCCGGCCGTGCCGTTTCGGTGGATGAGCTGACCATCGACAAAGGCGCCCAAAACGCCAACAAACCCGATGCTGACGCCGCCGACGAAAACCGTTCGCTGGATGAAGCCGGCGAATGGCTGGTGATGATTGGTGTTTGTACTCACCTCGGCTGTGTTCCGATCGGTGACGGCGCTGGTGACTTTGGCGGTTGGTTCTGCCCCTGCCACGGTTCGCACTATGACACCGCCGGCCGTATCCGTAAGGGTCCTGCGCCGCGGAACATGGACGTCCCCATCGCCGTCTTCGAAGACGAAGCCACAATTAAGCTAGGTTAAGGAGCGTAGTATGTCCGGAATTCCTCACGACCATTACGAACCGAAAACCGGTATCGAAAAATGGGTCCATTCGCGCCTGCCTATCGTTGGCCTGGTCTATGACACCCTGATGATCCCCACCCCGAAGAACCTGAACTGGTGGTGGATCTGGGGCATTGTGCTGGCCTTCTGCCTGGCACTGCAGATCGTCACCGGTATCGTTCTGGTGATGCACTACACCCCGCATGTTGACCTGGCCTTCGCCAGCGTTGAGCACATCATGCGTGACGTGAACGGCGGTCACATGATCCGCTACCTGCATATGAACGGCGCTTCGCTGTTCTTCGTTGCTGTCTACATCCACATGTTCCGCGGTCTGTTCTATGGCTCCTACAAGGCGCCCCGCGAAATCACATGGATCATCGGCATGCTGATCTACCTGATGATGATGGGCACCGCCTTCATGGGTTACGTTCTGCCTTGGGGTCAGATGTCGTTCTGGGGTGCTACCGTGATCACCGGCCTGTTCGGCGCGATCCCCTTCATTGGTGAACCGATCCAGACCTGGCTGCTGGGCGGCCCGGCGGTGGACAACGCCACCCTGAACCGCTTCTTCTCGCTGCACTACCTGCTGCCGTTTGTGATTGCTGGCCTTGTGATCGTTCACATCTGGGCGTTCCACCACACCGGCAACAACAACCCGACCGGTGTTGAAGTGCGTCGCGGTTCGAAAGAAGAAGCCGAAAAAGACACCCTGCCGTTCTGGCCCTACTTCGTGATCAAAGACCTGTTCGCGCTGGCCATTGTTCTGCTGATCTTCTTCGCGGTTGTTGGCTTCATGCCGAACTACCTGGGTCACCCCGACAACTACATCGAAGCCAACGCTCTGGCGACGCCTGCACACATCGTTCCGGAATGGTACTTCCTGCCGTTCTACGCGATCCTGCGTGCCTTCACCGGCGACGTTTGGGTTGTGATGTTTGCCAGCTGGATCACCGGCGGCATCGTTGACGCCAAGTTCTTTGGTGTTCTTGCGATGTTTGGCGCGATCGCCGTGATGGCTCTGGCCCCTTGGCTGGACACCTCGCGCGTGCGTTCGGGTCAGAACCGTCCGATGTTCAAATGGTGGTACCGCCTGCTGCTGCTGGACTTCGTTGTCCTGATGTGGGCCGGTGCAATGCCTGCTGAGCCGCCGTACTCGACCATCTCGCTGATCGGCTCGACCTACTGGTTCGCCTACTTCCTGGTCATCCTGCCCCTGCTGGGTGTGATCGAAAAGCCGACCGCTGCGCCGGCCACGATCGAGGAAGATTTCAAAGCCAAAGTGGCCAAATCGGCCGCAAAAGCCGCCAAGTAAGAGGAAACGGGATAATGCTTAAAAAACTCGCGATCTCCGCAGTTGCCGCCCTGACCCTCACAGCCGGTGGCGCAATGGCCGCCGGTGGGGCAGGTCACATCGAAGATGTGGACTTCTCCTTCGAAGGTCCGTTCGGCAAGTTTGACCAGATGCAGCTGCAGCGCGGTCTGCAGGTCTACACCGAGGTCTGCTCGGCCTGTCACGGTCTGAAATACGTGCCGATCCGGACCCTGGCCGATCACGGTGGCCCGCAGCTGCCCGAAGATCAGGTGCGCGCCTACGCGGCTGAAATGTCGATCTACGACGCAGATCTGGACGATGATCGTCCCCGGACCCCGGCGGATAAGTTCCCCGAATCCGGTCTGGAAACTGCCCCTGACCTCAGCCTGATGGCCAAGGCACGTGCCGGTTTCCACGGTCCTTACGGTTCGGGCATCAACCAGTTCGTACAAGGCATGGGCGGTGCGGAATACATCTACTCGATCCTGACCGGTTACACCGGCAAGGAAAAAGAGCAGGCCGGCACCACCTTCTATGAGAACACCGCCTTCCCAGGTGGCTGGATCTCCATGGCGCCGCCGCTGGCCGGTGAAGACGTGGAATATGCCGATGGTCACTCGACCAGCCTGCACCACGAATCCGAAGATGTTTCGGCCTTCCTGATGTGGGCGGCAGAGCCCAAGATGATGGACCGTCAGCACACCGGCTTTATCGCCGTGCTGTTCCTGGCGCTGTTGTCGGTGCTGCTGTACCTGACCAACAAACGCCTCTGGGCGCCGATCAAAAAGGCGGCCAAAGAGGGCTGATCGCCCCGAGGTTTTTGACTACAGAAAGCCCCGCCACTGGCGGGGCTTTTTCTTTGCCCACGCGCGAGAGGAAGCGTGGCGGTGTCAGCAACAGAGGGCAGAATGGGGCCTTGCCCCCTTGGCCTGACGGCCAATTCCCCCAGAGTATTTTCGAAACGATGAAAGCGGTTTAGCGCTGCGGCACAATCAGCCGGGTGCCGGGCAGGATGCGGCGGGAGAGCTGCAACAGGTGATCACGGCGAAAGGCAATGCAGCCCTCCGTCGGGTAATGCGGCCGCCGCCACTGATGCAGAAAAATCGCCGACCCGCGGCCCGGGGTGGCCTGCGGGTAATTCCAATCGGTGATCCAGACCACATCATAAAGCGGATCGGCGCGGTGCAGCTGTTCGTGGCTGGCACCATAGGGCGCGCGGACCTTTTGGTTATAGGCTGGATCATCACAGGCATCAGACCAGAGGTCATTTGGGCCGATCGGTTCCGCCCAGGGGGTGGGGCAGGCAATGCGGTCGGCGCGGTAAAGCATACCAACCACGTGATGGATGCCGCGTGGCGTGGCGCCGTCCCCTTCGCGTTTGTCCTGACACAGGCCACCCTTGCCGATCGAACAGGGGTAATAGCGCCCCTGATAGCGCACCCCACGCGGCGTCAGGACCAGATCGAAGGGGGTCACAGCAGGTGACCCGATTTCCGCGCCTTGGTGGCCAGATAATCGGTGTTGTAGCGATTCTCCCCCACCTTCAGGGGCACGCGGTCCACCACTTCGATGCCGTTCTTTTCCATCATTGCGATCTTGCGCGGATTGTTGGTCAAGAGGCGCACCTTGGAGAACCCCATGGAGCGCAGCATCTTGGCACCCAGTTTGAAGTCCCGCTCATCATCCTCAAAGCCCAGACGATGGTTGGCCTCCACCGTGTCAAACCCCTGATCCTGCAGCGAATAGGCGCGCATTTTATTGGCCAGGCCGATGCCGCGCCCTTCCTGATTGAGGTAAAGCAGCACCCCTGCACCTTCGCCGCCCATTTGGGCCAGCGCACCGCGCAGCTGCGGACCGCAGTCACATTTCAACGAGCCCATGACATCGCCGGTGAAACAGGCCGAATGGAGCCGCGCCAGAACCGGTTCATCCCGCGCAGGGGCACCGATTTCGAAGGCGTAATGCTCCTCTCCGCCGTCCTCAGGGCGATAGATGTGCAGGCGGCCGGCTTCGCTGGCCTCCACCGGCAGGCGGGCCGAGACCACAGGGTGCGGTTGCGGCGAGGCGCTGAGGATCGGGCCGGCCAGATCCGCCGGCACTGCAGTCAGCATATTGGCCGCGGCAAATCCTGCCGGGTTCGCCAGATCCAACAGCAAGGCCGCGGGCAGCAGACGCGCCGATTTGGCCAGCGCGATGCCCACGCGGGCCAGATCCGCCGGACCGTCGCGCAGCGTCTGTAGCGGGCCTTTCATAGGATTTGACAGATCATCCGCCGGATCGGCGATGGCCTGCAGCCAATCGCAGGGCGCCCCGTCGGGCACCTGAACGCGGGCCAGATCCCCGTCATAAACCCGCGCTTTCAGCGTTTCAGCCCGGCGTGCGGTGATCGCCAGAACCGGCTGCCCCCCCATCGCCCGCAGATCAGCGAGGCGCTGCGCCTCAAGCGTTTCCACCGACATCATCAGCGCCCCCCCCGTCCCCGAGGTCAGAACAACCGGCACGCCCATCCGCAGATCGGCACGGGCGCGGGCGATGATTTCTGTCACATCGGGGGCAAATGGCATCGGTTCTATTCCCTTACTTGAGGGCTTCATGTAGCGCTTTTGGCAACAGATTGAAACATTTCGCCGGGCTGAAACACGACCGCGTGAGCCGATTGCAGCAAATCTTGTCGCACCGCTTTGGCGAGCGCATGTCTATGCCAAGCAAACGGAGGGCCACCCATGGCACAGCTGAAGAAAATCCTGCTTGTCGATGATGACGACGATCTGCGCGAAGCACTGAGCGAGCAGCTGGTGATGACCGAGGACTTCGACGTCTTTGAAGGCGGTAATGGCGCTGAGGCCATGGTGAAGGTCAAGGAGGGTCTTTACGACCTGATCATCCTGGATGTGGGCCTGCCAGACACCGATGGGCGCGAGCTGTGCAAGCTGATGCGCAAACAGGGTGTCAAAAGCCCGATCCTAATGTTGACGGGTCATGATTCTGACGCTGATACCATCCTGGGCCTGGATGCAGGCGCCAATGATTACGTCACCAAACCCTTCCGTTTCCCGGTGCTTCTGGCCCGGATTCGCGCCCAGTTGCGCCAGCATGAGCAAAGCGAAGATGCGGTGTTCCAGCTGGGGCCGTATTCCTTCCGCCCGTCAATGAAACTCCTTGTGACAGAGGACGATCGCAAGATCCGCCTGACCGAGAAAGAGACCAATATCCTGAAGTTCCTCTACCGCTCCTCCGAGGGTGTGGTGCCGCGGGATGTGCTGCTGCATGAGGTCTGGGGCTACAACGCGGGTGTCACAACCCATACTTTAGAGACTCACATCTATCGTTTGCGTCAAAAAATCGAACCTGACCCTACGAATGCGCGTCTTCTCATCACCGAATCCGGCGGCTATAAACTAGTTGCCTAAAGACTATTCGGCATTATCTGAATACCAAATATCAATGGCAACTTCCTCCCTCCCCCGCCATTGATTGGGTTGCCGTCGCACAACCGGCTAATGTTGTGCACCTCCCTGTTGGACTGACCCGGGCTTTGCCCGGGTACTTTTTTGGCACAACCAAAAGTGTCGGTTTTCACTGCGAGTGATCGAGCTGTTGCCGCGGCACTTATTGCCCCGACGCTTTGGCAACAACCGGCAGGGTAGCCCCGATCAAACGCAGGTCAGTGCCAAGGCTCATCTCAGCCACATAGCGGCTGTCAAACCCAGCGCGATCGGCAAAGCCGCAGGCATTGCGGTCAGAGACTTGCCATGGCCCGGTCAGGCCCGGACGCAAGCTGTAATAGGCCTGCCCGGGATAAAGCGCCTGTTGATCGGGCAACATCGGACGCGGGCCCACAAGGCTCATCTCACCTTTCAGCACATTCCAGAGCTGGGGCAGCTCATCCAGCGACGTACGGCGCAGTACGGCACCGACGCGTGTAATCCGGGGATCCTGTTTCAGTTTCTGGTAATGATGCCACTCTGCGGCGGCGTCCGGGTATTTCACCAGATGGGCCCGCAGCATCGCCTCAGCCTCAGGCACCATGCTGCGAAACTTCCACATCCGGAAAAGCCGGCCATGCCGACCGACGCGCCATTGGCGAAAGATCGGGGCCGATCCATCCAGAGAGACCAGAACAGCGATGACAATCGCAGCCGCCAGCACCGCCGGGGCGGCCAGCAAAACCAATGTGATATCCAACAAGCGCTTGCCGTAGTGGGTGTAGAACCCACCGGCCAAAACTGTTCGGCGCGCCTCGGCTCCAGCTAAAAACCGTTGGTTCGACGGCAGCTCAGCCGGTTCGTTTTTGAGATCAACAAAGGACATCTATCCCCCCTCTCCACACACAAAGGCTCAGGCCCGCCAAAGCGGTTACAGCGGCTGAAGGCTTGGCTGCGGTTCATTCAAGTGCGTGCTAATGTGTTGGCCTTTTGTGGAAACTAAGTGCTCTTTTTCACCAGATCCCGGCGCGGCACGGGCCGTGCTGGTTCGTCGGTGAAGACCCCGGCGTATTGGCCCAGCGCCATGACAGCGACCACCAAGGGCCAGACCAGACAGAGGCAATAGCCGATCAGCGTAAACACAGGCGTGATCTGGCCGCGGCGGCGTTGTTCGCGGTAGGTCATGCAAAGTGCAAACACCGTCGCGACCACATAAATCGCTATGACAAAATCCATGACGTCCATTGGCGCCCCCGAAGACAGAATGAGTTTCATAAAAACTTGGACAACTTCGAGTTAAATCTTGGCAAAGCTTCCTTAATGCGCTGTTAACGGGCCAGTTAACCCTTCCTTAGGAAAGGTTACCGACGGGCTTCAAATTGAAAAGGGGCAGCCGCTAGGAACCGCCCCTCTCTATCCATCAAAGATCTCAGGCTTCGCCGGTCTTAACGCGCCAGAACACGCAGGCGGCTTTCGAACTCTCCCCGGTCCACATAGCAACCGCGCAGGTGGCGATAGCCGGTGTTGGGATCAAACGCCTCGCGCCCATGCAAAACACGGCGGTTGTCAAAGATCACCATCTCCCCCGCCTGCAGCTTGAAGGTCACCAGGTAGGCCGGATCGCGACTCATCTGCATGAAGGTGCGATAGGCGCGGTAATATTGCGGCATCAGATCGGGATCGATGTCGAGGATGCTGGCAATATGCGCGTTGAAGCAGATCTCTTTCAGCGCGCCATCTTCATCCAGCGTGATCACCTTCTTGCGTGATCGGATGTCATATTCGCCATCCTGGAACCGGAACGGCGCCGAAATGGTCGACAGCAGCTCAAAGGCTTCGGGATCCTGCGTGCGCAGATCCTCAGCGACAGCAAAACCATCGCTGAACAGCGATCCACCGCCCGTTGCCTCATTGGCCAGACAATGCAGGAACTGGAACCCGGGCGGCAGTTCCTGATTGGTCAGGTCGGTGTGCAGCGGCAGGGCAATTGGGGTGTAGGCCAGATTGTTGGGGTTCGGTTTTGACTTCACCTCAAAGGTGACACCAAAGTTGGTTTCGCGCAGAAACCCGATGCGTTTGGCCACATCAATTCCGGCCTCACGATCATCCGGCAGCCCATCGATCACCGACAGGCCACTGCGTTGCGTGGCCATCAACCAGTCGCGCAACGCCGCGTCTGAGGCCAGCACGTCCGCCGCATGCAGGCGTGGCACCGCATCGGCCACCATATCCGCGCGCCACGTGGTGACGCCGGTTTTTGCAGGATCCACAAGACGATGCCCGGGGCGGTGGGCGGCCAGCCAATCAAGGCTATAGCGGGTGGCGGTTTCATCTTCCCAAGTCAGGGACAGATCGCTGTCCTCGATCAAGGCTTCGGTCACCCGAATATCCAGCGGGATCGCTGTCAGATCGGCGACACGTTCCTTGGTGTCTGGGTGAAATCCTGCGGGATCATTATCGCGCAGCCACAGGAAGGGGTAGGTGCCCGTTGCACCATCGGAAAAGGTCAGCTGCACCACGGCCTTATCGGCGCAAAGCGTTGCGTGCGTCATGGGGTTCTCCATGAAAGATAGGTTTGTTTTTAAAGAGAAAACGCCTGCTTAGGCGGCACACACCGCAGGCGGTGGCCACCAGTCATGAACCTTTTTGTAGGGGTGCCCCGATTGGCGCCCAACCACAACTGGCATCTGACTTCCTTTCATGGTCTTGCCGGAAAACGGTGATCCCAATTGCCTAGTTTTGGCAAGAAAAATCTGCATCTGTGAGGCAAGAATTGATTGCCGGGTCAGAGGGGGTGTTCACGCCCTGTTCTCCGTGCTACCCCTATCGCAACCCCAGTATCGGAGCAGCCTCATGTCCTTCACCCTTGCCACCTGGAACATCAACTCGGTCCGCCTGCGTGAACCGATTGTCTGCAAGCTGATGGCAGAAGAAGGCCCCGATGTGCTGTGCCTGCAGGAGTGCAAGAGCCCGGTGGAGAAGATCCCGATGGAGGCCTTCAAGGAGCTGGGTTACCACCACATGGTGGCGCGCGGTCAGAAGGGTTACAACGGCGTGGCGATCCTGTCGAAACTGCCGATCGAGGAAGCCGGCAGCGAAGATTTTGCCAGCCTCGGCCATGCCCGCCACATCGCAGGGCGGCTGGAAAACGGTGTGACCATCCACAATTTCTACGTCCCTGCGGGCGGTGACAAACCGGATCGTGAGATCAACGAGAAATTTGGCCAGAAGCTCGACTACCTGACCGAAATGCGTGACTGGTTTGCCAAGGACGCTCCGGAAAAATCCATTCTGGTCGGCGATCTGAACATTGCCCCGCGCGAAGATGACGTCTGGGATCACAAGAAACTGCTGAAAATCGTCAGCCACACGCCGATTGAGGTCGATCACCTGCATGAGGTGATGGAGGCCGGTAAATGGGTGGATGTGACCCGGCAGGACATCCCCGAAGGCCTGCTTTACAGCTGGTGGTCCTACCGCGCCCGTGACTGGGACGCCGCCGACAAGGGCCGCCGTCTGGATCACGTCTGGGCCACGCCCGACATTTCAAACGCCGGTCACGGCAGCCGCGTCCTGCGCGACGCCCGCGGCTGGGAAAAACCCTCAGACCACGCGCCGGTCTTTGCGACGTTTGACCTCTGAGGTCTGCAAACCCGTCTAAGACGCATTTGCCCCTTTGAATTCGACGCTTTGCCCCTCATATAAGGGGCAAACGAATTTAGCCGGGATAGCACCATGCTGGAACTTGGACAAAACGCGGCCCCTGCGGCTGATCTGATCAAAGACGTCACCGAAGCCAACTTCATGGCGGATGTTGTCGATGCCTCCAATGAGGTGCCGGTGATTGTGGATTTCTGGGCACCCTGGTGTGGCCCCTGCAAGACGCTGGGCCCGATGCTGGAAGAGGCGGTGACCAAGGCCAATGGCGCGGTCAAGATGGCCAAGATCGACGTTGATCAGAACCAGCAGCTGGCCGCAGCTTTGGCCCAGCAGGGTCTGCCGCTGCAATCGATCCCAACCGTTGTGGCCTTTGTCAAAGGACGCCCGGTGGACATGTTCCAGGGGGCGGTTCCCGCCTCGGAACTGGATGCTTTTGTGAAAAAAGTGATCGAGGCTGGCGGCGGCGATGCCAGTGGCGGTCTGGACGGTGCGCTGGAAGCAGCCGAAGAGATGCTGAACGACGGTGCCGTGGAAGATGCCGCGCAGATCTACGCTGCCGTGATCGAAGAAGATTCCAACAATGCCATCGCTTATGGCGGCCTGGCGCGGTGCCAGATCGCTGTGGGTGAGTTGGATCAGGCCGAGGCCGTGTTGAACGGCGTGCCGGCAGAAATCTCCTCAGAAGCGCCGATTGAGGCCGCGTTTGCCCAGCTGGAACTGGCCCGTCAGGCCGCCAACTCGGGCCCGCTGGATGAGTTGAAAGCCGCATTGGCTGCCGATGAAAACAACCATCAGGCCCGCTTTGATCTGGCAGGCGCGTTGCATGCCGCAGGTCAGGTCGAAGAGGCGGTGAATGAACTGCTGGAACTGTTCAAGCGGGACCGCGAATGGAATGACGGCGCGGCCAAGCAGCAGCTGTTCACCATCTTTGATGCGCTGCCCGGAAATGACCCGGTGGTTCTGAATGGTCGGCGCAAACTCAGCTCATTGATATTTGCCTGAGCCACGGCGCGGCCTATCTTACTGAGCCATGACACCCAAGGTCGCACTTCCAGACACGATCCCCGTGTTCCCGCTCCCCGGGGCACTTCTGTTGCCCCGGGCGCGCCTGCCGCTCCATATCTTTGAGCCGCGCTATCTTGCCATGCTTGAGGATTGCCTGAAAACGCCCTCCAGACTGATCGGCATGGTGCAACCCAGCGCCCGACCAGGCGCCAAGGATGACGACAAGCTGCACAAGATCGGCTGCGCGGGGCGTGTCACCCAATTCTCGGAAACCGAGGATGGGCGCTACATGATCACCCTCACCGGCATTTCGCGGTTCCGCGTGCGCGGGGAGATGACCACCTTCAGCCCCTATCGCCGCTGCGAAGTGCGATGGGACGGGTTCGAAGCGGATCGCGGCCCCGAAGAACATGATCCGCTGTTCAATCGCAAATCCTTCCTTGGCCTGCTGGAGCGGTATTTCACCCTCAAAGGGCTGGACACTGATTGGGAAAGCCTGGGCGATACCGACGATGAGTTGATGATCAACTCACTGGCGATGATTTTGGACTTCGCACCGGAGGACAAACAGGCCCTGTTGGAAGCGCCCAGCCTCTCAACCCGGCGGGAAACCCTTGTCACCCTGATCGAATTTGCGCTAGGCGGGGGGAAAGATGAGGAAATCCTGCAATGAGCGACACCCACAGCTTTGACCGCCGTATGCTAGAAGCGCTGATCTGCCCCGTGACCCACGGACGGCTGGACTATGACGCCGAGGCGCAGGAGTTGATTTCCAAACCGGCCAATCTGGCCTTCCCGATCCGCAATGGCATCCCGATCATGTTGGTCGACGAAGCCCGCAAACTGGACTGAGGCGTCAGCCCCCCAGATAATCGCGCAAGGCCTGCGGTGGATTGGCAAACAGCTGATCCGTCTCAATCGGTGCGGTGACGGTGCCCTCGGCCACCACCGAGACATGGCTGGCAATGGCTTTGGCATCTTCCGGTTGATGGCTGACCATGATCAGCGTCCCGCCGGTTTCCTGCACCACCTGATCTACCAGTTGCAGCATCTCAACCTTCAGCGCCGGCCCCAGCGCGGCAAAGGGTTCGTCTAGCAGAACCAACGGCCGTTTCTGAACCAGCACCCGCGCCAATGCCGCACGGCTCTGCTGTCCACCGGACAGGGTGCCGGGCTTGCGCCCCTCCATACCTGAAAGGCCCACATGGTGCAGCGCCTCGCGCACCTGATGTTGTTCATCCTCAGACAGCTTCAGATCAGGCCGCAGCCCCAGACCGACGTTTTGCGCGACAGAGAGATGCGGGAAATGGTTGTTGTCCTGAAACAGGATCGACACCGGCCGTTGCCCCGGCGGCAGATCTGTCAGATCAACATCCTGCCATAACACCCGCCCCTGATCCGGCGCAGAAAACCCGGCAATAAGGTTCAATAGGGTCGATTTCCCCGCCCCTGAGGGGCCGATCAGCGCCAGTTTGCTGCCGGTCGCCACCGACAGATCCGCGCTGAGGGCAAAGCCCCCTTGGGTCAGGGTCAGATGCTCAAGCCTCAACATGGCCGCGGCCTCCTCGGTCAAAAATCCAAAACAGCGCCAGGCTGGAAAAGAGCAACAGTAGGCCGGCCCCTGCCGCTGCCTCCATCCGGTAGGCGCTCATCAGGCGGAACATCTGCAAGGGCAGTGTTGCACGGTTGGGATCCGCAAACAGCGCAATCACCCCCAGATCCCCCATCGACAGGGCCGCCGTCAGCCCGGCCGCAAACCCCAAGGGGCGCCGCGCCCTTGGCAACAACAGATACCGCAGCCGCGCCCAGCCGCGCAGGTTCAACGCATCGGCCAGACGGCCAAAATCCGCCTCACTCTGCCGTAGGGCGGGCACCAGAACCCGCAGGGCAAACGGCAGTGCCATCAGCGCATTGACCAATGTGGTGACCAAAAAGGCCAGATCGAACGGGTTGGCAAAGGGGTGGATCATCAAAAACAGCCCGGTGCCCAGCACAAGGGGCGAACTGACGATGCCCAAGAGGCCGACAGCCTCCAACCGGGGATGACGCACCGCCCCCAGTGCAATCGGCACGGCCAGGGCCAGACACAGCGCGGTGGACCCCAGCGCCACGATGAGTGAGATCCGCAAGGCCGCCCAGACCTGCGATGGCAATTGCGCCAGCCCCTGCAGCCCATCCCAGACCAACATCGCGATGGGCAGGATCAGAAACGCTGTTGCCAGCACCAAAGCAAAAGCATCCAGCGCCCGCGCCACCGCGGTGCTGGCATCCCAGCGCTGCACCACACGATCCAGACCGCCGCCCAGCGCCTGACCGGCGTCATGACGCAGGGCGACAAGCGCAACGATGCCCACCAGCACGGTCTGCACCATCGCCAGCATGGCAGCGCGGGCCAGATCGAAATCAAAGCGGAAGGCCTGATAGATCGCCAGTTCAATTGTGGTCGCCTTGGGACCGCCACCCAGAACCAAAACCACCGCAAAGCTGCTGAGACACAGCGCAAAGATCACCAGCCAGGCGCCGGGCAGTGCCCGGATCAGCATCGGCGCTTCCAGCACGCGAAAGCTTTGCCAGCCGCGCAGGTTCAGGGACGCCGCCAGCCGAAACCGTTCCGCCGGGATATCCTGCCAAGCCTGCAGCAGGATGCGCGTGGCCAGAGGCAGATTGAAAAACACATGGGCCAGCACCACGCCGTGCAGCCCGTAAATCTGCACCGGTGGCAGGTCAAAGAGGGCCAGCAGATCCGATAGGATGCCGGAGCGGCCAAACACCGCCAGCAACCCCATGACGGCGACAATCACCGGCAGGATAAACGGCGCGCCCAGAAGGGTGATCAAGATCGCCCGACCGCGAAACCGCCGCCGCGCCAGGGCCCGGGACACCGGGATCGCCAGCAAAACCGAAAGGCTGGCCGACAGAAAAGACTGCAACAAAGAAAAACGAAGCGCCGCCTGATCGGCGGCGCTGAAGGAGAGGTCAGAAAATCCAGCCTCTCCGGCACGGAGAAACACCGCGATGAGCGGCCCGATCAGGCTCAGCAGGACTAGCCCTGCCGCCAGGAAACCGGGCCAGCTGCGGATCATTTGCTCAGCGCGTCCAGCCACTCGGCCAGCGCCGCATCACGCACAGGCTGGGCTTCGGCGGAAGGCAAAATCAGAGCCTTTTCCGGCTGGATCAGGGTCTCAAACCCCTCAGGCAGGCCAGCGGCAGGCACAACAGCCGGATACATCCAGTTGGTGGTCGGGATGATCGACTGGAACGCATCGGTGACCATGAAGGACAGGAACTGATCGGCCAGTTCAGGCTGATCGGAACCGGCGATTTTGCCCGCCACTTCGATCTGCATGTAGTGACCTTCGCTGAAGCTGGCCGCGGTTTTGCTGGCGTCCTCTTCTGCGATCAGGTGATAGGCCGGCGAGGTGGTGTAGGACAGCACCATGTCGGCCTCCCCTTCCAGGAACAGGCCATAAGCTTCGGACCAGCCTTTGGTCACGGTGACGATATTCTCCGCCAGACCGGCCCAGATCGCCGGGGCCTCATCGCCATAGGCGGTTTTCACCCACATCAGCAGGCCCAGACCGGGGGTCGAGGAACGAGGATCCTGAATGACGATTTTCAGGTCACTGTCGGCCAGCGCTTTGAAGTCCGCAGGACCGTCCAGATCCGCGTTCTGAACAAAGGCAAAATAGCCCCAGTCATAAGGAACAAAGGTGCTGTCCGCCCATTCGATCGGCAGGTCATACTCGGCCTCAACCGAATGTTCAGCAAAAAGGCCAGTGTCCAGCGCGGCGGCGGTCAGGTTGGTGTCCAGACCCAGCACAACATCCGCCTCAGTGCGGGCGCCTTCCAGCTTCAGGCGGCCCAGCAGGGCAGCACCGTCACCGGCACCAACCAGCTGCAGATCGCAGCCACAGGTTTCCTCAAAAGCTTTCTCAACGGCAGGGCCCGGGCCCCAGTCAGAAACAAAGCTGTCATAGGTATAAACAGTCAGCACGGGGGTGTCGGCCACAGCAACGGTGGCGGTGGTGGCAAGCAGTCCCGTGGCAAGGGCAAGATACTTCATCTGTATCACTCCATTCTTGGCAGGGCGGAGTGTGGGGACGTCTCGGATCTGAGATGCCGGGCCTTCCCTCCGCCGGTGTTAACCGGATCAGGTTCTACGGGTTCGCACGATGCATCTCAGCCTGTGGTTCAGGCACCCCGAGGTGGGGCAGAACCTAGTGCGGCGCGCCGGTGATGACAACGCCTGAATGCGCCTACGGCTTATGGCTGCGCGATAGGACCGCTGGCAGCCCCCGAAGGTGGTGATTTATGTCTCAGCATGGCACTCTGGCCTCACTTTCTTGCCTTCTCCCTTCCCCCTTATGTGCAATCCCGCTAAAGGGGTTGAGAACAAAGAGGGCGCCCACATGAGCATGAATTCTTTCGGTCATCTTTTCCGTGTCACCACCTGGGGCGAAAGCCACGGGCCGGCCCTGGGCGCCACAGTGGACGGCTGCCCGCCTGAGGTGCCCGTCACGGCCGAAATGCTGCAGGTGTGGCTGGACAAACGCCGCCCCGGTCAGAACAAAAACACCACCCAGCGCAACGAACCTGATGCGGTGAAAATCCTGTCCGGCGTGTTTGAAGGCAAAACCACCGGCACGCCGATCCAGCTGATGATCGAAAACACCGATCAGCGCTCAAAGGACTACGGCGACATCGCCCAGACCTTCCGCCCCGGTCATGCCGACATCACCTATCACCAGAAATACGGCAACCGCGATTACCGCGGGGGCGGCCGCTCATCGGCCCGCGAAACAGCGGCCCGCGTCGCGGCCGGGGGCGTTGCGCGTGAGGCGATCAAAGCGATGGTCCCAGGGTTGGAGATCAAGGGCTACATGACCCAGATGGGGGAGATGGAGATTGACCGCGATGCCTTTGACTGGGACGCGATTGAGCAGAACGATTTCTGGATCCCACAAGGGCCGGAACAGGCGCAGAAGTGGGAAGATTACCTGCAGAAGCTGCGCAAGGATCATGACAGCGTTGGCGCAGTGATCGAAGTGGTTGCGCGTGGCGTCCCCGCCGGGATTGGCGCACCGATCTATAACAAGCTGGACACCGATCTGGCGGCCTCGATGATGTCGATCAACGCTGTGAAAGGCGTTGAGATTGGCGAAGGCATGGCCGCAGCGCGCCTGAAGGGCACCGAAAACGCTGATGAGATCTACATGGGCAATGACGGCCTGCCGCATTATTCCTCAAACCACGCGGGCGGCATTCTGGGGGGCATTTCCACCGGTCAGGATGTGGTTGTGCGTTTCGCGGTGAAGCCCACCTCATCGATCCTGACCCCGCGCCAATCGATCCGCAAAGATGGCTCACCGATTGAGGTGATCACCAAAGGCCGCCACGATCCCTGCGTCGGCATCCGTGCCGTGCCTGTGGCTGAGGCTATGATGGCCTGTGTGATCCTGGACCACCTGCTGCTGCATCGTGGCCAAATCGGCGAAAACCGCGGTCAGATCGGCTGATGGACGCGCTGCGTGAGGCCTTGCGGGCTATTGCCGCGCAAGAGATGGCGCAGGACAGCGCCCATGATCTGGCGCATCTGGATCGGGTCTGGGCCACCTGCCAGCGCATCGCGGCTGCTGAGGGTGGCGATCTGCGGATCCTACTGGCCGGGGCCTATCTGCATGATCTGGTCAACCTGCCCAAGAACGCCCCCAACCGGGCCGAGGCCTCAACCCTTGCAGCCGCCGCAGCAGCGCCACATCTGCAGGCCCTAGGCTATAGCGCCGCGGAGGTTTCCGCAGCCCGCCATATGATCGAAGCACACAGCTTTTCGGCTGGAATAGTGCCTGAATCGCTTGAGGCACAGATCCTCAGGGATGCCGACCGGCTGGACGCGATTGGGGCGATTGGGCTGGCCCGCTGTTTCGCCGTTTCAGGCGCGCTGGGGCGACCGCTATATGATCCGGTGGACCCGTTTGCGCGACAGCGTGACCTGGATGACAAGGCGCAGGCGCTGGATCACTTCCCGCTGAAACTGCTGCGTTTGGGTCAGGGTATGCTGACCCGCACCGGGCAACAGATCGCGGCGGAACGCACGGCGCTGATGCAGGCATTTCTAAACGATCTGGCGGCGGAAATCGGGGCGGACGCGCCAGCGCATTGGGCCCCTGAAGAAAGCTGACATGTTCGACATTCTTAGCATCACCTTCCCGATCTTCGCCACCATTGCGCTGGGATACTGCGCGGTACGCTTTGGCGTCTTTGCCCAGAGCGATATGAAGATCCTTGGCAAATACGTGTTGAACATCGCACTGCCGGCGCTGCTGTGTGGTGCGGTGGCGAAACGCGATCTGGCTGACGTTCTGCAACTGGACTACGCGCTGGTCTTTGCCCTCGGCGGCTTGGCCACCTTTGGTCTGGTCTATCTGGTGCTGTGGCTGCAGGGCACCGGGCCCGCACGGCGCGCGATTGGCGCGATGGGCAGCTGTTGCCCCAACTCGGCCTATGTGGGCTATCCGGTGATGCTGCTGATCCTACCGGACCATGCCGGTATCGTCCTGGCACTGAACTTCATCGTGGAAAACTTCCTGCTGATCCCTCTGGGTCTGATGTTCCTGGAGGGCGCGCGTGACCGGGATGATCGCACCAAGCTGCAGATGCTGGGCGGGCTGTTCCTATCCATCCTGAAACGGCCGATGTTCATTGGGCTGTTGACCGGGCTGCTGCTGCTTCTGCTGGATATTGATCTGCCGGATGCGGGTTATCGCCTGCTGGATATGCTGGCCGCATCGGCATCCGCCTTGGCGCTGGTGATGATCGGCGGTTCGCTGGTCGGGCTGCCGCTGCGGGGGGAAATGTCACTGGCGGTGCAGATCCTGATCGGCAAGCTGATCGTGAACCCGGCGATGGTGATCCTTGCCGCTGCGCTCTTGCCGCTCATCGGCATGCCAGCGCTCAGCCCGGATATGTGGACCGCGGTGGTGGTCTCCGCCGCGATGCCAATGCTGGTGCTCTATGTGGTCTTTGCGCAGGAATACGGCCACGAGGGCGTGGCCTCCATCGCGCTTCTGGCCGCAACGGTGGGGGCGTTTTTCACGCTCTCCACCCTGCTGTTTGTCCTGACCTGACGCCTGACGCTTTGCCTCAGGAGGAGGCCGCCAGCGCCTGATCCATCAGCGCCTTGATGGTGCTTTTCTTGGTATCTGCCACGATGCGGCCAATCTCAGCGTCGCCCCGCAGCGCCACCAGGGTGGAGCGGCGGGGGATCCGCAGCTCTTTCACCAGATCGGAGCGGCCAAACTGATCCCAGTCAACGTTGATGAAGGTGATCTTCTCCGCATATTCGGGGTTTTCCGCCATCAGCGCCGTGATCGCACGTTCCTGCGCCGCACAGGTCGAACACCAATCCGCCTTGAAGTCGAGGAAGACCACCTCACCCTTCGCCAGATGCGCCTTGGCCAGACCTTCGGTGTAGTCCAGCGGTTCTGCCCAAGCGGCACCAGCACTCAACACAGCAGCGGCTCCAAGGGCCATAAAATCGCGACGTTTCATAATCTTATCCTTCTTCAGAAGCGAACAGAGAGATCCTGCAACCAATAGGGCAAGGCGTTCACCGCCCAGGCCTCAGCATAATGTTGCAGACGGAATAACAAGGCCAAACCAACCGCCAGGAACACGATGCCCATGACCGGACGCGCCTTTTCGGCGATCAAGCGCATGACGCCTTTGTGGCGGATCAACAGCCCGCGTGCGCCATAGCCCAGCGCCAGAATGATCGAACCTACGCCAGCGGCAAAGCTGACCATGATCGCCCCCGCCCAAAGCAGGCTCCCCCCTTGTGAGGCCAGTGAGATAGCGCCGCCCAATGTAGGGCCGATACAGGGGCTCCAAACCGCGCCCAGCAGCAGGCCACCCAGAAACTGACCGCGCAGGCTGGTGTGATCAACGCTGTTCATCTGACCATCGGCCGAGGCTGCGATGCCCGCGGTTGCGGTGCTGAATGCGGTGGAAAACCGTGGCACCAGCAGGATCAGACCAAAGCCGATCATCAATACCGCGCCCGCGTCAGAAATCATCTGCGCATCAATGCCTAGGGCAAAACCAAAGCCGCTGACCAACAGGCCGAAGCTGACAAAGCTGACCCCCATACCCAATGCCAGCGCTACGGGCCCCAGCCGATGCGCCTGCAAGGCACCCGCCAGAACAATCGGCAGCACTGGCAGCACGCAGGGGTTAATCAGGGTCAACAGACCGGCAAGATATCCAAACACCAATTCCATGGTGCCAAAATGCTAGGACCGGCGCGCAAAGTCATTCGACAATACCCTGACGCGGGATCACGTCCTCGTGGGGGATTATGTCGCTTTCTGCTTGGAGAGCTGCACCGCCAGAATGCCCGCTGCGATCACCGCCACACCGATCACATCCAGCACACCCAGAGTTTCGCCCAGCAAGGCGGCGGCAATCGCCACGCCGAAAAACGGGTTGAGGAAGTGGAAGGTTGCCGCCTTCACCGCGCCAATGCGATTGACCAAGGTGAACCAGACCCAGGTTGCCGCCAACCCCGGCACAAATGTGGTGTAGAGGAACGCGACGATAAGCTGCCAGCTGAGCGTCACCTCCATCGTTTCCAACATCGCTGCGGGCACGGCCAGAACGGCGGAACCGATCAGCATTTGCAGGCCAACGATGACCATCACATTGCCCCCGGAGGACGCACCGCGCACCGCCAGCGTGGCAATGGTCAGCGCTACGGCGGCGATGAAACACAGGGCGACCCCCAGCATATCAACACCCGCCCCCATCCGCGCGCCCATGATCAGAACCACCCCGATGATGCCCAGGATCAGGCCACCCATGGCAAGTTTCGGCAGTTTTTCACGGAACACCACCCAACCGGCAACCGCCACCATCAGCGGCATTGTTGAGGCGATGATCGACGCGAGTGAGGCTTCAACCCACTGCATCGCAACAAAATTCAGGCCAAGGTACAGCGCGTTCTGACAGACGCCGAACAGGATCGTGGCGCGCCATTGTGCAGGGGTCAGACGGAAACTCTGCCCCAGCGCGCGGGCAATGGCGATGCCGATCAACCCCGACACCAGAAAGCGCAAAGACAGCGATGCCATCGGCGGCGCATATTCCACAATCACCCGCGCGGAGGTGAACGCCGAAGACCACATGAAGGCAAAGGCCAGTCCCAGCCCAATCGCACCTGCGTTCATTCCTTGCCCTGCCTTCTGCCTGATGATTTCCTGCGCGCCAGCTAACACGCGCAAATCAGCAATCACAAGCCGCAGAACTACGGAGGGGACGATGCAGCAAACAGGACCAGATGCGGGAATGATCACCTGGGTCTATTGCAAAGATCTGGAGGAGGCCGCCCGGTTCTACGGTGACTTGCTAGGGTTGCCGCTGTGGCGCGATGCAGGTGCGGCGCGGATCTATCAGGCGGGGGAACAGGCGCTGATCGGCGTGTGCCGGGAGTTTGAAAACCGCCGCGTCAACCCGGAGGGTGGAATGATCACCCTGCTGCGCGAGGATGTGGATGGCTGGTATTCCCGGCTACAGGCCAAGGGCGCCACATTGCATGGCGCCCCGGAAAAGATCGAACAGTTCGGCATCTACAGCTTCTTCTGCGAAGATCCGAACGGCTATGTGATTGAGGTGCAGAAATTCCTGTGATCCCCCACCGCCATCACAAACCGGCCTCACGCAAACCTGACGGACACGCCGCCATCTGCCGATAGCGGCGCCCCGGTCACGAAGGACGCACGATCTGACAGCAGGAAACAGGCGGCTTGGGCAATTTCAACAGGCTGCGCCATCCGCTGCATCGGGTGCAGGCTGGAAATATAGTCATGCGCTGCCGGATCATCGTCTGCCATCGCGGTTTTGGTGCCCCCCGGCAGCAGTGCATTTACCCGGATCCCCTCCGCCGCATGATCAGCGGCAAGGGATTGGACCAACCCGTTGAGCCCCGCCTTGGCAGCGGCATAGGCCGCCATGCCCGGCAGTCCCGCGTTGCTGGTGCCCACAAAGGATGAGGTAAAGACCATCGCGCCGCCGCCGCGCCGCTGCAGCGCTGGCAGCTGTGCCTTCGCCGCGTAAAAGGCGCTGGTCAGGTTGGTTTCGATAACGCTGTGCCAAGTTGTGTTGGCCATGTCGGCAACCGGCGACATTTCCCCGACCATGCCGACGTTGTTGAAGGCCCCATCCAATCCGCCAAATGCCGCCTCAGCCCGGGCCACAAGGGTCACGGCAAACTCAGGGTCCGTCACATCGCCGACCACAGCGATGGCCTTGCCGTTTGACTGAGTGATCTGGCCGGCGACCTGGTCCAACTCAGATGCGCGCCGGGCGGCGATCACAAGGTTTGCACCCTCTTGGGCAAATAGCATCGCCGCTGCGGCGCCAATGCCGCTGCTGGCCCCGGTGATAAGGATCGTTTTGTCTGAAAGTTCCACTGCAAGCTCCTGTTCAAAATTGTTGCCTGCATCTTGTGCCAAAGCGGCGAAACCCTTTGCGATCTGGATCATGCTGCAAGGCCGGGTGACAGGTCGGATCCGCAAGAAACGGAGTGGAATGCAAAAAGGGCCGCCCTGAGGCGACCCTTTCCGTAATTCTGACAGATGCAGACTTAGGCGTTTACGCTGTCTTTCAGCGCTTTCGCGATGGTCATTTTCACAACCTTGTCCGCTTCTTTTTTGATCTGCTCACCGGTGGCAGGGTTGCGCACCATGCGCTCGGGGCGCTCACGGCAGTAGATTTTGCCGATGCCGGGCAGGGTTACGGCACCGCCGCCCGATACTTCTTTGGTGATGATCGATACAACAGCGTCCAGTGCAGCGCTTGCGGTTTTCTTTTCCGCGCCCATTTTCTCGGCCAGCGCAGCTACCAGCTGAGTCTTGGTCATCGGTTTTGCCATTTTTTAGGTCTCCTTAATTCGCCCGATCACTTGGGCCTCTTCGCGCATAGTTAACGTTATATAGCGTATAAACACAACGAATTGTGTTCTGCAACCACGCCAAAACTAGCAAAAAACACTGGTTTACCCTCAGTCACAGGAACGCTGTTTCATCGAAACTGCGCAGTTTCCGACTATGGATGCGTTCCAACGGCATATTTCTTAGCCTTTCCATGGCCCGAATGCCAATAAGCAAATGCCTCGAAACCTGTGTTTTATAGAAGTCTGAGGCCATTCCCGGCAGTTTCAGCTCCCCATGCAGCGGTTTATCGCTCACACAGAGCAAAGTTCCGTATGGAACCCGAAACCGGAAGCCATTTGCCGCGATAGTGGCGCTTTCCATATCAAGGGCGATGGCACGCGACTGGCTGAGGCGCTGAACAGGTCCGGTTTGATCGCGCAGCTCCCAGTTTCGGTTATCAAGACTGGCCACAGTCCCGGTGCGCATGACCCGTTTCAGGTCATAGCCATCCAGCTGCGTTTCCTCAGCCACGGCCTGTTCCATCGCCACCTGAATTTCCGCCAAAGCCGGCACCGGCACCCAGACCGGCAGGTCATCATCCAGCACCTTATCTTCGCGCAGATAGGCGTGGGCGAGGACAAAATCACCAAGGCTCTGGCTGGAGCGCAGCCCGGCACAATGGCCGACCATGATCCAGGCGTGTGGCCGCAGCACCGCAATGTGATCGGTGGCGGTTTTGGCGTTTGACGGTCCCACCCCGATATTGACCAGCGTGATGCCCGACCCATCCGCCCGCTTCAGGTGGTAGGTTGGCATCTGCGGCATCTTCTCAGACTTGGCCAAGACCTGATCGGCCGCCGTGATCTCAGCGTTGCCGGTGGCAACAAAGGCGGTATAGCCGCTGTCAGGATCCGCCAACATCTTGCGGGCGTATGCCTCAAATTCGGACACATAGAACTGGTAGTTGGTGAACAACACGTGGTTCTGGAAATGCTCAGGGTCCGTCGCGGTATAATGGCTGAGACGGGCCAGTGAGTAATCCACCCGCTGCGCCGTAAACGGGCCTAGGGGCATCGTGCCATCTGCGGGCACCTCATAGGTGCCGTTCACGATGTCATCATTGGTGGTGTTGAGATCCGGCACATCAAAGACATCACGCAGAATGAACTGCGCAGCACCTTCCTGTGGCACGGTGATGTCGCCCTGACCGGCCACCGCAAAATGCACCGGGATCGGCGTGGTCGACAGGCCCACCTCCACCGCAACGCCGTGGTTGTGGATCAACAGGCCAATCTGTTGCTGCAGGTAATTGCGGAACAGATCCGGGCGGGTGATTGTGGCGGCAAAAGTGCCGGGCTGTGACACATGGCCAAAGCTCAGGCGGCTGTCGACCTTGGCATGGGTGACCGTGGTGATCCGCACCTCAGGATAAAACGCCCGATACCGGCGATCTGCCTGGCCCGAGGCCAAAGTAGCGCGGAAATGCTGTGACAGAAATTCCGTCGCCCCGCGATAAAGCAACTCCAGCCGATCAACGGCTTCGGCTGCGTCTGAAAACTGTTCTGCGGCCGGCAGTACCGGCGTTTCAATCAAAACATCCTGTGAAGTATTGGGCATTGCGCGTTCCCTTTTTCGCCTGACGTTGACATGGGTAGATCACAGGTTCAACCATTCCCCGTGACAAAGCGGCAGATGCGGCAACAAAAGAAGGGCGCGCGGGGGGCTTAATGCCTCACGGCAGAATGTCTCAACGCTCTCTTTGGTATGGAGGTCTTTCACCTCTGCACGGATTTCGCCATTCTGACCGTAACACCGCAAGATGCGCCCGGGTGCCGCCGCGCCCGCCGACGTTTGAGGACCGATGAGCTACGATCTATCCCGCTTTGTGCAGGCGCAATCCCGCAACTATGACGATGCCGCGCGTGAAATCTCGCAGGGCCGCAAGCTGACCCATTGGATGTGGTACATCTACCCGCAGCTGGTTGGTCTGGGCCGGTCGGACTACGCGATTTACTATGGGATTGAAAACCTGGCAGAGGCAGAGGCCTATCTGCACCATGATGTGCTGGGTCCACGTCTGGTGCACATGATGGATCTGCTGTTGCAGCATCTGGATCAACCCGCTGAAATGATCATGGGCAAGGTCGACGCCAGAAAGCTGCGCAGTTCAGCGACGCTCTTTGCCACAGTCAAAGAGGCGCCACCGGTCTTTGCCCAAGTGCTGGATATGTTTTATGACGGGCAGCGCTGCGAGGTGACCGATGCCCTGTTAGGGCCGGATTCAGCCTAGAGGACACATAGAAAATAGGGACGACATGACCAAGACACTGCTTTCTTTCGGCCATGGATTTTCCGCTGTGGCGCTGGCGGCACGGCTGGTGCCGCAGGGCTGGCGCATCATCGGCACCACACGCAAGGCTGAAAAATGTGATGCGCTGCACGCCGCCGGAGTTGAGCCGGTGCTCTGGGACGAAGATCTGAGCGATCACATCGCGAGTGCCAGTCACCTGCTGATCTCAGCCGGTCCCGGGCCTGACGGCGATCCCGTTTTGAACCACTACCGTGATCAGATCGCTGCCCGCGCAACTGCGTTTGATTGGGTGGGTTACCTCTCGACGACGGGTGTTTATGGCGACCATCAGGGTGGCTGGGTGGATGAGGCAACGCCACTGACCCCTTCGACCAAACGCGGCCAACTGCGGGTCGAGGCCGAAGCTGCCTGGCAAGCACTCCCAAACCTGCCCCTGCATATTTTCCGTTTGGCCGGGATCTACGGCCCCGGCCGTGGCCCCTTTGCCAAAGTGCGCAATGGAACCGCGCGGCGGATCATCAAAGAGGGCCAGGTTTTCAGCCGCATTCATGTCGAAGACATCGCACAGGTGCTGGAGGCCTCCATCAACCGGCCAAATCCCGGCGCCGCCTATAACCTCTGCGACAATGATCCGGCCCCGCCCGAAGATGTCATCGCCTATGCCGCGGAGCTGTTGCAGATGCCGGTGCCCGAAGCCGTTGATTTTGAAACCGCCGAGATGACGCCAATGGCGCGCAGTTTCTACGCTGAGTCCAAGCGGGTGCGGAACGACCGGATCAAGGACGAATTGGGGGTCGTGCTGAAATACCCCGATTATCGCAGCGGTTTGTCCGCGCTGCTGAAGGCGGAACAGCAGACATAGAAATGGCCCCGATGGGGCCATTCTTGTCAGCGCGAAAACTTTGTTAGTTCAGCAAGCGGGTTGGCTCTGGGGTGGTCGAGCTGAGCGCGGCCAGCAAAACCACGGCAACCATGATACCCATCACGGCAAGACCGCTGTCCGACGAAGTGGCTGCTGCGGCTTCAATAACTTCTGGATCCATTACGGCTGGATCAACACTGCCGGCAAAGGCAGGAACAGTCATTGCAGCAATGGCAAGAGTGGCGGTGGCGAGACGTTTCATCGAGGGCTCCCTAAAATACGATTCTATTATCCGGCCATAGTGGTGCCGGTTTCACCCGCTTCGCTCAAGCAAAGGGGGCTCTCCCTCAGTTATGAATCCTAGGCTGTTGATTTTGCGCCGCAGTATCGTTTTACGTGCGCAGCGCGATGCTGCACACGTAAGGTTTATTAGGTCTGAACCGTTCCAGACGTCGCGTTAGTACATCGATGATGAGCTGCCGCTGCTCAAGGCAGCCAGAATGATGATGGTCACCATGATGCCCAGCACGATGAAACCTTCATCCGATGGGGCGGCAGCCGCATTTTCGATCACGGCAGGATCCATATTGGCAGCTTTGGCAGCCGGACCCTCATCAGCGATCACAGGGGATGCCAGTGTGGCCATCAGAGCGGTGGCAACAAACAGTTTCTTCATTTCAATTCCTCCAGTTGGATTGGGTGAATTTGAAACGCCGAAGATGGGCGGAAGCCGCCCACCATAAACCGAGGAACCCTAGAAACGGGTACGGGTCAAACCTGCAGATATACCGATACTTAGGTGGGCACAGGCGTCGTGCTGGTGCTGCTGAGTGCAGTCAGCAACAGAACGGCAACCATAATCCCTAGAACAACCATTCCCCCATCGGATGAGGCGGCAGCGGCCTCGATCACTTCGGGATCCATCGCAGCCGCTTCAACGTTCCCGGCAAACGCGGGGGCACAAAATGCAGAAAGGCTGGCAACAGAGGCGAGCAGTGTCTTCATCATCAAATCTCCAAAACAGGCTTCTGCCGGTCACGGCCGGCGCTTCAGGTTGGCTTTGAATAAACGTGGAGCAGCCCCACAAAGCCGATAAAGAATTTGAACTGGTATCTAACCAAACTGCCCCAAAATCCGAAAAAAAATCAATGTTTTTCCGGTTTTGGACCGATTTGACGTCAAATTCGTCCGTTTTGGCCCCTGATAACGCAAAACGCTACCCCTAGAGGTAGCGCTCTATAAGCTTTGAGTTGTGCTGCGAGTCAGGCGCGCTTTTCACCAATCGAGGCGATGTTCAGCGTTTTGAGCACCTTGGCCTCAATATCCGACGCATTCAGCCCCGCCACATCATACATGGCTTTCGGGCTGGCCTGATCGATGAAGATGTCCGGCAGCACCATCGAACGGTACTTCAGACCGTGATCAAAAACGCCCTCTTCGGCCAGGAACTGCGCCACGTGGCTGCCGAAACCGCCAATGGCGCCTTCTTCAATCGTCAGCAGAACCTCATGGTTCGCAGCCAGATCGCGGATCAGATCCTCATCCAGCGGTTTGGCGAAACGGGCGTCAGCCACGGTTGGGGTGATCCCCTTAGCCGCCAGCCGGTCACAGGCCTGCATGACCTCTTGCAGGCGGGTGCCGAAGGACAGGATCGCCACACGGCTGCCCTCCTGAATGATGCGGCCCTTACCAATTTCCAGCGGGGTGCCACGTTCGGGCAGGTCGATGCCGACGCCTTCACCACGCGGGTAGCGGAAGGCAATCGGCCCCTCATCATGCGCGGCGGCGGTCGCCACCATATGCATCAGCTCAGCCTCATCCGCCGCAGCCATGACCACCATACCTGGCAGGTTTGCCAGATAGGCCACATCAAAACTGCCCGCATGGGTGGCCCCGTCAGCGCCAACCAGACCGGCGCGGTCGATGGCGAAACGCACGGGCAGCCGCTGAATGGCCACATCATGCACCACCTGATCATAGCCGCGCTGCAGGAAGGTCGAATACATCGCGCAGAACGGCTTCATTCCCCCGGCCGCCAGACCGGCGGCGAAGGTCACGCCATGCTGTTCGGCAATGCCCACATCAAAACAACGGCTGGGGTAGCGTTCCGCGAACAGACCCAGACCGGTGCCATCCGGCATCGCAGCCGTGACTGCGGTAATCTTGTCATCCACCGCAGCCTCTGCCAGCAGGGCCTTGGAAAACACGCTGGTATAGCTGGGCGCATTGGACGCGGCTTTATGCTGCTTGCCGGTCAGCACATCAAACTTGGCCGTGGCGTGACCCTTGTCCGATGCGGCTTCGGCCGGGGCGTAGCCCTTACCCTTTTTGGTTTGCACGTGGATCAGCACCGGGCCTGTCGCGCGCGCCTTCAAAGTGCGCATGACCTGCAACAGCTGCGGCATGTCGTGACCATCAACCGGCCCCACATAGGTGAAGCCCAGTTCCTCAAACAGCGTGCCGCCAATGGTCATGCCTTTCAGCATTTCCTTGGCGCGTTTGGCGCCCTCACGGAAAGGTTCCGGCAACAGGCTAACCGCCCCTTTGGCGGCCTGCTTGATATCCTGCAACGGCTCAACAGTATAAAGGCGGTTCAGATAGTTGGACAGCGCGCCCACCGGCGGGGCGATCGACATGTCATTGTCATTCAGCACCACAAACAGACGTTTGCCCAAGTGACCCGCGTTGTTCATCGCCTCAAAGGCCATACCAGCCGACATGGAGCCATCGCCGATCACTGCAATGGCATCACCAAGACCCGCCTCGGGGCTGCCGCCCAGATCCCGCGCCACGGCAAAGCCAAGACCTGCCGAGATCGAGGTGGAGCTATGCGCCGCGCCAAAGGGATCATAGGGCGATTCCGAGCGTTTGGTGAAACCAGACAACCCATCCTGCTGACGCAGGGTGCGGATCCGGTCACGACGGCCGGTGATGATCTTATGCGGGTAGCTCTGGTGACTGACGTCCCAGATCAGTTTGTCCCGCGGGGTATCAAAGACCGAATGGATCGCCACGGTCAGCTCAACCACCCCCAGGCCCGCGCCCAAATGGCCGCCGGTTTCCGACACGGCGGAAATGGTTTCCTGCCGCAACTCATCCGCAATCTGGCGCAGCTGAGCGTCGTTGAAACGCTTCAGATCGGCAGGCACATTCACCTGGTCCAAAAGCGGTGTATTGGGTCTATCTGACATGGCCCCCTCCGGGGTGGGATTCTAGCTGTGTCGCGAGATAACGAAACGCGCTGCTTGCTGCAAGGTTTCGCCCTCGTCTCCGTAAGAGACTAGCGCATCACAGGCCTCTTGCACGAGGGTTTGCGCGCGGGATTTTGCCGCATCCAACCCCAGCAGCGAAACGAAGGTCGCTTTGCCGGCATCGGCGTCTTTGCCAACCGCCTTGCCAACGGTTTCCGCATCCCCTTCGACGTCCAGCACATCGTCCCAGATCTGAAAGGCAAGCCCCAGTTTCTGGGCATAGATGCTCAGCGCTTCGGTGTCCGCCCCCGCCAGCACCGCGCCAGCACAGGCCGACCATTCGATCAGCGCCCCGGTTTTCCCGGCCTGCAGTTCGGTGATCTGGTCCAGCGTCAGCGGTGTTGCCGCCGTTTCAGCCGCAATATCAAGCGCCTGCCCTTTGACCATGCCCTCAGCCCCCACCGCGCGGGCCATCCGCAGCACCAGTTCCGCGCGTACCAACGGATCGGCTGAGGCTTCTGGCCGCGCCAACAATTCAAACGCCAGCGTCTGCAACGCATCGCCCGCCAGAACCGCGGTGGCCTCATCCCATTTCACATGGACGGTCGGCAAGCCGCGCCGCAGGTCATCATCATCCATCGCCGGCAGATCATCATGCACCAGCGAATAGGCATGCAGCGCCTCAACCGAGGCCGCAGCCCAGATCGCCTGTTCCGGCGCAATCCCGTGCAACCGGGCGCTTTCCAACACCAGAAAGGCCCGCAGCCGTTTACCGCCCGCGCTGGCATAGGACATCGCCTGCACTACCGGCAGATCGCCCATGGAACCAATCACATCATCCAGATGCGCCTGCACCTGCGATGCGGCGTCTTTCAAACGGGTTTCAAACACTTAAAGACCTTCGACCGCATTCAGGCCGTTGGGCTGGCCTTCCCCATCCAAAGTGATCGCAGCCACTTTTTCCTCGGCCTCTTTCAGCTTGGCTTCGCAGCGCTTCTTCAGCTCTGCGCCGCGCTCATAGAGCTTGATGGAATCCTCAAGCGCAACATCGCCACGCTCCAGCTGGCCAACAACGGTTTCCAGCTCTCGCATCGCATCTTCAAAGCTCATCTCACTGACGGGTTTCTCGCTCATGCGGCCTCTCCATCCAAACCTGATCGTTACGCGCTGTCAGACCATATTTTGCGGGTGAAGTCGAGACCGGCGCCCGCGCCACGATGGCGCTTTAATCCGGCGCCAGCATGTAGCCTGCACCGCGCACCGTTTGCAGATACCGCGGCTGTTTCGGATCGCTTTCCAACTTGCGCCTCAGCCGGGTGATCTGCACATCCACAGCACGTTCCTGCGCCTGGCCCCGGTCACGGCCCAGATCCTCCACCAGCTTGGCCCGGCTGATCGCCTCACCGGGCAAGGCCGAGAAAATTTTCATCAGCTGGCTTTCGGTGGCGGTCAAACGCACAATCTCATCGCCGCGCCACAGTTCGCCGCGATCAATATCGTAGCGGATCGGGCCAAGGCTCAGCACCTTGGGGGCTGCATCCTTGGCCTCTGGCTCGGGCATACGGCGCAGAATGGCATTGATCCGCAACAGCAGCTCTTTGGGCTCAAAGGGTTTTGACAGGTAGTCATCGGCCCCCGCCTCCAACCCGGCAATCCGGTCGGTGGTTTCGCCCTTGGCGGTCAACAGCAGGATCGGGGTGCTCATGGTCTGGCGCAGATCGCGGGTCAGGCTGACGCCATCCTCACCGGGCATCATCACGTCCATCACGATCATATCGAAATCAAGCCCCGACAACAGCCGCCGCGCATGCGCCGCATCACGCGCCGCCGACACCAGGAAACCATTACGGATCAGAAACTTCTGCAACAGGCTGCGGATCCGCTCATCATCATCGACAATCAGCAGGTGGGCGTCTACGTCACTCATGCGCCGCTCTCCCTCAGGGCGTGGTATTTGCGGCGCATTTCAGGATCCATCATCGCCTCCAGAACCTGCCGGAACCCGGCCACCGCCTGCGGCCCCGCAGCCCGGTAAGCCGCACGCATACGGGCGCGTTGGGCATCAGACAGTTTGCGCTCCAGCTCCTGACCTGCATCGGTCAGGTACAGATTGCGCTCGCGCTTGTCGCTGACCCCAACGCGGCTTTCAACCAGCCCATCTTCAATCAGGGTCCGCAGCACCCGGTTCAGCGACTGTTTGGTAACCCCCAGCAGGATCAGCAGGTTGTTCACCGTTGTGCCCGGGGCACGGTTGATAAAGTGGATGGCCCGGTGATGGGCGCGGCCGTAGGCCATGCCGGTCAAAATCCGATCAGGATCCGCGGTAAATCCACGATAGGCGAAGAACATCGCCTCGATCCCCTGTCGCAGCTGCTCATCCGTCAGAAAGAGGAGATTCTCGCCCGTACCAACGTCGCTCATCCAATCCTCCAAAACTCACCTACTGCCAATGGTTTCATCAGCTTATGTCAGTCTTATTGACTTTCCAAGATCGGAATGCTACCGAATCGCAGTTTTCGCGCAAGAATATGTCCGGTCCGGTCCAATTCGGCGCAATTTTCGCAAACACCCCATCTAGGGCAGGAGAGACGACAATGGCCGGTTATGACGATCGCGACGGCAAGATCTGGATGAATGGCAAACTGGTGGAATGGCGTGACGCCAATGTTCACATTCTCAGCCACGCGCTGCACTATGCCTCCTCGGTGTTCGAAGGGGAACGCTGCTACAACGGCAAGATCTTCAAATCGGTGGAACACTCCGAACGTCTGATCAAATCAGCCGAACTCTTGGACATGGAAATCCCCTACTCGGTCGAAGAACTGGAAGCCGCCAAATACGAAGTGCTGAAGGCCAACGGCTGGCAGGACGCCTACGTACGGGCTGTCGCCTGGCGCGGCGCGGGTGAAGACATGGGTGTTGCGTCGCGCAAGAACCCGGTGCAGGTCGCCGTCGCTGCCTGGGAATGGGGCAACTACTATGGCGACGCCAAGATGAAGGGCGCCAAACTCGACATCGCCAAATGGCGCCGTCCTGACCCCGCCACCATCCCGCATGAAGCCAAAGCCGCCGGCCTCTACATGATCTGCACCATGTCGAAACACGCCGCCGAAGACAAAGGCTGCTCGGACGCAATGATGTATGACTACCGCGGCTATGTGGCCGAGGCGACCGGCGCCAACATCTTCTTCGTGAAAGACGGCGAAGTGCACACACCCAAGCCTGACGCCTTCCTGAACGGCATCACCCGCCAGACCGTGGTTGGCATGCTGAAAGAGCGCGGCGTGAACGTCATCGAACGCCACATCCTGCCGGAAGAGCTGGCCTCCTTCGAACAGTGCTGGCTGACCGGCACCGCCGCCGAGGTCACCCCGGTGGGCCAGATCGGCGATTTCACCTTTGAGGTCGGCACGCTGACCCGTGAAATTTCTGAGGCCTATGAGGCGCTGGTGCGCGCCTGATCCATCAGGACCAACTGACAGCAAAGGCGGCCCCAATGCGGAGGCCGCCTTTTTCATGTCTTTCAATGATCCCCAAATACTCCGGCCGGAGGCCCCGAGAAACAAAGCGCGCGCCCCGAAGGGCGCGCACCGTTTAGTTTCGCGATGGTGAGGTCAGGTTAACCCGGGCTCATCCCGCGCAGACGCTCGGAGCGACGGCGCAACAGTTCCACCGTGGTCAGCAGACCGATTGAGATCACAACAAGGATCGTCGCCACCGCCAGAATGGTCGGTGAGATCTGCTCGCGCAGGCCGGTGAACATCTGCCATGGCAGCGTCTTCTGGCTGGCCGAGCCGACAAACAGCACCACAACCACTTCGTCAAACGAGGTGATGAAGGCGAAAAGGCCACCTGAGATCACGCCGGGCAGGATCAGCGGCATCTGCACCTTGAAGAAGGTGGTCACCGGGTTCGCCCCCATATTCGCCGCCGCACGGGTCAGTGAGTTGTCAAAACCCACCAGCGTTGCGGTGACGGTGATGATCACGAAGGGAATGCCCAGCACAGCATGCGCCAGTACCACTTTGATGTAGCCCACAAAGGTCTTGTCGAGGCCCAGCGATCCTTCCAGCCAGTTGCCGATCTGGCTATAGAAGAAGAACATGCCGGTGGCCGAAATGATCAACGGCACAATCATCGGCGAAATCAGGATCGCCATGATCGCCCGTTTGAACGGCACGTGGCTCTGGCTGAGGCCAATGGCCGCCAGGGTGCCCAGGCTCACCGAGATGACCGTCGCAATCGGCGCGATGATCAGCGAGTTCTTGAATGAGCGCTGCCATTCATTGTTGGTGAAGAAGTCGCGGTAGTGCTTCAGCGAATAGCCTTCCGGATCCAGACGCAGCATTTCAGGCGTAAAGGTAAAGAAGTCCTGCGCGTTGAACGACAGCGGCATCACCACCAGGATCGGTGTGATCAGGAAGGTAAAGATCGCCCCACAGATCACCCGGAAGGTATAGTGCCACAGCACCTGGCGCGGTGTCAGGTAGGGCAGCAGACGCTGACGATAGCGCCCTTCGTAAAGCCAGTAGATGAACCAGTGGAACAGCCAGCCAAAGACGGCGCCCAGGATCACCCCCGGCACACCGCCGAAGACAAAGCCCAGAACAGACAGCAGCGCGATGGAGATCCACTTGGCTAGGCCTTCGTTTTTCAGGCCGAAGATGAAGACCGCAGCCATGGCCACGATCAGCGCCGCACCGATCACGATGCCGGCAAGGCCGGATCCGTTTGCAGTGCCAACAAAGAGCCCCAGCAGCGCCCCGGCCGCGCCCACAGTGGGCATGACCAGTGACATGGGTTTGCGAGAGATGGGAGTAAGTGCAGCCATGTTCGTTACCCCAGCTTCACGTTGTCGATGCCAACGATCTTATCGTAGGCCCAGTAAAGGATCAGAACCACCGCCAGCAGAATGGTGCCAAGCGCCGCTGCCAGACCCCAGTTCAGTGAGCTGGAGATGTGGTATGCGATCCGGTTCGAGATGAAGACACCTTTGGTGCCGCCGACGATTTCAGGCGTGATGTAGTAGCCAATCGCCAGAATAAACACGAGGATCGACCCCGCCCCGATGCCCGGAATGGACTGCGGGAAGTAGACGCGCCAGAAGGCCGTCCAATCGGTGGCGCCCATCGATTTTGCAGCGCGCACGTAATAAGGTTTGATCGTCTGCATCACCGAATACATCGGCAGGATCATGAACGGCAGCAAGATGTGGGTCATCGCGATGATCGTACCGGTCTGGTTGTTGATCAGCACAAGGCGTGAGTCATCCGCAACCATGCCAAGCCACACCAGCACCTCATTGACCACCCCCTGTTGTTGCAGCATCACTTTCCACGCCGAGGTTCGCACCAGAAGCGATGTCCAGAAGGGCAGCAACACCAGGATCATCAGGATGTTGGCGGTGCGCATCGGCAGGTTGGCCAGAATCCAGGCCACCGGGTAGCCAAGAATGATACAGGACACGGTGATGATCACCGACATGATCAGCGTCCGCTGGAACAGCTTGATCAGGATCTGCTTGTCTTCGGGCTGCGATTGCGCGCCCTCAGGGGTACGGCGCATGTCCACGGCGTTCAGGAAATAGCCGTTTGTCAGCCGCACAGAATGCGTTTTGATCGTCCGCCAGGTCTCAACATCGCCCCACTTCTTGTCGATATCGATGATCTTTTCTTTGAAAGGCGCATCGGCTGCAGGGTCGAGTTTTTTCAGTTTGCGGCCGGATTTTCTGAACAGCGACGACATGCCGGTCTGCTCATAGTTCAGACGGGTGCCCAGACGTGTGTGTTTTTTGGCTTCAATCGCAGCGACCATATCGGTGGCGAAGGCTGCATAAAGCGCCTCATCCGGCAATTCGCCGCTTTCGGCGTCCCAATTGCGCAGTTCAACCACGGTCAGCGGCAGCGTATCAGCGACGATGTCATTTTCCACTGAGCGGAACAGCATCGAGCCGATAGGAATGATGAATGAAACCAGGACGAAGATCAGCAGCGGTGCAATCAGCATCAATGCTCGCATCTTCTGGCGGCGAAGGGCGCGGCTGAGGCTGCGCTTTAGCGGTGTGCCGTCTGCGGCCAACACTGGGCCCGTAGCTTGGCCGGTATCGGTTGTAACGCTCATGGTGTCCCCGTCGGAAATTTGGTGTGGATGGGCCGTACGTTGCGGCCCATCCTTTATATCAAAGCTGAAAGTTCAGCTTCTTACTTGGCCAGCCAAGCCTGGAATTTCGCGTCGATATCGTCGCGATAGTCCGCCCAGAACTCATAGTTGTTCAGGAAGGTGTTCTTGGCGTTCGCCGGATCGGTCGGCATGTGCGGCGCCATGTCGATGCCCAGTTCGGCGTGCTTACCTACCAGCGGCGCCGAGGAGGCACGGGCCGGACCGTAGGAGATGTACTTGGCCTGATCCGCCAGACGCTGGGTGTCGGTGGCGAAGTAGATGTAGTCCAGAGCACGGGCTTTGCGCTCTTCGCTCAGACCGGCGGGGATGATCCAGCCGTCGATGTCAAACACCTGAGCGTCCCACAGCATAGCAACCGGCTGTTTCTGCTCTTCGATGACCGAGAACAGACGACCGTTGAAGGTCGAGCCCATTACGATTTCGCCGTCAGCCAGCAGCTGAGGGGTGTCGGCGCCAGCGGACCACCAGATGGTCTGGTCTTTGATGGTGTCCAGTTTCGCCAGTGCGCGGTCCTGACCTTCGGAAGTTTCCAGAACTTCGTAGATCTCGTCCTTCGGAACACCGTCACACAGCAGCGCCCATTCTACGTTGCCGATCGGCTTTTTCGCCAGCGCGCGCTTGCCCGGGTAGGCTTCCAGGTCAAAGACGTCACAGACCGAGCTGGGCGGGGTGTCGCCAACCAGGTCGGTGCGGTAGCCAAAGGTGGTCGAGAATACGATCTGCGGGATGAAGCAGTCGGAAACCAGCATTGCGCCGAAGTCATCTTCGGCCGAAGTGCCATCAGGTGCAGGGGCCAGCATGGTGTTGAAGTCGATTTCTTCGGCCAGGCCTTCGTCACACAGACGCATCGCGTCAGCGGCTTCAACGTCCACAACATCCCAGGTCACGTTGCCAGCTTCGTTCATGGCGCGCAGCTTCGATACCGCTTCACCCGAGCTGTCGTCGTTGATGATGGTCACGCCGGTGTTCGCCGAATAGGGCTCGTGATAGGCCTTCAGCTGCGACTTGGAGTAGGCACCACCCCAGGACACGATGGTCATTTCGTTGGCCATATCAGCCGCCGCCACTGCGCCAGCTGCGAAAGCCAGAGCGGTAGAGGTCATAAAGATCTTGGTGAGTTTCATACTTATTCTCCCAGAGTTGATCCCGTTAATTTATTGTTTGGGCCCGTCGTCACGGGGGAAACGACAAAGGGCCTCAGGCGGTCTGCACCCCCACTAGGGGGATGCAGAAGTTGTCCGCATCACGCGTCGAGCGCGCGACAATCCTGCGGCAGCCAGCCGATCTCGATCTGCTGACCTGGCTGCAGGCGCACCTGGTCCGGGGCGTTACGGGTCTTGACGATGAACTCGTCATTGCCAGCAACCCGCAGACGGGTGCGGAAAATGTCACCCATGTAGATGAATTCCAGCACTTCGGCTTTCAGGGTGTGGGCGCCATCTTGCAGACGCTCTTTGTTAAATTCGACGCGCTCAGGACGGATCGACACGCGGGTGCGATCGCCAACGGCGCTGACATTGACCGGCTTGGCGTCGATCAGTTCACCGTCGTCCAGTTTCACAACACATTTGTCACCGCTCATTTCAGTAACCACACCTTCGAGGGTGTTGTTTTCACCGATGAACTGCGCAACGAAGCTGTTCTTGGGCTCCTCATAGAGCGTGTCTGGCGGATCCAGCTGCTGAATGCGGCCATCATCAAACACCGCAACGCGGTCTGACATGGTCAGCGCTTCGGTCTGGTCGTGGGTCACGTAAACCGTGGTGATGCCCAGCTCATGGGCCAGGCGGGTGATCTCGAACTGCATGTGTTCACGCAGCTGCTTGTCCAGCGCGCCCAGCGGTTCGTCCATCAGAACCAGTTCCGGTTCAAACACCAGCGCACGGGCCAGAGCGATCCGCTGCTGCTGACCACCGGACAGCTGCGCCGGACGACGGCCGCCAAAGGCCCCCATCTGGACCATGTCCAAGGCGCGCTTCACCTTCGCCTCACGGTCAGATTTGCCCATCTTGCGCACTTCCAGCGGGAAGGACAGGTTTTCGGCAACCGTCATGTGAGGGAACAGAGCGTAGTTCTGGAACACCATCCCGATGCCGCGCTTGTGCGGGGGGATGTTGTTGATCGGACGCCCATCAAGAAGGATTTCGCCGTGGGTGGCGGTTTCAAAACCGGCCAGCATCATCAGGCATGTGGTTTTTCCGGACCCCGACGGGCCAAGCATCGTTAGAAACTCGCCCTTGGGCATGGAAAGGTTCAGGTCTTTTACGACCAGGTTTTCACCGTCGTAACTCTTTTGCACGCGTTCGAAGGCGACAAAAGCATCGCTAGAAGATCCGTCAGGCAAAGCAACTCCCCGCTTTTATGTTCGGCGATTTTCTCGCTCGTTTCCCAAGACTAAAACGCGACTTCCGTTAGGTTGCAACCAGATCGCGGCATTTTTGAGCAAAAAAGCGACGTCCTTCGTCGCATTTAGCCTTTTGACTGACGCGAATTCGATCAGGTGGCTTCGCCGATTCCAGCAATCCGCACCCGCATCAGACCGTTGTATACAAGTGGTTCACTGCCCCGACGGCAAGATTCCTAGCCGCGGTTCGGTCAGCGAAGTGACCACCAAGCGCCCATCGGGCAAATCGACAGCGCCTGTGATCAAAGCATAGGCACCGGTGGGATCCTGCAGGGTCTGAAGTACCGCGCCAGACGAATCAGTTCGAATCAAAAAACCATAACGTGTGGGTGCCGGCTTCATCGCATCAGGCAGGCGCATCACCATCCGGCGTAGGAACGGTGATCCGGACAAACGGTCCATGATCGCATTTCGCGGGCTGACCAGCCCCATGGCGAAACTGCCATCGCTCAGCCGGTTCAGGTTGTCGGGAAACCCGGGCAGATCCTTCAGGATGACCTCCCCCGCGCCACCATCGATCGGATAGCGCCACATACGGTAGCCGCCGGTTTCCAGAACCAGTATCGCGCTTTCATCTTCGGTCAGCGCCAGCCCATTGGCGAAGCTCAGGCCGGTTGCAAGCACCTCGGTCACGCCGCTGACAGGATCAAAGCGCAGCACCCGCCCCGTTGCAGAATGCTCCACCAGATCCAACACCGATGCCGCCAGCGTGCTGCCCTCTGCCGCGGCAGAGAAACGCATCGAACTGTCGGTGAAATAGATCCGGCCATCGGACGCAATATCCAGATCATTGGCATACAGGATCGGTGTGCCATCAACTTGATCGGTCAACAGGCGCAGCTGCCCATCCGCAGATACCGCCATTAGGCCACGGAAGGCATCCGCCACATACAGCACCCCATCCGGGCCAAATTCGATCCCCAGCGGCCGACCGCCGGTATTCACCCAGACCTCTGCCGGGCCATCCACAGTGCTGCGCAAGACCTCCCCGTCATGGGTGGCCATATAGATCAGTCCATCCGGGCCGATATCCGCATCCTCGGGCCCTTTGCGCCCCTGCAGATCCACAAATCGCAGCCAAGCCAAGCCGTCATTGGGCGCAAAATCCCCGACATACCCGGGGTTTTGCGGCGCCTCCCAGGCCACTGGATCAACAGAGACCGGCCAAAAACACAAATAGGCCCCACCCAAAATCAGGATGAGGCCTATGAATTTCGCAAGTGCACGCATGATATCCCCCCTCAGGTTCAGGGGGCATCACGGTTCAAATCAGGACGCAGCCACCCACAGGCCTTCATCCTTGGCGCGTGCCATGCCTTCGTCAAGCGACTTGACCGCGCGTTCGAACAGAATGTCCACCTCGGCGCGGGTCATCACCAGCGGCGGCGAGATGATCATCCGGTCGCCCACATGGCGCATCACCAGATTGTTGGCAAAGCAGCGCTCACGGCACATGTAGCCCACGGTGCCGGCATCAGCGGCAAAGGCGGCGCGGCTTTCTTTGTGCGGGGTCAGCGCGATGGAGCCCATCATGCCCACAATGTTGGCTTCACCAACCATCGGGTGATCCACCAGCGATTCCCACTTTTCTTTCAGGTAGGGACCAACGTCGTTCTGCACATGCTCCACAACGTTTTCTTCCTGCATGATGTTCAGATTCTCCAGCGCCACGGCAGCGGCAACCGGGTGGCTGGAATAGGTGTAGCCGTGATTGAACTCACAGGCGCCGATGACCTCTGCCACCTCATCGCTGACAATCGAACCACCGATCGGCGCATAACCCGAGCTGAGGCCTTTGGCGATGGTCATGATGTCCGGGGTCCAGCCCACGGTCTGCGAGCCAAACCAGTTGCCGGTCCGGCCAAAGCCACAGATCACCTCATCCGCGATCAGCAGGATCTCATACTTGTCGCAGATCCGTTTAATTTCCGGCCAGTAGGTTTCTGGCGGAACGATCACGCCGCCTGCGCCCTGGATCGGCTCGGCAATAAAGGCCGCAACATTGTCTTCGCCAATGTCGTGGATGGCCTGCTCCAGCTGGCGCGCACGCTCCAGACCAAACTCTTCGCGGCTCAACTCACCACCTTCGGCCCAGTAGTTGGGCTGATCAATGTGGTGAATGTCAGCGATCGGCAGGCCGCCTTGTGCGTGCATACCAGTCATCCCGCCCAGGCTGGCCGAGCCGACCGAGGAACCGTGATAGGCGTTTTTGCGGCTGATGATCACCTTCTTCGAAGGCTTGCCCTTCTGCGCCCAATAAGTGCGCACCATGCGGATGTTGGTGTCATTCGCTTCCGACCCGGACCCGGCGTAGAACACATGGTTCAGATTGCCCGGCGCCAGTTCTGCCAGTTTCTGGCTAAGCGCAATGGCGGGCACATGGGTCGTCATGAAGAAGGTGTTGTAATAGGGCAGCTCTTTCATCTGGCGGGCCGCCACCTCGGCCAGACGATCCCGGCCGTAGCCGACGTTCACGCACCACAGACCGGCCATGCCATCAATGATCTGGTTGCCTTCGCTGTCATGGATCCAGACCCCATCGGCGCGGGTGATCACCCGTGCGCCCTGTTTGGCCAGATCGTCCTGCGTGGTGAAGGGATGCATATGGTGCGCCGCGTCCAGCGCCTGCAGTTCTGCCGTCGGCATATGATTCGAGATTACAGTCATCTGACACCTCATCTGAATAGAAAACACACCGACTCAGCCCGCGCGGCCGGCTCATATTTCAAGAATATGATCAAATTAACGAATGTCAATCGAATCAGCGGCGCCCAAAATTTAGGCAAGCATCTCGCGCACCTGCTCCATTCCTTGCATCATATCTTCCAGACAGGCGGCTGCAGCACGTGGGCCATCCCCGGCCGACATGGCCGCCAAAAGGTCCTTGTGTTTGTCGGGCAGGTTCTGGGTGCCAACCCGGCCACAGACCACGCGCAGCGACGGGCCAAACCGCAGCCACAGACCCTCGGCCAGATCGGCCAGAATTGGGGCGTCGGCCAGATCGTAAATCAGCCGGTGAAAGCGGTAATTATACTCCAGATACGCCTGCAGATCGCCGCGCACGATGGCAGCATCCAGCTCGGCGTCCAGCCGTGTCAGCTCGGCCACGTGATCGCGGGTCATACGGTGGGTGGCGCGCTCTGCCAGTTCACCCTCAACACATTGACGTGCAATGATAATCTCTTCGATGTTTGCGGCCGTCAAATGCGGCACAATCACCCGCCGGTTGCCCTGAAACTTCAGCGCACCTTCCGCGGTCAGACGGCGGATCGCTTCCCGCACGGGGGTCATCCCGGCCTCCAGCCGGGCGGTCAGCCCCTGGATGGTCACAGGCTCCCCCGGAGCGATCTCTCCAAAGAGGATTTGCTCGCGCAGTTTTCGGTACACAATTTCATGCGCTGGCAGCCGCGGTTCGCCCGCTGTCTCGCCGGTCAATTTCTGGGCGTCCCCGTCCATAATGACGCTTTTCTCCATACTCTCTCAGTTCCCTCGCTTGCGAGTTTAACGACAGCGTGGAAACATTACCATATTGCCATGAGCGGCAAAACTTGATCAAATTCGATTGTCGGGCGGAAGACCCGTGATCAAAGGGAGTGTTACCTATGAAAAAGCAAATCCTGTCGGCAAGCGCCGCAGTGGCTCTGATGGCGGGCGCAGCCAGCGCCGAAGAAGTCCGGGTCTATAACTGGTCCGATTACATCGACGAAGATCTGCTGACCAAGTTCGAAGCCGAAACCGGCATCGACCTGATCTACGACGTGTTTGACAGCAACGAACTGTTGGAAACCAAAATGCTGGCCGGTGGCTCTGGCTATGATGTTGTGGTTCCCTCGGGCACCTTCCTGCAGCGTCAGATCCAAGCGGGCGCGTTCCAGAAACTGGACCTGGCCCAGCTGCCGAACCACGGCAACCTCTGGGACCTGATCAAAGACGTGACCTCGGGCTATGACCCCGAAAACGCCTACTCGATCAACTACATGTGGGGCAGCACCGGCATTGGTGTGAACGTCGGCAAGGTCAAAGAGATCCTGGGCGACGACGCGCCGCTGAACAGCATGGAGCTGGTGCTGAACCCGGCCAACATGGAAAAACTGGCCGCCTGTGGCGTGCACATCCTTGATGCACCTTCCGAAATCATCCCGATGGTGCTGCAGTATCTGGGTGAAAACCCCGACAGCCACGACAAAGCCGTCATCGAAAAGGCTGAGCCGGTCCTGACCGCCGTCCGCCCCTACATCCAGAAATTCCACAGCTCGGAATATATCAACGCGCTGGCAAACGGTGACATCTGTGTGGCTGTTGGCTGGTCCGGTGACATCCTGCAGGCCCGTGACCGCGCAGCCGAAGCCGAAAACGGTGTAGACATCGCCTATAACGCCTTCGCCGAAGGTTCGCTGATGTGGTTTGACCAGATGGCAATCCCGGCCGATGCCCCGAACCCTGAAGGCGCGCATAAGTTCCTAAACTTCATTCTGGACGCGCAGAACATGGCGACGGCGTCGAACTATGTTTACTACGCCAATGGCAACATCGCCTCGCAGGAACATCTGGTTGAGGATGTGATCGGCGACCCGGCGATCTACCCGGATGCCGACACCATGTCGAACTTCTACATCACCACGCCTTACCCGGCGAAAACCCAGCGGGTTGTGACCCGTCTGTGGACCAAAGTGAAATCCGGCACCTAAGCCATTTCCAATACGGGCCCGCCCCCTCAAGGGCGGGCCTTTTTTCTGACAGGGACAGGCATGACACAGACCGTTTTTGCACCTTGGGAAGACCCCAATGAAACGCCACTGATCCAATTCAAAGGCGTGACCAAACGTTTTGGCACCTTCACCGCGATTGATGATCTGACACAGGATATCTACGCCCGCGAGTTCTTTGCGCTGCTTGGGCCTTCGGGCTGCGGCAAAACCACGATGATGCGGATGCTGGCCGGGTTTGAAACCCCCACCGAGGGCCAGATTCTGATCGCCGGTCAGGACATGGCCAATGTGCCGCCCAATGAACGTGCTGTGAACATGATGTTCCAGTCCTACGCCCTGTTCCCGCATCTTTCGATCTGGGAAAACATCGCTTTCGGCCTGAAGCGGATGAAAATGCCCAAGGAAGAGATGAACGCCCGCGTCGATGAGATGCTGCGCCTCACCCGGTTGAGTAAATTCGCCAAACGCAAGCCGCATCAGATTTCCGGTGGTCAGCGTCAGCGTGTGGCCCTGGCCCGTTCGCTGGCCCGCGCGCCCAAACTGCTGTTGCTGGATGAACCCCTTGGCGCGTTGGACAAGAAGCTGCGCGAAGAGACCCAGTTTGAACTGATGGACATTCAGGAAAAGACCGGCACCACCTTCGTGATCGTGACCCACGACCAAGAAGAGGCAATGACCGTCGCCAGCCGCGTTGCGGTGATGGATGACGGCAAGATCATGCAGGTCTCCACCCCGGATAAGATCTATGAAGAGCCGAACTCGGTCTATGTGGCGGACTTCATTGGGGATGTGAACATCATCGAAGGCACCGCCAAGAAGACCAGCGAAGATGGCTATGACATTCTGTGGCACGACGGGCAGGAGCCCTTCCATGCCAAAACCACCCGCCAGCTGAGCGACGGTCAGAAAGCCTTTGTGGCGATCCGGCCGGAAAAGATCGGCATCAGCCCGGAAAAACCCGAAGGCGCGATGAACGCGGTGAAGGGTAAGATCATCGACATCGGATATCTGGGCAACATCTCGACCTATCACGTTGAACTGCCCGGCGGTGTGATGATCAAAGCGCAGCAAACCAACACCCGCCGTCTGTCGCGGCGCACATTTACCTGGGAAGATGAGGTCTGGCTCAGCTGGACCCTGACCGCCGGGTCCGTGCTGGAGCGCTGATCATGCGGCGTCTTTTCCTCATATCGGTGCCCTATCTGTGGCTGCTGGCGCTCTTCCTGATCCCCTTTGTGATCGTGTTGAAGATCTCGCTCAGCGACACAGCTCTGGCTATCCCGCCCTATACCCCGCAGCTAGATCTGACGACCGGCTGGGAGGGGATAAAATCCTTCTTTGGCGCGCTGGACTTTGAAAACTTTGTCTGGCTGACCGAGGATGACCTCTACTGGAAGGCCTATGTCTCCAGCCTGCAGATCGCGGTGTTTTCGACCCTGTTTGCGCTGCTGGTGGGCTATCCGATCGCCTATGCGATGGCGCAGGCGCCGGAACAGTGGCGTGCTACGCTGATGATGCTGATCATCCTGCCGTTCTGGACCAGTTTCCTGATCCGGGTTTACGCCTGGATGGGTATCCTCAGCCAGGAGGGTCTGCTGAACCAGTTCCTGATGTGGCTGGGTGTAATCAATGAACCGTTGATCATCCTGAACACCAACAAGGCCGTCTACATCGGCATCGTTTACACCTACCTGCCCTTCATGATCCTGCCGATCTATTCGGCGCTAGAAAAACTGGATGGCAGCCTGCTGGAAGCGGCCGAGGATCTGGGCTGTTCGCGGTTCACCGCCTTCTGGCTGGTGACCATTCCGCTGTCGAAAAACGGCATCATCGCGGGCTGTTTCCTGGTGTTCATCCCGGCCATCGGCGAATTTGTGATCCCCTCCCTTCTGGGCGGATCCTCGACCCTGATGATCGGTAAGGTTCTGTGGGAAGAGTTCTTTGCCAACCGGGACTGGCCGGTGGCCGCAGCAGTGGCTGTTGTGCTCCTCCTGATCCTGATCATTCCGATCATCCTGTTCCAACGCAATGAGCAGAAGCAGCGGGAGGCCGAGCAATGAAGCGTTTCACCTGGTTCAATGCAACGGCCCTGACCTTGGGCTTTGCCTTCCTTTATCTGCCGATGATCATTCTGGTGATCTACAGCTTCAACGCCTCAAAACTGGTGACGGTTTGGGCCGGCTTTTCGACCAAATGGTACGGTGAGCTGCTCAACAACACCCAGATGCTGGATGCGGCCTGGGTCACCATCAAGGTGGCGGTGGTCTCCTCAACCCTCGCGACCGTTTTGGGCACGATGGCCGCCTATGTCATGGTGCGCGGCGGGCGTTTTATGGGGCGAACGCTGTTTTCCGGCATGATCTTCGCGCCACTGGTGATGCCAGAGGTGATCACCGGCCTGTCACTGTTCCTGCTGTTCAAACCGGTTTTCACCCAGCTCAGCGCCCAGACCATCATTCTGGCCCATGCCACATTTTCCATGTGCTACGTGTCGGTTGTGGTGTCCTCGCGGCTGGTGGCCTTTGACAAATCGCTGGAAGAGGCGGCGCTGGATCTAGGATGTACCCCGTTTGAAAGCTTCCGTCTGGTGACCCTGCCGATCATTGCCCCGGCGGTGATTTCCGGCTGGCTCCTGGCCTTTACCTTGTCGCTGGATGATCTGGTGATTGCCAGCTTCACCACCGGTCCCGGGGCCACCACCCTGCCGATGAAGATCTGGTCCGCCGTGCGTCTGGGTGTCAGCCCTGAGATCAACGCGCTGTCGACCATCATGATCGCCATTGTGACGGTTGGGGTGATCACCGCCTCGATCAGCACCAAACGCGCTGCCCTGCGCCAACGCGCCGAAGAACGCGCTGCGGCTGGGTAAGCTGACATATATAATTCAGGAAAGCCTCCGCCCCTCGGGTCGGGGGCTTTTTTGTAGCTTCAGGCTTCAGCCAACACATCTATTCCAAGTACCGCCCAACAGGCACTGTTGGGCCGCGCCGTCCCGCCCCCACAGGGCGGCGCGATTGCGCCACCCCTCGGGACGGCGCTAATCTTCAAACCAAAGAGAGTCTCATCCTCACCCCTGTGGCGTCATGCCGGAGCGCGCCTTGGACCGACGCAGGCCCAGCGCATGTTCACGCAGAATGATCAACACACCAGCAAAGACAACCAGCGCAGCGCCCGCCATCATCTGGCCGGTCGGCACCTCATCAAAGATGAAATAGCCAATCGCCAGCGCTAGGATCATCGAGGCATAGTCAAACGGCGCCACAACCGACGCGCCTGCAAATCGGTAAGACGAGGTCAGGAAAATCTGCCCAAACCCACCAAGAATGCCCGCCCCGATCAGCAACATGGCCTCAGGCCCCGTCGGCACCACCCAGCCAAACGGCAATGTCAGCAACGATAAGCCCGTCGCGGTGAGGGAGAAGTAGAACACAATCGCGGAGGTTTCCTCGCTCTGGACCATATTGCGGATGTGGATCTGCGCCAACGCCGCAAAAGTGGCACCCATCAGGGTCAAAACCACCCCCAAGGCCTGCGCCGTTTGCACGGTTTCGCCCTGCAATAGGGTCAATCGCGGCTCAATCACGATCATAACCCCCAACAGGCCCAGCCCCACGGCAAACATCCGAAACAGCCGCACTTCTTCGCCAAGGAACATCGCAGCGAAGACAACGGTCAGCAACGGCGCGGCATAGCCGATCGCGGTGACCTCCGGCAGCGGCAGCAGGCCCAAACCGGCAAACCCCATCCCCATGGCTGAGGTCCCCACCAAGCCGCGCCAGAAATGCGCCATCTTGGATTTCACCTTCAATCCGGTTTTCAGATCCCCGCGCAGGGTCAGCCAGGCGATAATGACCGGCAGCGCAAAGAGCGAGCGGAAGAACACCGCCTGCCCCGGTGGCACATGTTCCGATGCCGCCTTGATCAGCGACGCCATGGTGATGAACATCACCACCGAGCAGAGTTTTAACGCGATGCCTTTGACGGGGTTCATGTGGGATCCTTTCGCATGTGTATTCCTACCGTCTTGCGCTGACAGAAAACCATGCCCAAAAAGCCAGTAACAGAATTTAAAGCCGGAGCGCGCCATGTATGACAGCAACTACCTGATCCACCGTCTGTCCCATATGGCGGCGCGCGCGCCGGAAAAATGCTTTGCCCAGCGTCCGGGTCAGGCGGACGTCAGCTATGGCGCCCTGTTCGACGGCGCTCAGCGTCTGGCACAGCGGTTGACCGCCCTTGGACTGGAACCGGGGGATCGAGTGGCCGTTCAGGTGGAAAAGACACTGGAGGCGGTGCAGCTCTATCTTGGGACGGTGATGGCTGGCGGGATCTTTCTGCCGCTGAATACCGCCTACACAGGCTCTGAAATCGCCTATTTCGTCTCTGACGCCACGCCGCGCATTCTGGTCTGCGACCCCGCCCGCGCGGCGGAACTGACCCCACTGGCCGAAGGGGCCACCGTACTGACGCTGGATGCGGATGGGCAGGGCAGCCTGACGGCTGATTTGCCTGAAACAGAGTCTGATTTTGCCCCCGTGACCCGCGGTGCAGATGATCTGGCCGCGATCCTTTACACATCGGGCACCACCGGCCGGTCCAAAGGCGCGATGCTCAGCCACAAGAACCTGGCCAGCAATTCTGAGGCGCTGGTGGACCTGTGGCGGTTCACCTCTGACGACGTGCTGATCCACGCGCTGCCGATCTTTCACACCCACGGATTATTTGTGGCCACCAATGTGGCTCTGCTTTCGGGCGCATCGACCGTGTTCCTGCCCAAGTTCGATGCTGAGGCTATTCTGGACGCCATGCCCAAGGCCACCGCGCTGATGGGGGTGCCGACCTTCTACACCCGCTTGTTGCAGCAGGACCGCCTGACCCCGGAACATGCCGCCAATATGCGCCTGTTCATCTCAGGCTCCGCCCCTCTGTTGGTGGATACGCATGAGCAATGGCAGGCCCGCACCGGACACCGGATTTTGGAACGTTACGGGATGACCGAAACCAACATGAGCACCTCCAACCCCTATGACGGCGAGCGCCGTGCCGGCACCGTGGGCTTCCCGCTGCCCGGCGTGGAGCTGCGCATCATGGAAGGCGAGACTGAGGTCGCAGAGGGTGAGATCGGTGTCATTGAGGTCCGCGGTGACAATGTGTTTCAGGGCTACTGGCAGATGCCCGAAAAAACCGCTGAAGAGCTGCGCCCGGATGGCTGGTTCATCACCGGGGATCTGGCCCAGCAGGACAGCGATGGCTACGTCACCATCGTGGGCCGCGCCAAGGATCTGATTATCACCGGCGGCTTCAACGTCTACCCGAAAGAGCTGGAAAGCTTGATTGACGATCTGCCCGGCGTGTTGGAAAGCGCCGTGATCGGCGTGCCGCATCCCGACTTTGGCGAAGCGGTGGTGGCGATTGTGGTGCCGAGCGCTGCGGACCTCAGTAGCGAAACCATCGCGGCGGCCTGCGCCCGCGATCTGGCCAAGTTCAAGCAGCCAAAGCAGATCCTGCTGGCATCAGAACTGCCCCGCAACACGATGGGCAAGGTTCAGAAAAAAGCCCTGCGCGAAACCCATGGTGATCTGTTCACCGCCTAACGGTCTAAGCGCCCCAAAAGACCCGACCGCTGGCACGCGCCGTCCCTTTTTAAAGGGGGCGGCGTTTCACATTTATGGGATCAACCCGTTAGCTGGCAGATTTTGGCGCATCGAAAGATCCGCCTTGAGCAGAGTCTCGCCCAAACTAAACTAACCAGTTCACTTCGCGCAAAAACTGCCTATCTACCGCCGTGTTGCAAGACGGCGCCGGCCATCCCCACCGGCGCAACCATGGTACAAAGGAAAAAACGAATGACCGTGACCAAACTGATGATTGCAGGCGTTGCAGCAACTCTGACCGCCGCCCCCGCCTTCGCTGGCTCAATCGATGCCGCCCCCGCTGACCCGATCCCAACCCCGGTTCAGGTTGTAGACACCACCGGTGACTGGACCGGCGGCTATGTGGGTCTGAACCTCGGCTATGCCGATCTGGAAGCAGACGGCACCTCGGGCGATGGCAACTTCTATGGCCTCTCCGCAGGCTACGATCAGGACCTTGGCAATTGGGTTGTCGGTGGTGGCATCGACTATGACCAACTGGACATCGGCCTGGGCGGCTCCGACGTGGAAAACGCGCTGCGCCTGAAACTGCGCGCCGGTTATGACCTGGGCAATGGCCTGGTCTACGGTACCGCAGGTGCTGTCCGCATCGACGTTGAAGGTGTTGGTGATGACACCGGCTTCTTTGTTGGTGCTGGCTATGAACACAAGGTGACCGAACAGGTCTCGCTGGGCACCGAAGTGCTGTACCACAAGGTCAACGACTTCAACAATTCCGGCTCGGACGTGGAGGCCACCACTGTTGCGGCGAAGGTAAACTTCCGCTTCTGATCTGACGAACAGATCGGCAAAAGAACGGGCGCCAGTGGCGCCCGTTTTCGTCTCTATCAGCTGGATTAGTCTCTACATCAGCCGCGTTTCGGCAACACCCAATCCGGCCGCGGGAAATGGCAGGTATAGCCGTTGGGATGCTTTTCCAGATAATCCTGATGCTCTTCTTCAGCGTCCCAGAAGGCGCCCACAGGCTCCACTTCGGTGACCACCTTGCCCGGCCAGAGGCCCGAGGCCTCCACATCCGCGATGGTGTCCAGCGCCACGGCTTTCTGATCCTCATCCACATAGTAGATGGCAGAACGGTAGCTCATCCCCAGATCATTGCCCTGACGGTTCACCGTGGTCGGGTCATGGATCTGAAAGAAGAACTCCAGCAGCTTGCGATAGCTGGTCAGGGACGGATCATAGGTGATCTCAATCCCCTCGGCATGGGTGCCGTGGTTCTTGTAGGTCGCGTTTTCCACATCGCCGCCGGTGTAGCCAACACGGGTGCCGGTGACGCCGGGTAACCTGCGGATCAGATCCTGCATGCCCCAGAAACAACCGCCGGCCAGTACTGCACGTTCGCTCATCAGATATCCTCCACTTGGTTGAGGTAGTCGCCGTATCCTTCCGCCTGCATGTCATCACGATGCACGAACCGCAAGGAGGCGGAGTTGATGCAATAGCGCAGGCCGCCGCGGTCCTGTGGCCCATCGGGGAAGACATGGCCCAAATGGCTGTCACCATGGGCCGATCGCACCTCGGTCCGCACCATCCCGTAGGTGCGATCCTCCAGCTCAGCGATATGGGCCGGCTCAATCGGCTTGGTAAAGCTGGGCCAGCCACAGCCCGAGTCGTATTTGTCGGATGAGGCAAACAGCGGCTCGCCCGAGACCACATCAACGTAGATCCCAGGTTCCTTGTTGCGCAACAGCCGTCCCGTCCCGGCCCGTTCGGTGCCGTTTTCCTGGGTCACCCAGCGCTGCTCATCGGTCAGATTGGCGATCACATCCGGATCTTTGGTGTATTTGGACATTTCGGCCCTCCTGTTCTCACCCGCAGTAAATAGGCAGTTGCGGGCGCGAGGGAAGCCTTGTTTCAGCCCGCTGGCGATTTCGTGTGAAGCTGCCCCACCGCCCAGCGCGCCGCATCCTGCACCGTGGCGTCCTCATCCTCACAAAGGCTCTGCGCCACCTCACGCAGGGCCGCATCGCCGGAATTGCCAATGGCATAAAGCACATTGCGCACAAACCGGTTGCGGCCAATCCGTTTGATCGGGGAGCCGCTGAAAAACGCCCGAAACCCGGCATCGTCCAACTGCGCCAGCTCAGCCAGTTTCGGCGCCTTCAGTTCATCCCGCGCGGCATAGCGCAATTCCCGCGCCTCCACCGCAAACTTGTTCCAGGGACAGGCCGCCAGACAATCATCGCAGCCATAAATCCGGTTGCCCATCTTGGCCCGCAGATCCTCAGCGACCGGACCATCGTGTTCGATCGTCAGATAGGAAATGCAGCGCCGCGCATCCAGTTGATAGGGGGCAGGAAAGGCCTCGGTCGGACAGGCCACCTGACAAGCCACACAGGACCCACAACGGTCGATTTCAGCTGGATCAGAGTCTATTTCCAACGTGGTGAAGATCGACCCGATAAAGAACCAGCTGCCCAAGTCGCGGCTGACCAGATTGGTGTGTTTGCCCTGCCAGCCAAGCCCTGCCGCCTGGCCCAAGGGCTTCTCCGGCACTGGCGCGGTGTCCACGAACACCTTCACTTGGGTCTCATCCCCGGTCTCAGCAATCAGCCAGCGCGCCAGCCGCTTCAGGCGTTTTTTCACCAGATCATGGTAGTCTTTGTTCTGCGCATAGACGGAAATCGCGCCCAGATCGGCATGCTGCAAAATCTCGGTCGGATCATGTTCGGGCGTGTAGCTTTCGGCCAGCATGATCACCGATCGCGCCTCGGGCCACAGCGCCGCCGGGTTTTCGCGCCAATGCACCCGCTCCGCCATCCAGCCCATTTGACCGTGATATCCCGCCTCCAGAAAGGCCTGCAACCGGGCGGGCACCTGCGGAATGTCCCAGGGGCGGCAGATCCGTGCGGCATCAAACCCTTCGGTGTGGGCCTGTGCAACCAGTCTCTGTTTCAGCCCATCTGCCATTTCAACGTTCCCAAAATACTCCGGGGGAATTGGCCGTCAGGCCAAGGGGGCAGCGCCCCCTCCCCGCGTGAGGATCAGAAATCCAGGTCTGCGTAATGCGGCGGCGGCGGGAAGCCCGGTACCTGATCTGCCAGGATCGACCGGAAGGCCGGACGCGATTTAATCTTGGCGTACCAGTCTTTCACCACCTCATGCCGGTTCCAGTCCACATCACTGATATAGTCCAGCGCGGACAGATGGGCCGCGGCGGCGAAATCGGCGATGCTCATCTGATCACCGGCCAACCAGCGGCGCTGATCCAGCAGCCAGGCCATGTAATCCAGATGATACTTGATCCGCTGCGCCCCGGCTTTGATGTTTTTACTGTCGGGATAGCCCTGCCCCATGACCTTCTTATGCACCCGCTCATAAAGCAGCTTTGAGGTCACCTCATGATGGAATTTATCATCAAACCATGCCGCGATACGGCGGGCTTCGAACCGGGCCGGTGCGCCGCGCGGCAGCAGCGCCGGTTCGGGGTAGGCTTCTTCCAGATATTCCACAATCGCGGTGCTTTCCGACATGGTCATGCCGTCCAGCTTCAGCACCGGCACCTTGCCGGCGGGGTTGCGACGCATGAAATCGGGATCCTGTTCCCAATAGCGCTCCTCGCTCAGCTCCACTTCAATCCGCTTTTCCGCCAGCACCAGACGCAGCTTGCGGCAGAACGGGGAAAGCGGGAAATGATAAAGCTTAGCCATGGGCACAGATACCTTGCGAGAGACCTTAAGAAACAGGGATTGATCCCCTCCATGCCCGTTTAGCGGGCGGTTTTCAATCCTCGAAACAGGCGGCGCGGCCGTCCCGGCGGATTGTCTCTGCCCCGTCCAGGATCTGCGCGGCCCGGCGGCGGGTGAATTCCGCAGGCTTGGAGGCCGAGCGTGATTTGGGCGACGGCAGGATCGCCGCCAGCCGCGCCGCCTGAGTTTTGCTCAGCTCAGCCGCACCAACGCCAAAGTAATGCTGGGCAGCGGCCCCGACCCCAAAGACACCTTCATCAAACTCCGCCACGTTCAGATAGACCTCAAGAATGCGGCGCTTGGACCAGAACAGTTCCACCACCGGGGTCAGCATCGCCTCCAGTGATTTCCGGGTCCAGGTGCGCCCGTGCCAGAGGAAGGCGTTTTTCACCACTTGCTGGGTCAATGTGGAGCCGCCACGCCGGCCACCCTCGGCCAGTGCGGCGCGGATCGCTTTGACGTCAAACCCCCAATGGGCACAGAAATTGGCGTCTTCGGCGGCCACCACCGAGCGCTGCATCGCCGGCGCGATCTGATCCATCGGCACCCATTCGCGTTTGACGGAGCCCAACCGGGATTTTTCCTGCTGAATATAAAGCGTGGTGGGCGGGGTGATCACGCTGTAGGCCGCCACCCAGAGCACCACCAGAACAGCAAGCCCCAGCAGCCCGCGCCAAACCCAGCGCAGCAGTTGCCGCACCTCATCCGAGAGCCAGCCAAACAGCCGCCCCCAGAACCCTTTCTTGGCTTTGCGCGATTTTCTGGCTTTCGCCATGCCCGTTCATCCTCAACCAGTGATCCGCCCTTTGGCGGCCCGCTCTGCGGCGGGATTGGTCAGGATTTTACTTAGAACAGGACCAGACCACCACCCGGCAATCATTGCCGTGTTGCAAACAATACCCAACGGCCGCGTTTTCGGCGCGTTCCCGCGTGTTGTCCCAGGCCCAGCCCCAGGCCCCACTGGGGGAGCGCGCCATCGCACCACAGGTGTTGTAGAAGGTCTTGATCTCAGTGCACTGGCCCTTACAGCTTTGCTGTACAGCGCTATAGGCCTGCTGTTCGCTGGGATAGCTGTGGGCCCAGCCGTAGGCCCCATTGGCGGCGGAGCCGACCGCCCCCCAGCAATATTCATAGCCGCAGCTGCCCGCCATTGCGGTGCTTGCGGTGATCAGGGACAGAATGGTCCCGGCGGCGAGGTCCTTCAATGATAGCATGTTGGCGCTCCCTTTCGCTCTCAGAGGGTAGTACGACGCAACCCGAAACTATTTTCCAACATTTTATCAGAAATCGGCATTTTCAGGAACAACTGGCCCGCAATTGCCACCCCAAACGCAAAACCGGGGCCACTGGGCCCCGGTTTTCTGGTTTCGCTTTGGATCGGCTTATTCAGCCGGAACAGCGGTGTCTTCGACCGTCAGCGGATGCGGGATGTGGACCAGCATCTCTTTCGGGCAGACCTGGGTGAAGTTCTTCACCTCCGTGTCCCAATGCTGCAGGATCCGCGCGGCTTTCTGACTGCCGGTTTCCGCAAGATGCTGCTCAACCAGTGCTTTCAGCTGCTCTTCCCAATGGGCCACGGTCACCGGGCAGGTCACCAGGGTTTCCATGTTCATCAGCTCTTCGACCTTACCTTCGGGGTCATAAAGGTAGGCCATGCCACCGGTCATCCCGGCGCCAAAGTTTGCCCCGATGGAACCAAGGATCACGGCCACACCGCCGGTCATATATTCACAACCGTTGCTGCCGCAGCCCTCGATCACCACTTTCGCGCCCGAGTTCCTGACCGCAAAACGTTCACCTGCGCGACCAGCGGCAAAGAGGTAGCCGTCGGTTGCACCGTAAAGAACGGTGTTGCCGATGATGGTGTTTTCAGCCGCAACCAGCGGGCTTGCCATCGGCGGACGCACCACAATGGTCCCACCTGACAGACCCTTACCCACATAGTCGTTGGCATCGCCAGACACTTCCAACTTCAGACCCGGGGCGGCAAAGGCGCCCAGCGCCTGACCGGCCGAGCCCGTCAGTTTGACCGTCAGGTGATCGGATTGCAGCGCGTTGCGCATGCCGAAGTTCTTGACGATATGGCTGGAGGTGCGGGTGCCGACGGTCCGGTGCGTGTTCTGCACCGCATAGGACAACTGCATCTTTTCACCATCTTCCAGGAAGCGGCGGGCATCGCGCACGATTTCGGCGTCCAGCGTGTCAGGCACCGCATTGCGGTCCTTGTCACGGTTATAGACGATCTCATGTGCGCCATCGACGGTGATCAACAGCGGATTGAGGTCAAGGTCATCCAGATGCGCCGAACCGCGGCTGACCTGGCTCAGCAGGTCGGCACGGCCGATCACCTCATCAATGCTGCGCGCACCGATCGAGGCGAGGATTTCGCGAACTTCCTGCGCATAGAAGGTGATCAGGTTCACCACCTTGTCAGCATTGCCAGTGAACTTGCCACGCAGCGCCTCATCCTGGGTACAGACGCCCACGGGGCAGGTGTTCGACTGACACTGACGCACCATGATACAGCCCATCGCGATCAGCGCAGCGGTGCCGATGCCGTATTCCTCGGCGCCCATCATGGCGGCGATCACGATGTCACGGCCGGTGCGCAGACCACCATCGGTCCGCAGGGTCACGCGATCCCGCAGGTTGTTCATTGCCAGAACCTGATGCGCCTCGGTCAGGCCCATCTCCCACGGCAGTCCCGCGTATTTGATCGAGGTTGCAGGCGAGGCCCCGGTGCCACCGTTGTGACCTGAAATCAGGATCACGTCAGCTTCGGCCTTGGCCACACCGGCTGCGATGGTGCCAACGCCGGAGGCGGCCACCAGTTTCACGGTCACTTTACAGCGCGGGTTGATCTGCTTCAGGTCGTAGATCAGCTGCGCCAGATCCTCGATCGAGTAGATGTCGTGGTGCGGCGGCGGCGAAATCAGGGTCACGCCCTTGGTGGAGTGACGCAGACGCGCAATCAGGTCGGTGACCTTCATGCCTGGCAGCTGACCACCTTCACCCGGCTTGGCCCCCTGGGCGACCTTAATCTCCAGCTCTTCACACTGGTTCAGGTATTCGGCGGTCACGCCGAAACGGCCCGAAGCCACCTGTTTGATCTTGGCCGACGGGTTATCACCGTTTGGTTCCGGCACGAAGTGTGCGGGATCTTCACCGCCCTCGCCCGAATCCGACTTGGCGCCGATACGGTTCATCGCAACGTTCAGCGTTTTATGGGCCTCAGGGCTCAGCGCGCCCAGCGACATGCCAGGGGTGACAAAGCGTTTGCGGATCGCGGTGATGCTTTCCACTTCTTCAATCGGGATCGCAGTGCCCAGCGGTTTGAACGCCAAGAGGTCACGCAGATGGATCGGCGGCATCGACTGCATCTTGGCCGAATACTGTTTCCACAGCTCAAACGAGGCGCGGTTACAGGCCTGCTGCAGGATGTGCATCGACTGTGCTTCCCAGGCGTGAGTCTCGCCCGATTTGCGGGCTTTGTAGAATCCACCGATCGGCAGCACATCACGGCCACCGCCCCAACCTTGGGCGTGCACCTCTTCGACCTTTTTCTGAATACCGGAGACACCGATACCGGAAATCCGGCTGGTCATGCCGGGGAAGAATTCGGCACACATGGCTCGGCTGAGGCCCACCGCCTCAAAATTCAGACCGCCACGGTAAGAGGAAATCACCGAAATCCCCATCTTGGCCATGATCTTCAGCAGGCCCTGATCGATGGCGTCACGGTAGCGTTTCACCGCTTCCGTCAGGGTGCATTCCAGTAGGTCGCGTTCGATACGATCGGCCAGCGAATCTTCGGCCAGATAGGCGTTCACAACGGTGGCACCGCAGCCGATCAGCACGGCGAAGTAATGCGGATCTACACATTCAGCCGACCGTACGTTCAGCGAACAGAAGGTGCGCAGACCTTTGCGGGTCAGATGGCTGTGCACGGCCGAGGTCGCAAGGATCATCGGCATCGCCACCTTATCCTCACCCTGATGCTCATCGGTCAGAACGATGTGACCGGCACCGGACCGCACGGCATCTTCGGCCTCACTGCGAATCCGCTCCAGCGCGACGTGCAGCGCCGTGTCGTCGCCACCTGCCGGGAAGGTACAGTCAATCTCAACCAGTTCGGCGTTGAACTGGCGCACCAGCTCATCCCACTGGGCGTTGCCCACAAAGGGGCTTTCCAGCACCAGAATTTCGGTCTGGGCGCTGCTTTCGTCCAGCACGTTCTTGAGGTTTCCAAACCGGGTTTTCAGCGACATCACGCGGTATTCCCGAAGGGAGTCGATCGGCGGGTTGGTCACCTGGCTGAAGTTCTGGCGGAAGAAGTGGCTCAGCGGGCGGTATTTGTTCGACAGAACCGCCGACGGGGTGTCATCCCCCATCGAGGCCAGCGCCTCTTTGCCATCTTCGGCCATCGGGGCCAGGATCTGTTCCAGCTCTTCAATGCTGTAGCCGGCGGCGATCTGACGCTTGCGCAGTTCAGCACCGGTGAACATCGGCTTTTCGCTCAGGCCGGTCAGCGCGGCCTCCAGATCAGTGATCTTGCCAACCCAGTCCCCAAAGGGTTGTGCCGCGGCCAGTTTGTCCTTGATCGCGGTGTCATGGTAGAGCTTGCCCTCTTCCATATCCACGGCCAGCAGCTGACCCGGGCCCAGCGCGCCTTTTTCTTTCACGCTGGATTCATCGGTCGGGACCATGCCCGCCTCGGACCCCGCGATCAGCAGATCGTCACCGGTCACAACATAACGCATCGGGCGCAGACCGTTACGGTCCAGACCCGCGCATACCCAGCGGCCATCGGTCATTGCCAGCGCGGCAGGACCATCCCAGGGTTCCATCACCGAGTTGCAGTAGGAATACATATCGCGCCAGGCCTGCGGCAGTTCCTGCGCCTGCTTGGACCAGGATTCCGGCACCAGCATGGTTTTCGCCATCGGCGCGTTACGACCGGCACGGACCAGAACCTCAAACACCGAATCCAGCGCGGCCGAGTCCGAAGAGCCTGCCGGGATGATCGGCTTGATGTCTTCGGCCAGATCACCGAAGGCGCCCGAGGCCATGCGAATCTCATGGCTCTTCATCCAGTTGACGTTGCCTTTCAGCGTGTTGATCTCACCGTTGTGGGCCAACATGCGGAACGGCTGGGCCAGCCACCATTCAGGGAAGGTGTTGGTGGAATAACGCTGGTGATAGATCGCAAAGGCGCTTTCAAAACGCTCATCCTTCAGGTCGGGATAGAAATCCGCCACCTGTTCAGCCAGCATCATGCCTTTGTAGATGATCGAACGGCAGGACAGCGAACACAGGTACATGCCGTTGATGCCCGCAGCGGCTGCCGCTTTTTCGATCCGGCGACGGATCACATAAAGCTCACGCTCAAACTCTTCTTCACTGATGTCCTTAGCGTTGGAGATCAGGATCTGTTCAATCTCAGGACGGGTGGCGTTGGCCTTGTCGCCCAGGCAGGACACATCCACCGGCACATGACGCCAGCCGTAGATGTAATGCCCCATGCGCAGCACTTCGCTTTCCACGATGGTCCGGCATTTTTCCTGCGCGCCGAAATCGGTACGCGGCAGGAAGACCTGACCAACAGCGATCAGCTTGCTCTCATCCGGCTCATGGCCGGTGCGCTGAATCTGATCATAGAAGAACGGCACCGGGATCTGCACGTGAATGCCCGCGCCATCACCGGTTTTGCCGTCTGCGTCCACAGCACCACGGTGCCAGATGGCCTTCAGCGCGGTGATGCCGGATTCCACAACTTTCCGGCTGGGTTTGCCATCCAGAGAGACCACCAAACCGACACCGCAAGAAGAGTGTTCAAACTCCTCCCGGTACATGCCGTTCTCTTGCATGAAGGCGCGCAGGGCCTCTTGCTGGGGGGCGTAGTTTTCAAGGTTTTTCATGATGATACCTCTGATGAGGGCGCAAGCGCCGGGTATTTATTCATATCGCGCCGTGCGGCGCCCATTTTCTCGGCCATCAACAGGCGGACCTGTTTGACCCTATTGTCAAAGCTCAGCTGGATGATCTGATCCATGATGCCGAACCGTTTCATGCGCTGCGGTACGTTGTGCACCGTCTTTGGCATGATCATGTGATAAAGCGACGGGAACTTCGGGAACCGGTCCCGCTGTGGCCGTTCGCGCCCGTGGCTGCCGTGGAAGACGTGATAGGTGGTCTCCTCGGTCAGGTAGTCGCTGAGGTCCCGGATGCGATGTTCAGCGATACGGTCGCGATAGTCGCGCCAGCGCGGATCATCATCAGCCACCTCTGGATGGACCGAAAACTGCGGTGCCAGACCCACTGCCGATTTCACCGGCAGGAACTTGGCGATCAACAGCGCCGAATAGCCCCCCATGGAATGGCCCAGGGTCACAATCTCCTGTGCGTCCACCTCACGGGCAAACAGGCTGACATGTTCAACGATCTGTTCGATCAGCTCCGACCCGTTGAGCCAGGTGCGTTTGGGATCGATGATGAACAGCACATTGTCCCGCCCATTGGCGGTGGCTGTGCGGGCAAATTCGATCCCCGGCACCTGATCAGGCTCAACCCCAATACCCGTGAAACACAGAACCAGACGATCCGACGCACCACGATGCGCATGGATGATCAGGTCATCCTGCGTCACATGGGGCGTGATCAATAGATCCTGCGTGGCTGCGGGCGTTGTGCTCACCGTGGCTCCTTCGGGTTTGATGTTGGGAAGGTCCCGCCAGCCTGTGCCGGGACCATGGCGCGGTTACTCTGCCGCGACGCTTTGGGCCTCATTCAGGTAGTCGAGGATCGCCTCAGCGCTGTCGCGGCCGTCTTTGATCGCCCAGACCACCAGCGAGGCACCACGCACGATGTCACCTACGGCATATACGCCGTTCAGCGCTGTCTTACCGGTGGTGAACTCAGCCTTGATGGTGCCCCAGCGGGTCACTTCCAGGCCGTCGGTGTTCCAGAGTTTCGGCAGATCTTCCGGCTCAAAGCCCAGCGCCTTGATGACCAGATCGGCCTCTTCGACGTAATCCGCACCTTCGATCACCTCAGGGGCCTGACGGCCAGAGGCATCCGGGGCACCCAGGCGCATTTTCTGCACCATCACGCCGTTGACCTTGCCGTCAGCTTCGGTGAAGCCCTTCGGCGCGGCCAGCCAGACAAATTCAACACCTTCTTCTTCGGCGTTTTGCACTTCACGCTGGGACCCGGGCATATTGGCGCGGTCACGACGGTAAAGACATTTGACCGAGGTTGCGCCCTGACGGATCGCGGTGCGCACACAGTCCATCGCGGTGTCACCGCCGCCGATCACAACAACCTTCTTACCAGCCGCATTCAGCGTGCCATCTTCAAAGGCTTCCACTTCGTCGCCAAAGCTCAGCTTGTTGGAAACGGTCAGATAATCGATCGCACGTTCGATGCCAGTGGCGGTGGAACCGGGGCCGGAGAGATCGCGGGTCTTGTACACACCGGTGGCAATCAGCACGGCGTCATGTTTGCCGCGGATCGCATCGAAGGAGATGTCTTCGCCGACGTTACAGTTCAGCACGAACTCAACCCCGGACTGTTCCATCTGCTCAATGCGGCGCATCACAACGTCTTTTTCCAGCTTGAAGCCGGGGATGCCGTAGGTCAGCAGACCCCCGGCGCGGTCATAGCGGTCATAGATGGTGACCTGCACACCCTGACGGCGCAGAATATCCGCAGCGGCCATGCCGCCCGGACCGGCACCGATTATGCCAACCGACTGATCCCGCTCAGCACTGGGAACAACCGGTTTTACCCAGCCGTTTTCCCATGCGGTGTCGGTGATGTATTTCTCAACCGAACCGATGGTCACAGTGCCGTGGCCCGACTGTTCGATCACACAGTTGCCTTCACACAGGCGATCCTGCGGGCAAATGCGGCCACAGATTTCCGGGAAGGAATTGGTGGCCTGGCTGATCTGATAAGCCTCTTCCAGACGCCCTGTGGCGGTCATGTTCAGCCAATCAGGGATGTTATTGTGCAGCGGGCAATGCGACTGACAGTAAGGCACACCACATTGGCTGCAGCGGCTGGCCTGCTCTTTCGCTTTCTCTGCCGCGTATTCCGCGTAGATCTCATGGAAGTCTTTGTTCCGCTCGTCTGCCTGGCGTTTTGCCGGCATGTCACGATCTACGGTCACAAATTTCAGCATCGGTTGCTTCGCCACAGCGCTGCCTTTCTGAACAAATTTGGATGTCTGTGCCTTTTACGGTAGCGGAAAACCAAATAAAAGTCAGAACTATTGACCTAAAAGGGGGAAATTATCGCTGCGCAGCAGAATAATCCGCTCTTTCAGCCCAAATTTAGGACCGATCCGGACATTTAATATTTCTTCTGCCGTAAACTCAATAAGTTATACAGTGGCAAACATCGCATTTTGAAAGCACCACATGCCGCTTCTTTATCTGATAATTTTGGCACTTATTCAGGGCGTTACTGAATTTCTGCCGATTTCCTCCTCCGGCCACCTGATTCTGCTGCCGAATCTCAGCGGTCAGGCGGACCAGGGGCAAGTGATCGATGTGGCCGCACATGTCGGCACCTTGGCGGCGGTTGTGATCTACTTCTGGCGCGATGTGCGGGTGGGCCTGGCAGGTGTGCCGCGCATGCTGACCGGGCGGATCGACACGCCGGGCAGCCGGATGGCCTTCCTGTTGATGATCGCAACGATTCCCGTGGTCCTCTTCGGGTTGTTTCTGGCGCTGACCGGGCTGGACGACAAAATGCGGTCGATCACGATGATCGGCTGGACCATGTTGGGATTTGGCCTGTTGCTCTACTTTGCCGACCAGAAAGGTGATGAGGGTAAGATGAGCGGTGACTGGTCCACCCGCGATGCGATCTGGATGGGGCTGGCGCAGATGCTGGCGCTTATTCCGGGCACCTCCCGGTCGGGCATCACGATCACTGCCGGGCGCTGGTTGGGCTATGACCGGCATGGTGCCGCCAAACTGTCTATGCTGATGTCGATCCCGACGATCTTTGCCTCAGGCAGCTTTCTGGCGGTCAAAGTCGCGGCAGAGGCGGACATGCAAGCCGCTCGGGACGGCGCAATTGTAGCCGGCCTGTCCTTTATTGCGGCGCTCTTGGCTCTGGTTTTGATGATGCGCCTGCTGCGCACCGTCAGCTTCACCCCCTATGTGATCTACCGTGTGGTGCTGGGCAGCATCCTGCTGTGGATCGGCTACACACAGTAACACCACCAAAACGAAAAGGGCGCGCCACTGGCACGCCCCATTACCCCTAATCGGGTCAATCTTACTTGTTGCGCAGGTTCTTGGCCGATTCCTTGATCGCCAGATACTGCCCCGACGGGCGGAACCGCCAGAGGTAATCCGGCAGCACCGCTTCTGTGGCCAGCGGCGTAATGCCCAGATCGGCAAACCCTTTGGCCTCAGCGGACACCACATTGTCCTTGCGCAGCAGCTTCACCTGATCCGCAGTGATCGGTCCTTTGATCAGACCAAAGCTCAGTTTCTTCGCCAGATCAAATCCCCAGCCCATCATCGCCCCGACAAAGAAGGGCAGATCAATGACCATCTTGCGCCGGCGGATCACCGACAACATCTCATGCATCAGCTCTTTCATACTGCGCACATCCGGGCCGCCCAGCTCATAGATCCCCGGCTCCGCCTGACCCTCAACCGCCAGCACCGCGGCCTGGGCCACGTCATCCACATAGACCGGCTGAAACTTGGTCTCACCGCCAACCAGCGGCAGCGCCGGACCAAACATACCGGCAAACCGGTTAAAGAAGTCATCTTCGGGCCCAAAGATAATCGACGGGCGCAGCACAACTGCCGTCGGGAAGGCCGCCATGACCGCCGCCTCGCCTTCAGCTTTGGTGCGGGCATAATCGCTTTCGCTGTCTGCATCCGCGCCGATAGCAGACAGATGCACCATCTGACCCACACCCTGTTCCGCCGCAATCCGGGCCACCCGGGCCGCACCGTCAGCCTGCACAGCATCAAAGCTGTTTTTGCCAACCTCTGCCAGGATCCCCACGCAGTTCACCACCGCGTCCGAGCCGTTCATCACAGACGCCACAGAGGCATCATCGCGGATGTTGCACAGCACAGGCTCCACCTGACCGGGCACGCCGTAGGGCTTCACATGCATCGCCTCATTGGGGCGACGCACCGCCACACGGACCCGCCAGCCGTTTTTGGCCAAACGGCGCGCAATATAGCGACCAACGAATCCGGACCCACCAAAAATGGTCACGAGTTTCGACATAAAGAGGGCCTCCGGCTAAATAATTTCGCTGCGGTTTTCTAACGCTGACAAGGGTTTTTCACAAGATGATTGGAGGCGGTGAAAAAAACTTCAAAAATCGCGTTGACACCCCCCGTGGCTAACCTTAGAACGCCCCTCACCAACCCGTGCCCAGATGGCGGAATTGGTAGACGCGCTAGCTTCAGGTGCTAGTGTCCGTATGGACGTGGAGGTTCGAGTCCTCTTCTGGGCACCATAATAAACCGGCCGCTCGACCTTGATTTTCAAGACTTCGACGGCCGGTTTTTTTGTACCCGATCGCCTAATTTGTCACGATACCTACTGCGTACTTAAGGCAGTTATACTGGCCGCCGATCGGGGCAAGGTCACTCAGCGTGGGCCCCGGCATCCATCAAGCCACACATCAAACGATCTCCGAACGGGGTAAAGCCAACTCCAGCAGCGGGGTAGGACGTGAACTCACCAAAGACCGGGCCCCGAGTCGTCATGTAAAAGTCGAACCGATAAAAGACCCCCAAATCCGCCGACAAACGCTCGGACATCTCTACCAGCTGCTCCAGGTCGTCAGGCCGGTCGTATTTTGGGCCGAATGTGACGTCTGATTTAATCTTTTCTTCGACAAAATCCCAATCTCGCGTGAAGTAAGACAGGCTGCGGTCCTGAGTACCCTTTGAGCGATCATTGACTTGGATGACTCCGACACGGCCATTTGCGGTATAAACCTTAAAGTCACGCGGCACTTTGAACCGTTTGTCAAAATCACGAAGGAATTCTTCAGCCACGACTTTAGTGCCAGCCCCAAAAGAAACTCCGTCACGTTGCCAAAGTTGTCGCAGGTGCTGCTCCCGATTTCGGAGCATCACAAACTTCCGGTTCAAAACATCGCGCCTCCCGTCCAGGAGCGCCACACCATGGCAGCAAGCGCTGTTGTTCGGCTTGATCACCACCCGCTTTGGCAAGCTACGAAAGTCGACTTTATCAATCGGCAAGTGATCACAATAGAGTTCGGGCATCGGGAGCCCCATCTCTTTGATATAGCGACTCATCACTGTCTTATTGGTGAGAGAGGCCAGAAACCGGCGACGTTTCTGGCGTTCGGGATCAGGGTGCGGTTCCTTACCCTGATACCATAGAGCCAAACGGCGTTGCATAAGTTGACGAAACGTTGGTGTCGGTCGGCTCACTTCGCTCATCTTTTAACCACTCTACTCCGAAGCAAGGACGCTTAGGCCTCAGACTTAGCTGGCGCCAACAGCCCTGTCCATTGATCGCTTACACCCTTTGCTGTCCAGAATTGAACTCAATAGAAAGTTTCTACCGACATCCCCGCCGCTGCGTGGTTTACTGATCTCAACAAATCATGACGACGTGAGGAATGTGATGAAAAACCAACCTCTTGGGGGCAATGAAATGCCGCGCTTTGCAGGGCCGGGCACATTTATGCGCTTGCCGGCACAGGAGACGGCCGAAGGGCTGGATGTGGCCTTTATCGGCATCCCTATGGACATTGGTGCCAGCCTTCGCCCGGGCACCCGGTTTGGGCCACGGCAGATCCGGGCCGAAAGCACGATGATCCGCCCCTATAACATGTGGACCCGTGCGGCACCGTTTGATTCGCTTCAGGTGGCAGATATTGGCGACGTGCCGATCAACACATTTGACCTGAAGGATTCGGTGCGCCGGATCACCGCCTTTTACGACGAGGTGCTGCAACACGATGTGGTGCCTCTGACCATGGGGGGCGATCATACGCTCAGCCTGCCGGTGCTGCGCGCCATTGCTAAGAAACACGGGCCGGTGGCGCTGATCCATGTCGATGCCCATGCCGATATCAACGAACATATGTTTGATGAGGAGATTGCCCACGGCACCCCTTTCCGTCGCGCCTATGAGGAGGGGTTGATTGACGCGCAGAACACCTTCCAGATCGGGCTGCGCGGCACCGGCTATGGGCCGGATGACTTTGACACCGCCCGAAACTGGGGCTTCACCGTCATTCAGGCTGAGGAACTCTGGTACAAATCCGCCGCCCCGCTGATGGAAAAGATCCGACAGCAGATCGGCGACCGACCAGTTTACCTGACCTATGACATCGACAGTCTGGATCCGGCCTTTGCCCCCGGCACTGGCACCGTTGAAATGGGCGGGCTGACCACCATGCAGGCGCTGGAAATTGTGCGCGGCTGTCGCGGGCTGAACCTTGTGGGATGTGATCTGGTGGAGGTATCGCCGCCCTATGACCCATCAGGCAACACCGCGTTGATTGCGTCAAACCTGCTTTATGAGATGCTGTGTGTTTTGCCTGGCGTCAGCTACGGCCGTTGAGCCCGGCTCAGGCCAAAATTCAGGCCTAGACCCACACCTAATCCCGGGGCGGACCTGCTCTGCCCCGGGTGACCACTTGTTTTTTGACGTCTTTTGAACGATTTATGCGACGACACTTTTTAGGATATGATCATGCTTAGCCTTCACGGCCACTTTGCCACCGCCAACGGTTCCAAATATCTGCAACAGCTCTGCAAGCACTTCGGCCACAAAATTGAGGTCGAGTTCACCGAAACCGAAGGCACCTGCCATTTCGTCTTTGGCGCCGCCAAGATGACCGCGGATGAGGCCGGTCTGGATGTCCGGTTTGAGCTTGAAGACCCACAAGCCGCCGACAGCGCCAAAGGCGTGATCGACAGCCATCTGGAACGCTTTGCCTTCCGCGAAGACTTCAAAAACATGCAGTGGACGAGCTAAGGCACGTCCGCTTCAGGCGGGTGCTCAGCCCGCCTCACGGCCCTCAAACAGGGCAAAGTCCAGCATCTCCAGCGCCACCAGCAGACGCGCCGGATCACGCCCTTCGACCAGCAGCATCGCCTGAACATAGGCGCGCGAACGTTTGCCCCGCCGCATGTTGTGGAAGGATGCAATCAACAGGCGCTCTTCCTGCGTCAGCTTGTTGCGGCAGCAGGCACAGCCATCGCGGCCATAGATGAACGGGCTGCTGCGCAGGGCGCGCATGGCCTCAATCACATCGATGGTGTAGCCAAGGATACGCTCCGCACCACCATCGCCATATTGCTGACCGGCCAAACGATAGGCGGCGGCCCAGACCTGCTGATCCTGACCTGACATTGCCTCAAACAGCCGCCGGCATAGCGCCAGCATCTTCAGCTCCTGCGTGTCAAAGCCATAAGCGCTGACATCACCTTCGGCATTGCTGAGATGAGGGGACGGGTTCTGCGTATGATCGGTCATGGAAACACTCCTGATCTAGGGGTCATACCTGGCCGGATCGCTTGGCTGGCTTATCCTTAGTAAATCAGTCAGAATTATGCAAGTCCCCGTTTCGGGGTCTGAAAACAAAAGAACCGGGCGATTGGCCCGGCTCCGTCTCAAACTCCTCCCAAGGTGCTGGACGAAGCGTTACTCTTTGTTGCGGTTGTTCTCGGTTGCGGCTTCGACGCACATCTTCAGGCGGCCCTGGGTCATCGGCAGGCACATCGAAGCATCCGAGATCGGGCTGCGGTCTTTGGTCATGTCATCCGCCATGAACCCGGTGGAGAACATCACAACCGGCAGGTTGGAATGCGAAAAGCGCAGGGTCAGCAGATCGGTTACCAGATGGTCCAGCGGCATCAGCCCATCGCGCATGATGAACAGCAGGTCCCACTCACGCGGGCTTTCGCGCAGGATGCGCTCCGCTTCGCCGAGGGTCGACACAGGCATCACATTGGCACCCAGCGCAATCGACATCTGTTCAACGTCGCAATTCGGTTTGGCACTGACACACAACACTTTTTTACCCAGCAGCGGGGCCGGGCCGATGCTTTGACGCTGGCGATAGGCCGAACGGGAAAGCGAGTCACGTTTCAAAGGCATCTCCGCAGTGGGTTGAGGGGCTTCCGCAGAATTGGCACCCTTCAGACCAAAGGTACGACGACGCGGGCTCGCGACGTTATAGGCGGTCTGATCGGCGATATCTTGAAACAATCCCACAGCTTCATCCCTCTGTTATGTCCGTTTCCGGCACTGCTCTCCCCCAAAAGAACGCCGGAAGTGCTCTACTTTTTAGCGGGGTCACCCGAAAAAAGTTGCGCAAATGGATGTATTTGTCGGATTCCCCCGTAAAAATGGATCATCTATAAGGCGATTGATCGCCATTTTTCTCAATCTTTCCCTAAAATTGTATCTAAAAGCGAGAACAAAACCGATCAGAGTCCCGGATGAGAAGTTTTTTGCCCCTGGGCTGACATCGCTCTTTGGGGCAAGCCCGTTGCGTGTTAGCGATAACGGTGCAATATGCCCCCGAACCCCGGCGATAGATCCCTGTCTGCCGCACATCCCTCTGCATTTCCTCAGGAGAGCCCGATGATCCTTTGCGCTGGTGAGGCCTTGATTGACATGATCCCCGAACCCACCGTTTCCGGCGGCAGCGGCTATGTGCCCTATGCGGGCGGGGCCGTGTTCAACACGGCGATTGGTCTTGGACGTCTGGGCGCGAATGTGGCGCTGTTTACCGGGATCTCCACCGATGGGTTTGGTCAGCTGTTGGAACAGGCCCTGACCGACAGCCGGGTCAGCTCCGATTATCTGGTGCATTCGGATAGGCTGACAACTTTGGCCGTTGTGCAGTTGAAAAACGGGCATGCCACGTACAGTTTCTATGATGACAATTCCGCCGGGCAATCCCTACGCTCCAGCGATCTGCCACAGCTGCCGGACTCGGTTCAGGCATTGTATTTTGGTGGCATCTCACTGGTGAACGGGCCCGCGGCTGACACCTACGCTGAATTCGCCACGCAAGAGGAGACTCGACGCTTGATCATGTTGGACCCCAACATTCGCCCCGGACTGGCCGAGGATGAGGCCGTCTATCGCAGCCGGCTGGACCGCATGCTGACGGTGACAGATATTGTCAAACTTTCAGATGAGGATCTGGACTGGCTGGTGCCCGGCCCGGCCTCTCACGCGGAGAAAATTCAGGCGATGATCGCCAAAGGCCCGATGCTGGCGCTGCTGACCAAAGGCGCCGAGGGTGCTGAAGCGTTCCATCGTAATGGCTCCACCGCCTCGGTCGCGTCAGAAAAGGTGGAGGTTGTGGATACCGTTGGTGCGGGTGATACATTCAACGCCGGTGCGCTGGCCAAAATGCAGAGCCTTGGCATCCTCAGCCGTGACGCGCTGAACGATGCCACCGAAGACCAGCTGAGCGATGTTCTGGCCCACGCGGCCAAGGTTGCGGCCGTTACGGTTTCGCGCGCCGGGGCCAATCCACCCTGGTCAGATGAGCTGAACTAGCTGAACGAACTGCGGGCCAACACATCTGCCTCACCAATTGATGAGGCAACGTGATTGGCCAGCCTCTGCCTTTCCTTCCCATGATAGTCAAACTGTCATGCCCGTGAGGAGGAGAGGCCGATGTTGCCCTACCGAAGTGTCAAATACGTCACCCTTGCCCTGTACATTACGCTTGGTGTGGGCCTTGGTCTTGGCAGCGCTGCGATGGCGCAGAGCCAACTGCCAGACCATGTGGTCAGCCAGTTTGGCGCACCGCCCCCCGTGCCCGCCGGTGATTTGCCACCCGATCTGGCGCAGGCGGTGCAGGTTGCCTTTGTCGATAGCATCACCCAGTCGGGCTGGGGCCCTGATCAGACCATCGCGCTGGAAACGATCAAAGCCTCCGGCGATCCACGTCTGGCCTGGATCATTTCGGACCTCCTGCGCTTCGTCACCAATCGCGATCTCAGCCTCACCCTGGCCGACACGGGCGCGGCCCTGTTGCAGGTTAATGCCCCGCGCAGCAATCCCTGGGGCGCCATCACCGATCCGCTGATCGCCTGGGACATCCCCGCCCCACCGGATTACCTGGCCATCAAACGGCAGATCTTCACCATGATCATTCCGGGGTGGGAGCAAATCTTTGTCGACGGTGATGTGGACTGGCGTCTGGTGTCCTGGGGCGGCGTTTTGATCGACGATCGTCCCTTTGACACCACGGATGAGCGCTGCAACTGCATCCCCGCAGCCGACAATCCTGCGACCACCAATGCGGAGGGTGCCACGTGGCTGCAAGATGATGACATCATCTTCGGCATTGAGATCAACGGCGAGGCCCGCGCCTATCCCCGCCAGATCATGGAAGTGCGTGAGATGGTGAATGACACCTTAGGTGGCCGCGATCTTGGCATCCCCTATTGCACGCTCTGTGGGGCGGCTCAGGCCTACTTCACGGATCAGCTACCCGCCGGTATCAAACGGCCTGTCCTGCGCACCTCCGGACTGCTCAGCCGGTCTAACAAGGTGATGTATGACCTGACGTCCTGGTCGGTGTTTGACACCTTTACCGGTGAGGCGCTGACCGGACCCTTGGCACAGGCCGGGATCCAGTTGGACCAAGCCACTGTTGTCACCAGCACCTGGGGCGCCTGGAAAGCGGCCTATCCCGACACAACAGTGCTGGCTGAATATCTGGCGCTGGGGCGGGACCCGGATTTCCGCAACACGCGGGATGCCAATGGTCCGATCTTCCCCGTCGGGGATGTTGATCCGCGCCTGCCCATTCAGGAAGATATCATCGGAGTGATCACACCTGCTGGCCAGCCCGTGGCCTTCCCCCGCGCGCTGGCCATGGCTGCGCTGCAAAAGGGTGAGGCGGTGACACATGACGGCGTCACCCTAGCAATTGATGCCGGAGGTCTGCGCGCGCTGGGGCCTGACGGCAGTGATCTGGGCAGTCATCAGGCCTTCTGGTTTGCCTGGTCACAGTTTCATCCCAATACGGTGCTCTGGCCGCAATAACCCGGGGCCAGAGCGCGGTGTTTGCGATCAGAACTGCATTTCCAGTGACAATGTGATGCTCTGCTGTTCGATGTTGCCCACCTTGGTGAAGGCATAGTTGGCGTTCAGTTGGGTCATCCCATCTGCACTTTGGTTCGCAATGCCCAGATCAACCCCTCCACCAGGTAGGCCGAGCCAAAGATACTGTCGGTCAGCTCCTTGATCCCATAGATCCCGGCAAGCACCCCAAGGCTGGAGGCATCCCCTTCAAAGCCACCAGCCAGGTTAGAACGTGAGGCCCGCCCGTCAAGGAAATAGCCCACCGTGGTGTCATTGATCAGCTCACGTTCCCAGATGACCCACGCGGACAGCTGCCCGGTGGTCGATCCATCCTGATCCCGTGACAGATTGAAATCACCAAACAGGAACCGCGATGCGCCGGACGCGGTGACATCGCTGCCACCAAAAGAGCCCTGTTTCGTCGCGGCCTCATCCGTCACCGACAGGGAACCTGTCACATCAAAGGGTGAATTGCGCGTCACCCCATTGCCGTTCCTCCGGGCAGAAAACCGATCTAATGGGCCGCCCATCATATCCTGGTTGACCGACACCTCACTCAACAACTCGCGCCGTGCATCGGCCTGAACGGTGTCGATAATCTCCTCCAGCGTTTTTTCAAATTCGGTTTCAGGCGTGTCCGCAGTCATCCCAGACACAGTGATATTGAACGTCGCCAGATCCGGATCATTGCAATCAATTACAAGGGCATCTCATTGATTTTTGACGTAAATATCCAGCCTATGGGACAATCACCCGAACGGGTGATCTGTTTGGATTTCGGGGTTTAGAAAGGGTAAGCCGTTACGTTTGTCGTGAGGTGACCAAAGCAAGAATTTCCAACAAATCCGCGTCGCAAAGGTCGCAAATCGCGTCCGACAAACGCAGAAAACCCGCCGAAGCGGGTCATATGTAGATATTTCTGATCGGAAAGTTTGGTTGCGGGGGCAGGATTTGAACCTGCGACCTTCAGGTTATGAGCCTGACGAGCTACCGGGCTGCTCCACCCCGCGACAGTGCGCCCTACCTATGGCGAAGAGAGAAGGAGCGCAAGCCGAAAAGAAAGAAATATGACAGTTTTTTGCAATTCTTTTTTACCTGGTTAACCCAGAGGTGCGCCCCTCACGAGTAGGCCGCGTGTCGATCAATAACACACGGCTCCTCTTTTTAGATCGGTCAATTACTTCATCACAAGCTTGATGCTGCCGCCATATGACCAAGGGTAGCTGGATGATAGCTGCCCGTAGTGTTTTGTTGTGCTGAAACCGCCCGCATAGCTGCCTGTGCCGCTATAGTAGTAGCTCGTCGTTGTTGTGGAATCTCGCAGTCCGTAAGGCAGCGCCTCAACTATCGTGTCACCCGACAAACCATGCCCGCGACACTTTACGGACAATTGGCTGGGTTTACCCCGATCAGCGAATCTCGCACCTTGAACATATGTCGGCGTTTTAACCCGTGCTGGTGAGGTAACCTTGGCCCTAAAATCTTTGGATTTCACGACGCATGAAGCACCAACAATTTCGGTCTTCTTACCGTCAGCAGACTCTTCGAAGGTTCGAATCTCACTCGCGACCCAGCCCAAGTGTTGCCCTTCAGGGATCTGACGCAACATTCTTGGGCTAACCGTTTCAGTGGCGATTTCAACAGTATCATTGCAGGCACTCACAGATGCCATAACGGCTAGAAATACCCCACAGCGAATGAACTTTGGCGATTTAGCCATCCGTCAAAACAACGTAGGCAATGTCCTGGTAGACCCAAGGCGTTGAGGCAGCCAAGGCTGCGGTTGTTGCGATGCTGAGAACAGCACCGGCAATCCCAGCGCTTGTCATGACACTGGTGCTTTTCGCCGCTGCAGTTACCTGAGTAACCCCTTTGAGTTCGCCATAGTTGCACGACACAACCAAAGCACTGGGAACCCCACGATCGGCAAATTCCGCCCGCTGTTTGAACTTGGGCACAACTACTTCTTGGGGTGTTACAGCTTCCGCTACCAGATCGTCGGACAACAGATTGCACTTAGCCCCAATGATTTCCTCACCTCTCTTGCCCTCGACACCCTCACGAAATGCCCGCACTACAACCGTAGATGTCCCATCGGACAAGCGATCTTTTGCAGATACATTGGTTAGTGCGGCATTTCTCGGATCTTGAGTGATTTCAACATGTGACTGACAGGCCGCAAGGTCGATCCAAATACAGCCATCTGGACATCACAGCTATAGGTTATTTCGCTGAACGACGCAGTACCAGTCATACTGCAATTCACGTCCCTCAAACACCGAACAACGGCCGCCCTTTTTTGGGCGGCCGTTGTTCGGTGTTTTGGGTTTAGTATCGATTAGAGAGGATTTGGTATTTATTAGGTTTGGCGGTGACCTACTCTCCCACGCCTTAAGACGCAGTACCATCGGCGCTTCGGTGCTTAACTTCCGAGTTCGGGATGGGATCGGGTGTTTCACTCGTGCTATGACCACCAAACCGAATAAATACCAAGGGGCAATTTTGTTAGCCCTGATATCAACTGTTGTCCAAGTGTTTTCACTTAGGTGTGTATGCTTTTGATTTGTCTTACTTTTACTGGATCAAATCAAGCCTATCGGACCATTAGTACCAGTCAACTGAATGCGTTACCGCACTTACATCTCTGGCCTATCGACGTGGTGGTCTACCACGGTCCTCAGGGATACCTTGTTTTGAGGGGGGCTTCCCGCTTAGATGCCTTCAGCGGTTATCCTTTCCGTTCATAGCTACCCAGCACTACCGTTGGCACGATAACTGGTCCACCAGTGGAACGTTCACCCCGGTCCTCTCGTACTAGGGGCAACTCCTCTCAAGTATCCTACACCCACGGCAGATAGGGACCGAACTGTCTCACGACGTTCTAAACCCAGCTCACGTACCTCTTTAAATGGCGAACAGCCATACCCTTGGGACCTGCTCCAGCCCCAGGATGAGATGAGCCGACATCGAGGTGCCAAACACTGCCGTCGATATGGACTCTTGGGCAGTATCAGCCTGTTATCCCCGGCGTACCTTTTATCCGTTGAGCGATGGCCCTTCCACGCGGGACCACCGGATCACTATGGCCGTCTTTCGACTCTGCTCGACTTGTCAGTCTCGCAGTCAGGCTGGCTTCTGCCATTGCACTCAACGAGCGATTTCCGACCGCTCTGAGCCAACCTTCGCGCGCCTCCGTTACTCTTTAGGAGGCGACCGCCCCAGTCAAACTACCCGCCACGCAGGGTCCCGGATCCGGATAACGGACCGCGGTTAGACATCAAGCAGAATAAGGGTGGTATCTCAAGGGAGGCTCCACCAGGACTGGCGTCCTGGTTTCAAAGCCCACCACCTATCCTGCACATATTGTGCCTGATGCCAGTGCGAAGCTGTAGTAAAGGTGCACGGGGTCTTTCCGTCTAACCGCGGGAAGCCTGCATCTTGACAGGCAATTCAATTTCGCTGAGTCGATGTTGGAGACAGCGGGGAAGTCGTTACGCCATTCGTGCAGGTCGGAACTTACCCGACAAGGAATTTCGCTACCTTAGGACCGTTATAGTTACGGCCGCCGTTTACCGGGGCTTCAATTCGACGCTCTCACATCTCCTTTTAACCTTCCGGCACCGGGCAGGCGTCAGACCCTATACGTCGTCTTGCGACTTCGCAGAGCCCTGTGTTTTTAGTAAACAGTCGCCACCCCCTGGTTTGTGCCCCCAGCCACTAGTTGCCTAGAAACTGGGCCTCCTTCTCGCGAACTTACGGAGGTATTTTGCCGAGTTCCTTCAACATCGTTCTCTCAAGCGCCTTGGTATACTCTACCAGTCCACCTGTGTCGGTTTAGGGTACGGTCTTAAAGAGGGGCTATTTCCAGGGACCACTCAGCAGCCCAGACAATCCGTTAAGCCTGAACTACCTCTGTGATCCGTCACCACCTCACGGCCTAGGAATATTAACCTAGTTCCCATCGACTACGCCTTTCGGCCTCGCCTTAGGGGCCGGCTTACCCTGCTCAGATTAGCTTTAAGCAGGAACCCTTGGACTTTCGGCGACAGGGTCTCTCACCCTGTTTGTCGCTACTCATGTCATCATTCTCACTAGTGATCTCTCCACCGGATCGCTCACGCGCCGGCTTCACAGAAAGCTCCTTATCCTCCAAGGCGATCCGAGGATCGCTAAAGAGGATTGGAGCTATGTCACACTACGCTCTGCTACCATGCACTATGTGCATCCTCAGCTTCGGCTCATGGCTTGAGCCCCGTTACATCTTCGCCGCAGGACAACTTATTTAGACCAGTGAGCTGTTACGCTATCTTTAAAGGATGGCTGCTTCTAAGCCAACCTCCTGGTTGTTTTGGTCGTCCCACCTGCTTTCCCACTTAGCCATGAATTAGGGGCCTTAGCTGGAGGTCAGGGTTGTTTCCCTCTCCACGACGGACGTTAGCATCCGCCGTGTGTCTGCCATCTAGTACTCCCGGGTATTCGGAGTTTGGTTAGGATCAGTAAGCCTGTGGGGCCCCATTACCCATCCAGTGCTCTACCCCCCGGGGTATTCGGATGACGCTCTACCTAAATAGATTTCGCAGAGAACCAGCTATCTCCGAGTTTGATTGGCCTTTCACCCCTAGGCACAACTCATCCCGACCTTTTTCAACAGGTGTGGGTTCGGCCCTCCAGTAAGTGTTACCTTACCTTCAGCCTGGTCATGCCTAGATCACTCGGTTTCGGGTCTGATCCCACGAACTCATTCGCCCTATTAAGACTCGCTTTCGCTGCGCCTACACCTAACGGCTTAAGCTTGCTCGTGAGACCAAGTCGATGACCCATTATACAAAAGGTACGCCGTCAGCTCGCAAGGAGCCTCCGACTGATTGTAGGCGTTCGGTTTCAGGTACTGTTTCACTCCCCTCGTCGGGGTGCTTTTCACCTTTCCCTCACGGTACTGGTTCACTATCGGTCAGTAAGGAGTACTTAGCCTTCGAGGGTGGTCCCCCGATGTTCAGACAGGATTTCACGTGTCCCGCCTTACTTAATACGTCCTATCGAGCTTCCCATACGGGACTGTCACCCACTATGGTCAATCTTTCCAGATTGTTCTGGTCACTCTCAAGGCTCGGCTGGTCCCCGTTCGCTCGCCGCTACTAGGGGAGTATCTGTTGATTTCCTTTCCTCCGGGTACTTAGATGTTTCAGTTCCCCGGGTTCGCTCTTAAAACCCTATGTATTCAGGTTAAAAGTACTTGGTTTACCCGGTTATTGATCAGCAAAAGCTAACAATAACAGAGTATCAAGTGGGTTGCCCCATTCGGAGATCCAGGGATCAAAGCCTATTCTCGGCTCCCCCTAGCTTATCGCAGAGTATCACGTCCTTCATCGCCTCTTACTGCCAAGGCATTCACCAAACGCCCTTCTCGCGCTTGATTTGATCCAGAAAGAGTAAGACTGACGTCTTCCACCACCGGGCTGGTTCGACCGATGGCTCACTTTCTGATCAAAAGCATACTTTCCCGCTCCTTACCCGGAACCTGCGCTGCCGATGTCGGTCGGCCCCACGCAGAAGGTAAGGAACAATGCATAAACTCTCGTTTATGCGGGTTAGTGTACTTGACTTGGACAACTCTGTTCGTTTCAGCCGGGATACGTTGCATAAAGATCGAGGAAACAATCTCTATCACGCCTTCCCCGAAGGGAACCAACTGAGATCATCCGCTTACTTACGGTGATCAAACAGGTTGTTGATATTTCTCTCTAAACGATGTCAGTTCCGTCTCTTGCGAGATAGAAGCGTGTCCGATTGGACGGTTAAGAACCGCGCTTTGCGATGCTTAACGATCTAATCGAACGTCCTTATCTGAAGGTAGCGAAGACAAATGGTGGAGCCTAGCGGGATCGAACCGCTGACCTCCTGAATGCAAATCAGGCGCTCTCCCAGCTGAGCTAAGGCCCCATCAAGATCCCGACGGGATATTGGTGGGTCGAGGAGGACTTGAACCTCCGACCTCACGCTTATCAGGCGTGCGCTCTAACCACCTGAGCTACCGACCCAGTCCAGACCGGTAGGTCTGATGTCTTCCTGAAGAGATATGAGGACGGCCTGGTCCTTGATATGTGATCAGCGTGACTTGCTGATCTTTTGCTAAGTGCATCCACGAAGTTGAACGAGTTCAACCTGCTAGGTGCATCCTTAGAAAGGAGGTGATCCAGCCCCAGGTTCCCCTAGGGCTACCTTGTTACGACTTCACCCCAGTCGCTGAGCTCACCGTGGTCCGCTGCCTCCTCGAAAGGTTGGCGCACGGCCTTCGGGTAAACCCAACTCCCATGGTGTGACGGGCGGTGTGTACAAGGCCCGGGAACGTATTCACCGCGTCATGCTGTTACGCGATTACTAGCGATTCCGACTTCATGCCGTCGAGTTGCAGACGACAATCCGAACTGAGACAGTTTTTTGGGATTAACCCATTGTCACTGCCATTGTAGCACGTGTGTAGCCCAACCCGTAAGGGCCATGAGGACTTGACGTCATCCACACCTTCCTCCCGCTTATCACGGGCAGTTTCCTTAGAGTTCCCGGCCGAACCGCTGGTAACTAAGGATGTGGGTTGCGCTCGTTGCCGGACTTAACCGAACATCTCACGACACGAGCTGACGACAGCCATGCAGCACCTGTCACTGCGTCCCCGAAGGGAACCATCCATCTCTGAATGTAGCACAGGATGTCAAGGGTTGGTAAGGTTCTGCGCGTTGCTTCGAATTAAACCACATGCTCCACCGCTTGTGCGGGCCCCCGTCAATTCCTTTGAGTTTTAATCTTGCGACCGTACTCCCCAGGCGGAATGCTTAATCCGTTAGGTGTGTCACCGAATAGCATGCTACCCGACGACTGGCATTCATCGTTTACGGTGTGGACTACCAGGGTATCTAATCCTGTTTGCTCCCCACACTTTCGCACCTCAGCGTCAGTATCGAGCCAGTGAGCCGCCTTCGCCACTGGTGTTCCTCCGAATATCTACGAATTTCACCTCTACACTCGGAATTCCACTCACCTCTCTCGAACTCAAGACTAGCAGTATTAAAGGCAGTTCCGGGGTTGAGCCCCGGGATTTCACCTCTAACTGACTAATCCGCCTACGCGCGCTTTACGCCCAGTAATTCCGAACAACGCTAACCCCCTCCGTATTACCGCGGCTGCTGGCACGGAGTTAGCCGGGGTTTCTTTACCAGATACTGTCATTATCATCTCTGGCGAAAGAGCTTTACGACCCTAAGGCCTTCATCACTCACGCGGCATGGCTGGATCAGGCTTGCGCCCATTGTCCAAGATTCCCCACTGCTGCCTCCCGTAGGAGTCTGGGCCGTGTCTCAGTCCCAGTGTTGCTGATCATCCTCTAAAACCAGCTATAGATCGTAGACTTGGTAGGCCATTACCCCACCAACTATCTAATCTAACGCGGGCTAATCCGTCACCGATAAATCTTTCCCCCGAAGGGCGTATAAGGTATTACTCTCCGTTTCCAGAGGCTATTCCTTAGTGTCGGGCATATTCCCACGCGTTACTAACCCGTCCGCCGCTCACCCCGAAGGGCGCGCTCGACTTGCATGTGTTAGGCCTGCCGCCAGCGTTCGTTCTGAGCCAGGATCAAACTCTCAAGTTGAAAGCAACTTACGTTGCTATCCTTGACGTTCGAACCTCTGCACATACTGTTTTCCAATTGACTTGGAAATGATCCAACCGGCTGGTTGGATCGTTCTCTGTTTGTGACATCAGTACCAAAAGATACCGAAAGCCGACAAACAGTGAAGCTGACTATCCATCATCGGAACCGAAGCTCCTAGGTAGTTGATATATGTGCAGTCATTCATTCATCGAATGAACCAAACCGCCCACATATCTCTTCAGATACCATCAATGTCAAAGAACGTGGCAACAACTTTCATCATCACCAGAGACAAAAACCAACCGACTGCGCTAAATCTTTCTAGCGCTGCCCGCTCATCTCTACCTCATTTTCTTCACTTCCGAACCCCTCGAAGTTGCCTCCGTAGCGCCGTCCGCTGCCCCGCCCTGCGCCTCAGCGCCGCCGGTGAAGGGGGTTCTAAGGTTATTACCAAACAGCCGCAAGCGCTTTTTCAACAAAATTCACAAAAAACACAAAAAAGATAGAAAGAGGAATGATTTCAATAACATAAGGGGAAGAGGAATGAGTCAACAGGACTACGAGCACAGCAAACCAAGGGCAAACATCACGAATCCATCTGCTGCCGTGCATAATCTCTGACGACTCTGCCCCAGACTCGAGGAAAGACTCGGGTCAGATTCCCCTATCGGCCGCGATTTCTGCCCGGAATCGGTGCGACTCATGCCGCCGTTTGTACGACTCAGCTGGCCTCCTCCCCGCTATTGTCGTTGAATATGAGCCCGGGATCCTGCCAGCAGCCTGTTAAAGACCCCTTAATGCCCGAAAGGAACGCGTGTTTTGCGGGCAATTCCCTAGAATCCGCGCCTACAACCCTCGCTGCACTGCCGCATTTTGCGTCACACCACAGTCAAATCGCTGAAAAAAGCATCGAGCCCCCGTGTTTTCCGCAATTCAGCCACCAACGAACTGCCCAAAAGCTCAGCAACAGGTTTGGCTGAGCCCACCTGCGGGGATGTCGACGGGGAAACGTTGGAAACGCAGGTGTGTGACGGCCAATCGAATTGGAAGCTCGCAAAAGCCGCCACACGGATCGCAACAACAGTTGCGGGGTCAGGTAAGGCCAAGCCCCCCTCGGACGCAAGCCCCGAGGGACGTCGGGCCTGGTCAAACGCGCGCACCCCGCTGGAGGTTTACATGAAACTCTTGAAATCCACCCTCGCCGGTTCGCTGGTCTTTGCATCGCTGACCGCATCGGCCATGGCCGCAGAAGACACCATTAAAGTGGGCGTGCTGCATTCGCTGTCGGGCACGATGGCCATTTCGGAAACCACCCTGAAAGACACCATGCTGATGCTGATCGATCAGCAGAACGCCAAAGGGGGCCTGCTGGGCAAACAGCTGGAGGCCGTTGTGGTTGACCCCGCCTCAGACTGGCCACTGTTTGCAGAGAAAGCCCGTGAGCTGCTGACCGTGCATGAGGTTGACGTGATCTTCGGCAACTGGACCTCGGTCAGCCGTAAATCCGTACTGCCGGTGATCGAAGAGCTGAACGGTCTGCTGTTCTACCCAGTTCAGTATGAGGGCGAAGAAAGCTCCAAGAACGTGTTCTACACCGGTGCCGCCCCGAACCAGCAGGCGATCCCAGCCACCGACTACTTCCTGGATGAACTGGGTGTAGAGAAATTTGCGCTGCTGGGGACCGACTATGTCTATCCCCGCACCACCAACAACATTCTGGAAAGCTACCTGAAGGGCAAAGGCATCGCCGACAGCGACATCTTTGTGAACTACACCCCCTTCGGCCATTCCGACTGGTCCAAGATTGTGGCGGACGTTGTGGCCCTGGGCGCAGATGGCAAGAAGGTTGGCGTGATCTCGACCATCAATGGCGACGCCAACATCGGCTTCTACAAAGAACTGGCCGCTGCCGGCATTTCCGCAGATGACATTCCGGTTGTTGCCTTCTCGGTTGGTGAAGAGGAACTGGCGGGTCTGGACACCTCAAACCTGGTGGGTCACCTGGCCGCCTGGAACTATTTCCAGTCGGCGGATGCTGAGGTGAACGCCTCCTTCGTGGAAACCTGGAAAGCCACCATGGGCGAAGAGCGTGTGACCAACGACCCGATGGAAGCCCACTACATCGGCTTTAACATGTGGGTGAACGCGGCCACCGCCGTTGGCACCACCGAAGTGGATGCGGTCCGTGGTGCAATGTATGGCCAGGAGTTCCCGAACCTGACCGGTGGCACCGCGGTGATGCTGCCGAACCATCACCTGGCCAAGCCGGTGCTGATCGGTGAAATCCAGGAAGACGGTCAGTTCGACATCATCAGCCAGACCGCCGAAGTGCCGGGCGACGCCTGGACTGACTTCCTGCCGGAATCGGCTGTGCTGAAGTCGGATTGGAAGGACCTAGGCTGCGGTATGTACAACACCGAGACCAAGACCTGCGTTCAGACCCTGTCGAACTACTAAGACAGACGCGAAGCGGATCAACGGGAGGGGGCAAAAGTCCCCTCCCGCACGGCAGCCCGCACCCCAGACGGAAGTTCCCCCGACATGAGACATATACATGTGGCGATCTGGGCCTTTGCGGCCCTGTTGATCAGCTGTGTCAGCCTGAGCGCTGAAACCGCCGACCGCCCCGCCATCCAGCCCCTGCTGCAGGCGCATCAGGCGGTGATTGCAAAATCTTCACGCAAGACGATTGGACCGGCCATTGATGCGATTGCCGGCAGCGGCCTGCCACAGGCGCAGGAGGTGCTGCAAGTCTGGGCGGCCAAGAACATGTGGATGCGCAAATCGGACGGGGTCTTCTTTATTGGGGAGAAGGTCGAAGGAAAGACCTATCGCCTGACAGATTTTGACAGTGGCGCGGTGGTTGGCGAGTTTCAGAAAGGGGATCTGAAACAGCTGAAGCCCAACAGCGGCATTCGCGCCCTGATCGGCACGGCGCTGGTCCAGTTCCAGCTGAGCGATCCCGATCCCGTGGCGCGCGCCGATGCGCTGCAATCTATTGCCCGCGATCCGTCAGCGGATCAGCTAACCCCGTTGCGCGGGTCAATTGCCAGCGAGGCGGATCCGGAACTGAAAGCACAGAAGCTGCGGTTGGAACGGTTGCTGACCATCCGGTTTGGCGCCAGTGATGCAGAACGGATCAGCGCGATTGAGGATATGGCAGGCGATCTGGGCGTAGATCTGCGCGCCACGCTGAACCCGGTGCTTGCCACCACCCGCGAAGCAGCCACCGCCCTGCCCAGCGCCAATATTGCTGAGGTCCTGATCCCCGGTGAAGAAATTCCTCGGGATGAGGCCTATGCCCTCCTCGTCGCCAGTGATCTGGCGCAAGCGCAGATCAGCAGCGATGAGATGCGCACTGCCCTGGCCGCACATATAGATGGCGGGCGGGTTGCTGGTGTACCCGTGGCCCAGCTTAATGATCCCGCAATGCGCGCCCGCGCCTATGCCAGCCTTGCCGCTGAGGGCAAAGTGCCGCCATTGGTCAGCGACGCCGATGTTGCGGCCTCGCTCAGCGCCCATGTGTTTTATGACCGCTATCTGGATCCCGCCGCCCCGGTGACCGGGGCCGCCGCCAAGGCGCTGAAGGACATTGAACTTAAGGTCGGCGTCAACCAGGCGCTGGATCTGGGGCTTGATGCGCTCTCGCTCGCGTCGATCTATTTCCTCGCGGCCATCGGATTGGCGATCACCTTTGGCGTTATGGGCGTCATCAACATGGCCCATGGTGAGTTTATCATGATGGGCGCCTACACCGGTTATGTGGTGCAGCAGTTTGTGCCCGATCACACCCTGTCGATCATCCTGGCCATTCCGCTGGCCTTTGCCGTGACCTTTGCCGCCGGTGTGGCGATGGAACGGCTGGTGATCCGTCACCTCTATTCCCGCCCCTTGGAAACCCTGCTGGCGACCTTCGGCATTTCCATCGCGCTGCAACAGTTGGCCAAGAACATCTTCGGCACACAGGCCCGCCCGCTGACCGCCCCCGGCTGGCTGGACGGCGCCTGGGTGATGAACGATGTGGTTTCGATCAGCTATATCCGTATTGCGATCTTTGTGCTGGCGCTGATTTTCTTGTGCGTATTCCTGTTCATCATGAAACGCACCCGTCTGGGGCTGGACACCCGCGCGGTCACACAAAACCCCGGCATGGCGGCCCAGATGGGGATCAACCCCGGCCGGGTGAACATGCTGACCTTCGGCCTTGGTTCCGGCATCGCGGGGATCGCGGGGGTTGCGATCGGGCTGTTTGCCAAAGTCACCTCAGAACTGGGCAGCGACTACATCGTGCAAAGCTTCATGACCGTGGTGGTCGGTGGCGTCGGCAACATCTGGGGCACCTTGGCAGGTGCGGCGATGATCGGCTTCCTGCAGAAAGGGATCGAGTGGATGAACCCGTCAAACACACTGGCGGCGCAGACCTACATGATCATCTTCATCATCATTTTCATTCAATTCCGGCCCCGGGGCATCATCGCCCTGAAAGGCCGCGCGGCGGGGGATTGAGCGATGGACCGATTGACCAAGGACAGCCCCCGAACCGCAAAGGGCGGGGCCGAAGATCACGCAACCAATCGTCACGAACCCAACGCTCAAACGACAGTGCCCAGCATCAGCCAAGCCCTCGCCCCGTGGGGGGCGGTTCGGGGGCTGTCCGGCCTGACGGCCGAACGAGCGCATACCATCACGCACCCCACATTCGGAGGAGCCGCACATGCAGCGTAGTTTCATTGCACGGAACCCTTCGGTTCTGATCTTCCTCAGCCTACTGGCCCTGTTCACCCTGGTGGTCACCGTGCTGAGCGAGGGGGCTGGCTCTGGCCTGATCTCCACCTCCTTCATCAAGACATTGGGCAAAACGCTGTGCCTCTGCCTGATCGCCGTTGCGATGGATCTGATCTGGGGTTTTGCTGGCATCCTCAGCCTGGGTCACTTCGCCTTTTTCGGGCTGGGCGGTTACATGATCGGCATGTGGCTTATGTATGAGCGCACCCGCCTTATCGTGGTTGACTCCCTCAGCCAGACCGAAATCCCGCCAACCGAAGCCGAAGTGGTGGATGCCATCGGCACGCAGATCTTCGGCGTTGTCGGCTCCTCTGAGTTTCCGCTGATCTGGGGGGGTGCCGACAGTCTGACACTGCAGCTGATGTTGGTCGTTCTGGTGCCGGGCCTTCTGGCGCTGGTGTTTGGCTGGCTGGCCTTTCGCAGCCGCGTCACAGGCGTCTACCTGTCGATCCTGACGCAAGCCATGACGCTGGCCCTGGCGCTCTACCTGTTCCAGAACGACAGCGGGCTGCGTGGCAACAACGGGCTGTCCGGGTTGCAGAACCTGCCCGGCGTCACCGCCTCGCAAGATCTGGTTTCGCTCTGGTTCCTCTGGGCCTCAGCCTTTGCGCTGGGGGCGGGCTATCTGCTGGCGGCTTGGGTGGTCTCGGGCAAATTCGGGTCCGTCATCCGGGGCATTCGGGACAATGAGGCGCGGGTGCGGTTCCTGGGCTATTCGGTGGAGGCCTATAAGCTGGCCATCTTCACCCTCACCGCCTGTATCGCCGCCATTGCCGGTGCGCTCTACTACCCGCAGGCGGGCATCATCAATCCAGCGGAAATTGCGCCGATCGCTTCGATCTACTTGGCGGTCTGGGTCGCCATCGGCGGACGTGGCCGCCTGTACGGCGCGGTTATTGGCGCCGCCTTTGTCAGCCTGCTCAGCACCTGGTTCACCGGCGGGCAGGCCCCGGATCTGCCACTGGGGTTCTATACAGTCAAATGGGTCGATTGGTGGTTGGTGCTGCTGGGCCTCTCCTTTGTTGCGGTCACCCTCTTTGCGCCGAAAGGCATCGGCGGGCTGATCGACCTGATCGCCCAGCGCACGCGTAAGAAGGAGACAGGCCAATGAGCATGCTACTGGAAGTTTCCGGCGTTTCGGTCTGCTTTGACGGGTTCAAGGCGATCAACAACCTCAGCTTCAACATCGGATCGGGCGAGTTGCGGGCGATCATCGGCCCCAATGGCGCGGGCAAGACCACCTTCATGGATATTGTCACCGGCAAAACCCGCCCTGACGAAGGCCGGGTGATCTGGGGTGAGAAATCCGTATCTCTGCTGAAAATGTCCGAGGCGCAGATCGCGCAATCCGGCGTGGGGCGCAAATTTCAGAAACCTACTGTGTTCGAAGACCAGACCGTGCAGGAAAACCTGCTGGTCGCCCTGAAGAAACCGCGCGGCTGGCTGGCGGTGCTGGGCTATCGCCCCACGGCAGAGGATCTGGGCCGTGTCGATGCCTTGGCCGAAGAGATTGGGCTAACCGATCAGCTGTCCCGTCTGGCGGGGGAGTTGAGCCACGGTCAAAAACAATGGCTGGAGATCGGCATGCTGCTGGCACAGGAGCCGCGCCTGTTGCTGGTGGATGAACCCGCAGCGGGCATGACGGTCACCGAACGCCAGCACACCACGGATATTCTGGTCGAAGCGGCCAAAACCCGTGCCGTGGTGGTGGTGGAACATGACATGGAATTTGTGCGCCGCCTCAACTGCAAGGTCACCGTGCTGCACGAAGGCAGCGTACTGGCCGAAGGCTCCTTGGACCATGTGACCGCAAACCAAGACGTGATTGACGTCTATCTGGGACGTTAAAGATGCTGACACTTGATAATCTGACCCTGCACTATGGCCATTCACAGATCCTGAACGGTGTCTCGCTTGAGGCGCTACAGGGTGAGGTCACCTGCCTGATGGGCACCAACGGTGTGGGCAAAACCAGCCTGATCAAAGCGATCTCAGGCACCCATCCCCGATCTGCGGGCGCCATGGAGCTGGCGGGCGAAGGCCTGCCCGTTCTGCCGCCCCACGCCTTGGCCCGCAAAGGCATCGCCACTGTGCCACAGGGGCGCGATATCTTCCCCCTGCTGACGGTCACCGAAAATCTGGAAACTGGCTTTGCCTGTCTGCCGAAAGATCAGCATTTCATTCCAGATGAGATCTATGAGCTGTTCCCGGTGCTAAAAAAGATGAGCAACCGGCGCGGTGGCGATCTGTCCGGCGGGCAGCAGCAACAGCTGGCAATTGCCCGCGCCCTGATCACCAAACCCAAGCTGCTGTTACTGGATGAACCAACGGAAGGCATTCAGCCCAATATCATCCAACAGATCGGTGAGGTGATCAAACTGCTGCGCGAGCAGGGGAACATGGCGATTGTGCTGGTCGAACAGTACTTTGACTTCGCCTATGATCTGGCGGATCGCTTCTACGTCCTGCGCCGGGGTGAGGTGATCCTGAACGGCCGCAAAGACGAGCTGAGCCGTGACGCGGTGCTGGCGGGCGTTTCCGTCTAACAGGAAAAGCCGCCCCGGATCAGGGGGCGGCTTTGTGACACCTTATAGGCGCAGCTTTAGACAGTGCCGCCAAGCGAGCCTTCTAGCTGGGCCATTTCCTGACCACCTGCCATCAGATCCTGCAGCTCCTCGGCCGAGATTTCACCGCGTTTGGCAGTGCCCAGCGTCTGACCACGGTTCAACACGGTGAACCGGTCACCCACCGCCAAAGCATGGCGCACGTTGTGGGTGATGAACACCACCGCGATGCCCTGTTTGCGCACCTTGTCGATGGTGGCCAGAACATTGGCGGTCTGACGCACTCCAAGAGCCGAGGTCGGTTCATCAAGGATCAGAACCTTGGCGCCAAAATGCACCGCACGGGCAATCGCCACGGTCTGGCGTTCACCACCCGACAGGGTGCCCACCGCCTGATCCGGACCACGCAGGTTGATGCCCATTTTCTTCATCTCGGCCATGGTGACCTGATTGGCCTTGTCATGATCAAAGAAGTTGAAGGGCCCGATCTTCTTCAGGGGTTCATTGCCCATGAAGAAGTTACGGCTGACCGACATCAGCGGGATCATCGCCAGATGCTGGTGCACCGTGGCAATCCCCGCCGCAATCGCATCGCGAGGATCTTCGAACTTCAACGGCGATCCTTCAAAGTAGATCTCCCCAGCAGTGGGCTTATGCACCCCCGACATGGTTTTGATGAAGGTCGACTTGCCCGCGCCGTTGTCACCCAACAGGCAGTGGCATTCACCCGGATAAACATCCACCGACACCCCTGCCAATGCAATGACTGAGCCGAAGTGCTTTTCGATGTTCTTCATCTGGATGATCGGCGCGCTGGGGGCGGGATCACCGTGATGGAATTGGGTATCCTCAGTCATCTCAACGCTCCCCGGTGATCATGCGACGGATGTAGGTGTTCAGGATCACAGCCGCCAAAAGGATCAGCCCCAGGAACACCCGGAACAGCGAACTTTCGACCCCGGCAAAGAACAGCCCCTGCTGCACCACACCAAAGATCAACGCGCCCAGCGCCGCACCGATGACGGATCCATATCCGCCGGTCAGCAAGGCACCCCCGATGACCACGGCAATGATCGCCTCAAACTCTTTCAACAGACCACGGTCGGCCCCGGCCGAGCCAAACTCCATCACCTGACAGGTGGCAAAAACGGTCGCGCAGAAGGCGGTGAACATGAACATCAGGATCTTGACCTTGTTCACCGGCACGCCCGAGTTGCGCGCGGCCTCAGCATCGCCGCCTGCGGCGAAGATCCAGTTGCCGAATTTGGTCTTGGTCAACAGGATATGGCCAAACACGATCAGCGCCAGCGCCCAGACGATCAGCATCGGCACGCCATCCACAATCGGCTGACCAGCACGGGTGCCGCGTTCAAAGGTGGCGATGATGCCGGCATCGCCCAGCCACTGGAACAGCCCGGTCAGGATTTTGCCGCCAAACAAGGCCGCCAGCCAGTCGCCCTCGGCCACGTCTTTGATGCCGCCGATGATGGTTTTACGCTCAATGGTCTGCGGGAAGTAGATGGTGAAACCACGCAGAATGAACAGGAAGGCCAGCGTCACGATGAAGCTGGGCAATCCGGTGCGGACCACGATGAACCCGTTCACCGCGCCCAGCGCTATACACAGAACAAAGGTCACAATGATGGCCATCCAGACAGGCCAGCCCAGCGTGACCGAGAAGATGGCGATCATCATGCCGGCGAAACCGATCATGGAGCCAACAGACAGGTCAAATTCACCCGCGATCATCAGCAGACAGGCGCCGACGGCGATGATCATGAACTGGGCCGAGACCTGGCTCCAGTTCAACACGCCCTGGGAATTGAACATACCGCTGTCGAAGGCAAATACCAGGAACAGGGCAAAGACGATGATGGTGCCGACGATGCCGCCCAATTCGGGTCGGATCATCGCTTCGCGGAAGCGAGAGCGCGATTTGATACGCTCATCCAGCTCCGGCGCAATATTCTGTGCGTCAGACATTGAGGCCTCTTAATCCAGTCATCCTTGGTCAGGATGGAAAAAGGGCGGCCAAAATCTTGCTTGGCCGCCCAAGGGGGGAGGAATTAGCGGTATTCGCCCGCGAAGGCTTCTACCTTCTCCAGACCATCAGCGGTTACGAAACCGGGGCCGGAGTTGATGTTGTTGCCGGGCAGAACGCCGTAACGGTGGTAGTTGGCCAGAACAACAACCGGCAGGTAGGCCTGCAGGAAGGGCTGCTGGTCGATACCCCAGTTGATCACGCCGCCTTTGATGCCTTTGACGATCTCTTCGCCCAGGTCAAAGGTGCCGAAGTAGATGTCACCGGCCAGACCGTTTTCATCCAGTGCCAGCAGGGTCGGATCTGCCGAGGTCGGGCCGAGTGTCAGAACCGCATCGGTCGCCGGGTTGGCCGACAGATAGGCCTGAACCTTGTTTTTGATCTCTGCCGGGTCCTGACCGGAATCGATCATCTGGTTGCCCAGATCTACACCCAGACCATCTGCAAAGCCCTGGCACCGCTCGGTCGAGGAAGGCGAGGAAATGTAGTGGTTCACGCAGAGGAAGGAGGCAACGCCGTCGCCTTTGGCCTTCAGACCGGCTGCGAAGCCCGCGTCATATTCAGGCTGACCGACATACATCAGCGCGCCAACTTCGCGGGCCTGCTCAGGGGTGCCCGAGTTCATGATGATCACGTCAACGCCGCTGTCGACTGCAGCACGGATCGGACCGGACAGAACGTCATAGTCCGACAGGGTGGTGATGATGCCATCGGGGCCCGAGGCCGCAGCCTGTTCGATGATACGCGCCATATCGGCCAGGTCGCCGGTCGGCGGGTTGCGATACTCAACCTCAACGCCCATCTGGTCACCGGCCAGCGCGATGCCGTTCTTGATGGTGTTCCACCAGCTGTCGCTGTCAGGGGCGTGGCTGACAAGAATGTATTTCTCGCCCTCGGCCGAAGCGGTGGTCGCAGCCATCAGGGGTGCGGCAACCAGCGCTGAGGCCAGCGCAAACTTTTTGATCAGTGAAGTCATGTGTTCCTCCCAGTTTCACTGTTGTGACTCATGGGCCGCCCTCCCCGGCTGCCCAATCGACTCAAATTAAACCATAGCCCGCACAAATTTGCAACCGGTTGCAAAAGAGATCGTGAAATGGCGTTGAATTGGCGATGTGCATTGTGTGTTTTCGCTTTGCTTTTGCAGGCTCAGAGGGCGGCCAGCGGCACCCATGTGCGCGCGGCGTCAGAGGCACGGATGGCCGCCACCACGCGATTCACCTCATGGCCATCGCGGAAGCTGGGCCAGATCGATGCGCCGCGATCAATCGCTGTCAGGAAGTCTTTCGCCTCGATCAAAATCTGATCCTGATAGCCGGTGCCATGCCCCGGCCCCTGACAGAAGGGTTCGTAATCGGGATGCGCCGGGCCGGTCAGAATCTTGCGAAAGCCCTGCGTCGCCTCCGGCCCCTCACGCAGGTAGAGCCACAGGGCGTTCTGATCTTCCTGATCAAAGCGTATCGCCCCTTTGGTGCCGGTGATTTCATAGGCGTAGCCCATCTTGCGGCCCGTAGCGACGCGGCTGAAATACATCTGCCCCATCACCCCGTTTTCAAACCGGCACATCACCTGGGCGTGGTCGTCATTGTCCACAACGCCCCCCGGCCGGTCACGATGCACAGTTTCCGCCATGCCCATGACCTCGGCAATGGGGCCCATCAGGGCAAGGGCGGCATTGATCATATGTGGCGCCAGATCGCCCAAGGTGCCATTTGCGGCCCCAGAGGTGCGCCAAGTGGCTGGTGTGTCGGGATCAGCCAGAAAATCCTCGGTATGTTCGCCGCGGAACCAGGTCACCTCACCGATCGCCCCTTCGGCCAGTAGCTGACGGGCATATTGGCTGGCCGGGGTGCGGATATAGTTGAAGCCAACCATGTTCACCACACCTGCCGCCTCGGCCGCGGCCACCATGCTGGCGCTATCCTCCAGCGACGCGCCCAGGGGTTTTTCGCAGAACACCGGCTTGCCCAGGGCGATCGCCGCCTCGGCTATCGCGCGGTGATGGGCCTGCGGGGTGGCGATCACTACGGCCTCCACCGCCGGGTCCGCGACCAGCACGCGCCAATCCTCGGTGGCCCGGTTGAACCCAAAGGCGTCGCGATATCGCGCGGCACTTTCGGGCGAGGACGCACAGATCATCTCCAACCGCGGGCGCAGCCGGGTGTTGAACACGGCGCCAACCGCCGCCATCGCGACCGAATGGGCCTTGCCCATGTAGCCGCCGCCACAAATGCCGATGCCGATCTGGGTATTCGCGGATTGGGTCATGGCCCCACCTCCAAAACAGGACGCGTGCAAAATCATTTTGCAACCGGTTGCACATTTTGTATCTTCCGATTCGAAATCCGGCAAGAATGATTTTGCGCCGCCCGTGCAGTTGCCCAGAGCGAGGAGCCCAGGATGCATATCCCACCCCATGACAACCAGAACAAAGCCATTGTGGATGTCGATCACCCGCTGGTGCCGCTGAACTACTTCAACATCGTCAAATTGCAGCGCGGTGAAAGCTTTGACAGCCAGGTCGCCGGCTATGAAACCTGCATCGTGCCCGCCACCGGCACCGTGGATGTCGACGTTGACGGCGCGCGCTATCCGGCCCTTGGCAATCGCGGTGTCGATGTCTGGGATGGGGAGCCTGAGGGCGTTTATGTGCCGGTTGGCGCCAAGGTGCGCCTGACCTGCGTCAGCGACAGCGCCGAGGTGTTCATTGCCGGCGCTAAATATGACAAGGTGTTGGAACCCTTTGAGGTGCGCGGCGACGGTATCGATCTGGTGCAATACGGATCGGATGACACCAAAACCCACCGCAAGATCAAACACATCCTTGGCGCCGAACATCATGATAAGGTGGGTCGCCTGCTGGTCAGTGAGCTGTTCACCGTGGGTCAGGGCGGCTGGTCCGGCTTTCCCAGCCACAAACATGACACCGACCGCCTGCCCGAAGAAACCCGGCATGATGAAACCTACAACTTCCGCTTCCGGCCCAATTACGGCTCGGGCATGCAGATGCTGCAGCGTGAAGACAACAAACCGGGCGATGCCTACCACGTGATGGATGGCTCCACGATGCTGATCGACAAGGGCTATCACCCCTGCGCGGTGCTGCCGGGCTATGAGATGTATTATTTCACCATTCTGGGCGGCGAGAGCCAGCGCAGCCTGAAACAGTACTTCCAGCCCACCCATGAGGAACAGTTGCACACGATTCCCGGCATCATGGATATGGTGGCCAAGTTCAAATAGGCGGAACGCCATCTGAACCACAAAAACTAACGATTTAACTCAACGCGTTACGCCCCGGGCGTGGCGCGTTTTATTTTGTCATCATTGACAATATACCTCGAATCATTAATTGTCACTCATGACAACAAACTATCGGAGGGCCCAATGCCTCGCCCCAGCATGAAAGATCAAAGGTCCGAAGAGATCCTGGATGCCTATCTGACCTGCGTTGCCCGCTTTGGTCTGGAAGGCGCCACGCAGGAGCGGATCGCGGCCGAAGCTGGCGTCAAACGCCCCCTGCTGCGCCACTATCTGGGCAACAAGGATCAGATGATTGATGCGCTGGCCGACCATGTGATCAGCAGCTTTGATCTGGCCTCGGATGTCATCGGCGCCGAACTTGCCGTGCTGGATACGCCGCAAGATCTGGTTGCCATGCTGTTTACTGACCGCGGCGCCCATGATCCGCGCTACCTGCTGGCCTGGCAGGCACTGGCCATCGCGGTGGCCGATCACCAGCATATGCGCGAACCGCTGCTGGCCAGCATGCAACGCTTTCTGACCATGTTGCAGGACACGCTGGCCCGTATCGTGCCCAGCGCCCCCACGGTGCAGATCAACGCCGTGGCGCAGGGGATATCGGCCCTGTTCATCAATGCCGATTCCTTCACGCCACTGGGTCCGCCCGCCACCTGGCGCGCCGAAACCCAAGAGGCCGCTATGCTGCTGGCCAGCACCCTCACCCCCCACACACCGGAGGCCTGACCATGACGAAATCCCGAATGATCAACTATATCGCCCTGCCCGTCCTGCTGGTGGCGGCGGTTCTGGGCCTCTACTGGGTCTGGGGGCTGATGTTCCTGTGGTGGCTGGTTCCCTCACTGCAAACGGGTCGCGCCCATCTGATCACTGAGGTCAGCCGCGACGAAGATCCGATCCTGTTTTGGGCTGTGATCCTGCTCTGGGCCGCCTTTGGCCTGATGATGATCGCCGCCAGCCTGTTTCCTGCCTACGCCATCTGGCTGGTCTGACCCTCAGACCGCCGCAGCCAAAGGACATTCCCATGTCGACTATGTATCATCGCCTCCCGGTGGAGGCTTACACTTCACAGGAATGGTTTGACCGTGAACAACGTCTGATCTTTTCCCGCAGCTGGCGTTTTGCCGGTCTGGTTGAGGATGTGCCGGGTCCCGGCCATTACATTTCGGTGCAGGCCGGGCTGAACAACCTGTTCATCGTCATGGGCCGCGATCACCGTCTGCGCGCCTTTCACAACATCTGCCGCCATCGCGGCACCCAGCTGATCCGCGCGGTGGGCAAAACCCAGAAGGCGCTGACCTGCCCCTACCATGACTGGACCTATGATCTGGAAGGCAACCTGATCTCAGTTCCGGATGAAGAGCGTGAGTTCCCTGGCGGCGTCGACAAAAGCTGCCTTGGGCTGAAACCCGCCTCGGTCGATGTCTGGCGCGGCATGCTGTTTGTGCACCCCGATCCCAATCCGCCCAGCCTGGCGGAATGGTTTGGCGCGGTGGATCCGCATCTGGGCCCGCATGATCCGAATGAGCTGGTCGAATATGAAGAGGCCCGCAGCAGCTATGACATCAAGGCCAACTGGAAGATCGTCGTAGAAAACTACATTGACGTCTATCACCTAAGCCACCTGCATTCCGATACATTACACATGTATGATCACGCCAAAGCCAAGTTCGGCTGGGAAGGGCCGCATTACCATTTTTGGGAACCCCCCAGTGCGGACTATGCAAAGGATCTGGAAAAGAACCTGCCAACCCCCCGGGTGATCCCAGAACCCCATGTGGGCGCCTGGGTGCCGATGCTGTTTCCCGGCATTGGCCTGGGCGCCAGCGAGGAAAGCTGGAACCTGTTCATCATCACACCGCTTGGCCCGGATCTGACACGGATCGAAAACCGCTCCAAACTGGCCAATGCCTCATCCTGGGAATACTCCAAACAGCAATGGTCCTCCTGGTCCTTCTGGAAGGATTTTGGCGGTGCCAAATACAAAGGGGAGGATGCCCAGGGCGAAAACGATCCAATGGCCTCGGGCGATTTCACCGCCGAAGATGTTTATGCCTGCGAACAGCAGCAGAAGGCGCTGACCAGCCCCTATCTGGAAATCGGCCCCGCCGCCAAAGGCGAAAGCCCGATTCTGATGCATCAGCAGGCGGTGCTGGACTTCATGGAAGGACAGGAAAAATGGGCCTGAGCGCGCGCCGCGCTTCTCTCTTGCAGGGGCGTGGGCTGACCCTTGGTGGCCTTTTTGCAGCCTTTTGGCCGCAGATCAGCGTGACCTGGGCCTTAACCTTGATTGAGGTGGCGCTGTTTGCGCTGATCCCGCTGCTGATCGGTCGCGCCATTGACGGGTTGATCGAGGCGGATATGGCTGCCTTCTGGATGCTGGCCATTGTTCTGGCCGTGTTGCTGCTGGTGGCCACCGGCCGCCGCCTGTTTGACACCCGGGCCTATGGCGTGATGCGGGTCAGTCTGGGCCGTGCCTTGGCCGAACGGTCCAAGGATCGCCCGGTCTCAACCGTCAATGCCCGGCTGGCCATGTCACGTGAGCTGGTCGATTTTCTGGAAACCGAAGCCCCGGAAAGCATGACCGGGGTGCTGCAGATGCTGGCGGCCATCGCCATCCTCAGTTCGTTTCACCCCACGCTTGGCCTGATCGCAGGCGCGGCGCTGGTCTTTATGCTGGTGATCTACGGGCTGGCCCATCGCCGGTTTTACAAGATCAACCAGCTGCTGAATGCCCAAAGCGAAAAACAAGTCAGCATTCTGGAAACCCGGTCCCTGCCCCGCCTTGGCGCCCATCTATTGGCCCTGCGCAAATCCGAAGTGCGCCTGTCAGACACCGAAGCCCTGGTCTACGGGCTGATCTTTGCCGGGCTGCTGTCCCTTGTTTTGTTTAACCTGTGGTTTGCCACCCAGAACATCACCATCACCGCCGGCACCGTCTTTGCTGTGGTCACCTACAGCTGGGAATTTGTCGACGGCGCGCTGTTCCTGCCCACCACCCTGCAATCCCTGTCCCGGCTGAGCGAAATCACCCGCCGGATCAACCAAACGGAAGCCTCAGAATGAAACCTGTTCTTGCCACCGCATTCGGCTGCCTGCTGGCCGCCGGCCTGGCCTACGCCACCCCGAAATCCACCCCGGAAGATCTGGTGAACCGCTACTTTGCGGCCAATGATGTGGCCGGAATCAGCGCCAGCTACGGGGATTGGCACCCAACAGCGCGCCACCAGATCACCGTGAAATACGGGCTGGGTCAGCCCGACGATGTGTTCAGCTATGCCGTGTCAGATGCCCTGACTGAGGACATGAACGATCCCCGCCTGGCTGAGATGATGGCGGGCTACGAAGAACTGTCACGCAAACCTGCCGAGGTCACCATCTCGACCGTTGATGCGGCCCAAATCGCCCGTGCTGTCACCACCGTGCGCTACCGCTGGCAGGGGATGGAGGGCGATATGGTGCAAACCGATACCTTCCGCATCCTGTCGCATTTTGGCCGCCCGGCGATTCATGCGCTGGACACCGTGCTGGACTATCGCTGAGAGGGGACGGATCGATGCGTGACTTTCACCCATTGCGCCTGTCAGAGGTGCGACCAGAAATCGAAGGCGCTGCAACCTCGTTGATCTTTGAGGTGCCACAGGCCCTGCAGGCCACGTTCCAATGGCAGGCCGGTCAACACCTGACCCTGCGGTTCATGATCGACGGGGTTGAGGAACGGCGCAGTTACACCATCTCCAACCCGCCCTGGGCACCGCTGCGGATCACGGTGAAGCAGGTGTATAAGGGCAAGGTTTCGCACCATGTGGCGGGGCTGGCGCCGGGTGACACGGTTGAAGTCATGCCCCCTTTCGGCAGCTTTTGCCTGACGCCGCAGCCCATGGGGCGCCGGACGCATTATTTCTTTGGCGCGGGCAGCGGCATCACCCCGCTTTTTGCGATGATCAATGCCGTCTTGCAGGAAGAACCCTATTCGGTGGCGCATCTGATCTATGGCAACGCCGATGAGCCAAGCATCCTGTTGCGGGAAGAGTTGGAGGCGCTGCAAGACCGCCATGGCGATCGCTTCACCTTGCGCCATGTCATTTCAAGCCCATCAATGTGGAGCTGGTTCAGCCCCTGGCGCAAGGGCCGCGTGGACAAAGGCTCCATCGCTGCCGCCATCGAGGAAACCCCGCCCGAGGCGCAGGATGTGCAGTATTGGATCTGCGGCCCCGGTGCGATGAACCGCGATGTGAAAACAGCGCTGATGTCGATGGACGTGCCAGACACCCGCATCCATATGGAAAGCTTCGGCGGCGCGGCAGCTGAGGATGATGGCGTCACCGGGGTCAAGGCAACTGCCACCGTGCGCCTGGACGGTGCCGACCATCAGATCGCCATGGCCGCGGATCAAACCCTGCTACAGGCGTTGCAGGCCAACGGCCTGTCCGTCCCTTACAGCTGCCAGTCAGGCGTTTGCGGCGCTTGCCGCTGTCAGGTGACCGAAGGCACCGTTCACATGCGCAACCGCATGGCCCTGGAGGATGCGGACATCGCCAAGGGCGCTGCGCTCAGCTGTCAAAGCCTGGCAACAAGCGAAACACTTGGCGTCAATTTTGACCGCTGATCGGGCAGATGTGCGTTTTCCTGCCGTCGGGACGAAAATAATTTCGACAATACCGCCATTGATGGTAATGCAGATGCATGTCTAGCAAGCTTCCCGTCTCCGCCAGAGAGTTCTTTAACGATGATGACGCCAACGTCGGCTTCAACCGGCTGTGGTTCAACATGATGCGGGCGCACCGTCATTTTTACCCGGTGATCACCAAAGCGTTGAAGACACACGGCCTGAACGATCCGATCTGGTATGAGATCCTGCTGCAGATCCATCGCGGCGGGCCCGATGGCAAACTTATGGGTGAGATTGAGACCGAGTTGTTCCTGCCGCAATACGCCCTGTCCCGGCATGTTTCACGGTTGGAAAAGGCCGGGTTCCTGCGGCGCGAATTCATCGCTGACGGTCGCCGCAAGCAGTTGCTGTTTCTGACCAACAAAGGCGTCGATCTACATGGCGAGGTTTGGCAGACCTACCATGATGCCATGCAGGACATGCTGGCAGATCGGGTCAGCAGTGACGAAGCCTATGAGGCAGCACTGACCCTCATCAAACTGCTGCCCGGTGGTGAATTCATAGGTCATAAACAGGACTAAAGGTCCGCAGTCATAGAAAAAACCCGCCCAGCGCAATCGCAGGCGGGGTTTTCTTTTGTTTAAACGCTTAAGCGCCCTCAGCCGTTGGACAAGCCGCCGCATCCCGGCGGAAGAACAAGCGATAGACCGGCGGCACGAAGATCAGTGTCAGCGGCGAGGCCAGCAGCAATCCACCAATCATCAGAGAGGCCATCGGCTCAAACAAGGCGCCACCAAAAATGGCCATCGGCAACAGCCCAAGGATCGTTGTCATCGAGGTCAGCAGAACCGGCGTCACCCGCTTTTTGGCTGCGGCCACAATCGCATCATCCAGACCAAGGGTTTGTCGTTCGATATCGATCTGGTCGATCAGAACAATCGCGTTGTTGATGATGATCCCCATCAAGGAGATCAGCCCCAGAATAGCAAAGAACGACAAGGGCATGCCCGCGATGGACAGCACCAATGGCGCCCCTGCGGCAACCAACGGGATGGTCATAAAGGTCAGGGCCACACGCCGCATCGAGTTGAACTGATAGATCAACGCGGCCAACATCACGCCCAGCGCCAGCGGCATGCCGGCCACCAATTCAGCGTTTGCCTTGGCGGCATCTTCGCTTTCACCACCGATAGACACGGTATAGCCCGGCCCCAGATCTGCATCGATCTCTTCCAACAGCGGAGTGATCTGCGCCTCAACCTGCGCCGCGGAGAGCACGCTGCTCTTGCCCGAAATGACAATGCGACGCTGCTGGTTTTCCCGCCGGATCTGCGAAAATTCCAAGACCGGGTAGAAGGCAGCAACCTGATCCAATGTCACCAGACCGGTTTTGGTCGGGATGGTCAGGTTCGTCAGATCGTCGATACTGTCGCGGAATGCCGCCTCGGAGCGCAGCACAATCGGGATCGATGTGTCGCCGTCGCGGAAGGTCGAATAAGGTGTCCCGGAGAAGAAGGTATCCATCGTGTCCGAAATCTCACGTGAGGTGGTGCCCAGTTTGATCAGCCCCACCTAAGTGGTCCAGTTTGAATGTTAGTGCATGATTGGCCTCAGTTCCATCGGGGTGATGGCTTCTGGCGCTGGTGGACGTTAGCCCAATGCACTGTGTGGTCTCTTTGTATTGTAGTGTTTTCTCCATTCTTCGATCAGGATTTGGGCTTCACGCAGAGTATAGAAGATCTCTCCATTGAGCAGTTCGTCCCGGAACCGGCCATTGAAGCTTTCACAATATCCGTTCTCCCATGGGCTTCCCGGTTCGATGTATGCTGTTTGAGAGCCGACGGCTGCGATCCAGTCCCGAACCGCTTGTGCAACAAACTCGGGACCATTGTCAGAACGTATGAAGGCGGGAGGGCCACGCAGTATGAACAGGCCGGTTAGAACATCGATTACATCCGTCGAGTTCAGCTTGCGCTTCACCTTGATCGCCAGACACTCTCGGCTGTGCTCATCAAGAATGTTCAAGGTGCGGAACACCTTGCCATCATCTGTCCGACAATGAACGAAGTCGTAGGACCAGACATGGTCTCGATACTCAGGCCGCAGACGGATGCATGATCCGTCATTCAGCCAGAGCCGCCCCTTCTTCGGTTGTTTTGCTGGAACCTTCAGCCCCTCTCGTCGCCACAGCCGTTCGACACGACCATCGCTGACCGACCAACCTGCCTCTCTGAGAAAGGCCGCGATCCGACGGTAGCCGTATCGACCATATTGCCTGGCCAATTCGATCATGTCGGCAACCAACCGATCCTCGTCGGCACGGCCTCTCGGGATGTGCCTCTGTGTGGAGCGATGTTGTCCCAGCACGCGACACGCCCTGCGCTCAGACACTTTGAGCTGGCGGCGCACATGCTCGATGCAGGCGCGACGACGAGCGGGGCTCAGAAGTTTCCCTTTGCAGCCTCTGTCAGGATCAACTTATCGAGCGTCAGGTCTGACACAGCTCGTCTCAGTCGATCATTTTCCTTCTGAAGCCGCTTCAGCTCTTTCAGTTGATCTACACCCATTCCGCCGTATTGCTTGCGCCAGCGGTAATAGGTCTGTTCAACAACACCGATCTGTCTGATGGCGTCGAGCCGGGGTATACCTTGCCCCATCAGCACCTCAACCTGCCGTAACTTCGAGACAATCTCTTCGGGCTTCGGTCGCTTGTTTGCCATTCTTGGTCCTCCATTTCCTAAAAATAGCGGTGGACCAGTTCAGTTGGGGAGGCTCACTTGCTTGGACAACCGGCAGAAAACCTCAAGCGGATCCGCTGGCCAACCTGTCTGGGTTTGCGCCGGCTACGCAGCCCATAAACGCGTTTTCTCCACATGACTCCCGGATCGGTTCGGCCTCGATTGTGCTGGACGAACCCTTAAAAGACGCGGCATTTGACTGTGAACGGTCAGGCCATCAGTTTGGCATGGCCAAGCGGCTTGGATGTCCAATTGATTGACGGCCGCTTACGTCTCACCTTCATGCGTGGGTTGGAGACACCCATCTCTCTGATAGGCTCCGACGTTGAGATCGCGTTCTATGAGTCGACGTATTTCTTCGATTTCTCTGTAACCAACACGCCCGAATTGATTGGCGGCGAAAACACCTGTCGGGCCACTGTCATACCTTTTGAACCCAACAGAAACGACCCATTGCTCAAGGCTCTGGCGAAGCTCAGCCGCGAAGAAACTCCAAACGAGGCCAATGTGGGCGCAAATTTTGCAGACAGGGTATATTTGAGATGCGGACAATAATTGTACTGGGCGCACTTGCGCTACTCTTTGGCGGCGCGCTTATGGTCATTGATTTTGATGCCATCGCTCAATGGGCCGCGACGGAGCAGCGTGGATTTCAAAACGGCATGGCTGATGCCATTCGCGCCCTTCGCATGGGGCAGATAGAAGCGCTGTTGGCCTTGTTTGCAGGCGCGGCTGCCTACGGTTTTTTCCATGCAGTCGGGCCTGGTCATGGCAAGGCGTTGATTGGTGGTGTTGGATTAGGCACCCAAGTGTCCGCGTCTCGCTTGCTGTCGCTTTCGGTGGCGTCCAGTTTGGCGCAATCCCTCTGGGCCATTGTTTTGGTCTACGGCGGCTTTTGGATCTTGGAAGTCTCAGCAAATCATATGACGGCCCTCGCCGAAGATTTTCTGGCGCCGTTGAGCTATTTGGCCATCGCGTCCGTGGGCGCGCTTTTGGTGTGGCGCGGAGCGCGGTCCTTACCGAAGTCCACGGCGCGCGACCACGGCCACCACAATGATCATCATGCGCACACTCACCATCACCACGATCACCATGCAGATCACGATCATTCAGACTGTGGCTGCCAAGCGCACTGGCCATCCCCCGCGCAAGTGGCGCAGCTGACAAGCCTTCGAGAGACCGTCGCCTTGATCACGAGCATTGCGATACGCCCTTGCACGGGCGCCATCTTCTTGTTGGTCATAGCCTGGCAAATGGATCTTCATTTGGCCGGAGCTTTGGCAGTCTTGGTTATGGGGCTTGGCACCGCCTCCTTCACCGGGTTGGTGGCTGTGTCCAGCGTGGCGGCACGCACTGCGGCCTTGGCCTCGGCGGATAACTTCAAAGCGGCGGGCGTGGCCTTTGCGGGCTTGCAAATCCTCACAGGACTATTGGTGATTTGGATGAGCCTGTCGCTCCTGCGCTACACTCTCTGATATCGCCGGCGCGCCGCGCTGGCCCAAAAGGACAACGAGATGACGACCTTCAATATCGAAGACCTAAAATTTGATGATCGCGGGTTGATCCCGGCGATTGCCCAAGAGGCGAAGACCAGCGAGGTCTTGATGATGGCTTGGATGAACGCGGAGTCGATCCGCGAAACCATAGAGACAGGGCGGGTTGTGTACTGGTCGCGCTCGCGCGCCAACCTCTGGCGCAAAGGTGAGACGTCCGGGCACATACAGAGCTTGGTGGACCTGCGGTTTGACTGTGACCGGGACTGTATCTTGCTCATGGTCGAGCAAGTGGGCGCGGCCTGTCACACCTTCCGCAAAAGCTGCTTCTACACGGCCGTGCGCAACGACGCCGAAGTGGAACTGATGAAGCCAATGGTCGACGTCTAAACAAGAGCCTGCCCTTCTGAAGCAAAGGGCAGGCTATTTTGCCCGGCAATCAAATGCGTTAGTAAGCATCTTCCACATCAAAAATCGGGTCCAGCACAAGCAACAATCGGGTTTCCCCTGTGCCTTCAATAGGAGGGGACCGATGCAACAGGCCAGCGCTTGGGTTTTCTGGCCAAAGCGTGCCGCGCAACACAATTGGGTTGCCCGTTTGCACGGTGCTGAAGAACGCCGGATCGCTTCGGTCCGGCGAGTTTCTGTATTGTGTGCCGATGCCCCGATAAGTGCAGACCAAGCGAGACATAACCGCATCGATGTGAAACTTGCGACAGGCGTTTGTCGTCACCACATCGAGCCGCAAGCGTAGGTAGGTTGCGTTTGTGGTAGCCGCGAAAGTTTCCGCGAGATGTGCGATATCTTTGATCATGGCGTCGCGTTCTTTACAGTCCGGTGTGCCTGATTGTTGGCAAGCCAGTTCGGCCTCGGCTGCAATTTGCGCAGGCGTGACAACCACTCGTGTTTTGGGAAGCTGGTTTGGTGGCAATGCCGCCAACCACGCGGTAAAACCTGGCGCATCTCGCTCCCAAACTACAGCCGCACATCCACCATCTTTGATGGCGGATAGCCCTTCAACCGTGTCCGAAAAGCCAACGCCAACAATCTTGTCTGTTTCGACATCCAGAAGTTGGATCATGCGACATCCTCGACGCGGCGCCAACCTGGGAACGGATCTGGCAGATCAAGCGGCAAGTCATTTGGTTCAGAAGCCGCTACAGCTGGAAGTAGACAGGCATCGAGCTTGGATTTGATGGCATCCCAATCGATACCGGACCCAATGAACACCAGCTCTTGCCGCCGGTCGCCCCAAGGCTCCACCCAATGCTGATCGAGATAGGACTGCGCTGACCCATGATCTGGCCAGCGTTCCTTAGGCACGGTCGCCCACCATGTACCGATGGGCTGAACGCTGGAAAGCGCGCCAGCCAGAGAGTACTCAGCGACCCATTCGGGACGCGTCGCAATCCAGAAGTGCCCTTTAGCGCGAATGACGCCGGGCAATGCGCCATTCAAAACCGCATGGATCTTTTCTGGAATAAAAGGTTGGCGCGCGCGGTAGACAAAGCTGCCAACACCGTACTCTTCAGTTTCTGGCACGTGGTCGGCAAAACCATAGAGTTCTTTGGCCCAAATTGGGTGTTCATGGGCTTTGTCAAAGTCGAACAGGCCGGTGTCCAAAATCTTGGCGGCAGCAACCTGTGAGTGGTTGGTTTCAATAATTTCCGTGTCGGCATTCAGGCTGCGGATGATTTTGCGCGCGGCATCGACTTGTTCCGGCGTGGCATCCGCGACTTTGTTTAGGATGACAACGTCTGCGAACTCCATTTGGTCGGTCAGGAGATGCACCAATGTGCGCTCGTCTTCTTCGCCCATCACCTCACCGCGGTCACGTAGGAAATCGTGGCTGGAAAAATCCTTCAGCAAGTTAACTGCGTCAACAACGGTGACCATCGTGTCCAGTCGCGCCACGTCGGAAAGGCTTTCACCAAACTCGTCGCGGAACTCAAACGTGGCCGCCACGGGCAACGGTTCCGAAATGCCTGTGGATTCGATCAACAGGTAGTCAAAGCGCCCTTCAGAGGCGAGGCGCCGCACCTCCTCAAGAAGGTCATCGCGGAGCGTGCAGCAGATACAACCGTTGGACATTTCCACCAAAGTTTCGTCGGTGCGGCTCAACTCTGTGTCGGCGCGCACGAGGTCCGCGTCGATGTTCACTTCGGACATGTCGTTGACGATGACGGCCACGCGCCGTCCCTCTCGGTTATTTAAGACGCGATTGAGAAGCGTGGTTTTTCCGGCACCAAGAAAGCCGGAGAGGACGGTGACGGGAAGACGCGTGTCGGTCATTGGGTTTCCTGCTGCGTGTTGTTGAATAGAGAGAGTTCTGGCGGTTTGCTGCGCAACACCTGAAGGCTGCGTTCCAACCGGCTTTGTGGGATGTCGCGCGCAATGACGACAATGCGCGAGCGGGGATCCTCGCTTGGCCAATCGGAGAGCGGTTTGGGCGGATCATAGACGTGCTGCACGCCGTGAAAAGCCTGCGGCTCCTTTTGGGATTCCAAAAACACAATGCACTTGATGCGGAGAATGTCATTGCCCCGCATGCCGATAAGTGAGTTCAGCCAACCATGGAAAACGTCATCGAAGATGGGAACATCCAGAATGATAGAGGCGGAGCTTATGCGCCTATCATGCTGGTTTAGCGACGCGTTCGTTGGAGCGCTTGGCGCAAGACCTGAAAGGTTTTCGAGTGGGTCTTGCCTATGGGGTGTGCCAACTGCCCAAGTCACAACATCTGACGTTGGCGCATTCGGTTGTGACGCGCTCAATCCCCAAATTTGACCGGCGACGCCCTGTCCTTTGACGATGGGGATAATCCGCACCCGCGGGTTGAGCGCGGCAAGCCTGTTTTTGAACTGTTCTGTTTCGGCTTCCGTTGTCAGATCGGTTTTGCTCACCACGATCAGATCGGCCATGGCGGCTTGTGAAACCGACTCAAACTGAGCGTCCAACGTTGCCGGGCCATTCACAACATCGGCAACGGTGACAACCCCATCCATGCGCGTGTAGCGGGCCAAAAAGGGATCTGCGACCAAAGTTTGCAAGATTGGTCCTGAATCGGCCAATCCGGTGGTTTCGATCACCACGCGGTCAAAAGCGATCTCCTCTTGTGCACGTCGTTGCAACAGATGTGCCATGGTCTTGGCGAGATCGCCCCGGATCGAACAACATAGGCACCCCGAACTCATCAGCACGATTTCTTCGCTGCTTTCGGTGATCAAATCGTGATCGAGCCTGGCCTCGCCAAACTCGTTTACGATAACAGCCACGCGCCCCGACGAGCTGTCCGCCAGCACGGCGTTGAGCAATGTTGTCTTGCCAGCGCCGAGGAAGCCGGTGAGCAGTGTAACTGGGACGCGTGTCTCTTCCATTTAGGAGCCCAACGCTTGGGATAGGGTCGCCACGTTGTGGCGCATCATGTCCAAATAGGTGGAGGCCGGACCATCCTCTTCAGACAGCGCATCCGAATAGAGCGTGCCGCCAATCACAGCACCGGTCTCTTTGGCGATCTGCTTCAGCAAGCGGTCATCGGTGATGGATTCCACAAACACCGCGTTGATGCCTTCCTTACGGATTTGCTCAATAAGCTTTGCAACATCCGCGGCGGAGGCCTCGCTCTCGGTGCTCAGACCTTGAGGCGCTTCAAAACGGATGTTGTAGGATTGTGCGAAGTAACCAAAAGCGTCATGCGGCGTCACCACGGTGCGCTGCTCAGCCGGCAGGGCGCCGATGGAGGCTTCGATTTCAGTTTCCAATGCTTCCAACTCAGCAACATATGCGGCACGGTTTGCTTCAAATGCCTCGGCATTTTCGGGGTCCGCTTTGGCAAGTGCTGCGGCGATGTTGTTCACGTAGATGACCGCGTTATCAACGCTCTGCCATGCGTGCGGATCAAAAGCGCCGTGGTTGTGGCCATGATGGTCGTCATGCCCTTCTTCGGCGTGGTCATCGTGATCGTCGTGACCATGCGCGTGGTGATCGCCCTCAGGGTCCTGTGCAACCGGCTCCACATCCGCGCCAGACATGTCCTTGAAGAAATGAGCGTCCGCTTCGAACTCAAACGGCATGTGTTCGGTGAAGAACGCATAAGTGCCGTCTTCTGCAATCTCCACAGTGAACAGGGTGATGTCCTTATTCGCATCAAATGTAAGCGTATAGGCCATGTCAGCCGCAGCCAGCGTGTCGCCGCCCATTTTCGCGTCAGAGGCCTCGGCTTCGAGCAGGCCCTCAGCCGCTTCTTCGACAGCTTCGATGTCGCTCGCGGCCAACACCACCATTTTCATAGCTGGATCCGCGTAGTCGCCATCTACTTTGGCAAAGGCCCACTGGTAAGTGCCTGCCTTAAGGTCAAAAAGACCGGCCCATTCGAACGCATGCGCGCCATGACCGTGTTCATCACCATGGTCATCGTGATCTGCGTGATCATCATGATCTTCGTGGTCATCATGTTCGTCGCCGTGCTCATCGTGTTCATCAAAAGCGATAGCTTCGATGCCATCGGTGGCCACAACTTGCATGCCGCCAAACCCGGAAGATTCAACCAGGCGCTCCATCCAGCCTTCAAACTCAAGCCCGTTCACAAACAGCACTTCGGCCCCGGCAACAGCGCGCGCGTCTTGTGGCGTTGGCTGATAAACGTGCGCGTCCCCGTCCGCTCCTACGAGTGTTGTTAGCGCGATGTGCTCGCCACCGACTTGCGCGACCAAGTCACCAAGAATGGAGAACGACGCGACGACCGGCAGCGGTTCGTCCGCCCAAGCGGAGCCGGAGGATGGCAGCGACAGCGCGGTAACGGCGACCGCTGAGCGCAGAATAGAGCGACGTGAAAACATGAGAGTTCCTTCGTTAGGTTTTAAATCGGCGGCGCGGCAGGGTCTGGGCGATCACGCCCCCCTCCGGGCCAAAAAACAGGGACAGCGTGTAGATCACCCCGGCGACAAGAATGATCGCGGGGCCGGACGGCAGGCTGTAGTGAAAGGACAGGAGCAAGCCAGACAGGCTCGAGAGAAACGCGATGGCCGCAGCCGCGGCGATCATGGTGCCAATACCCCCCGCCCAGAAACGGGCAGCGGCAGCAGGCAAAATCATAATGCCAACGGCCATCAATGTGCCAAGCGCATGAAACCCGGCAACCAAGTTCATCACCACCAACATGAGGAAGGTGAAATGGGTTACCGCGCTGAGTTTGCTAACAGAGCGCAAAAACTGTGGATCCGCGCATTCAAGCACCAAAGGGCGGTAGATGAGCGCAAGGACCAGGAGAGACAGGCTTGCGAAAGAGCATAGAAGTACGAGGGACGCATCATCCAATGCCAAAACTGTGCCAAACAGCACGTGCATCAAATCCACGTTGCTGCCGCGCGTCGAGACTATGAGAACGCCCAAAGCCAAAGAGATCAAATAGAAGGCTGCCAAGCTGGCGTCTTCGCGCAGTGTGGTGAACCGCGCGACAAAACCTGATCCCAAAGCGACAACCATACCCGCGATCAAACCGCCAAGTGTCATTGCACCGAGCGACAGACCAGAGACCAAATACCCAATCGCGGCGCCCGGTAGGATGGCGTGTGACATCGCATCCCCGGTCAAACTCATGCGGCGCAACATCAAAAAGACACCAACAGGCGTGGCACCAACTGCGACAGCGACGCAGCCCAGCAGCGCGCGGCGCATGAACCCAAAGTCCGCGAATGGCGCCAAAAACAGATCCCAGATCATGCAGCGGACTTTCCACAGACATGAGGCGTGCTTGCACAGGCCTCACACATTTGCCGCGCTCGAAACTGATTTTCGGACGTTAGCACCGTCTCAGTTGGGCCGTGCGCAACAAGCTCACGGGCCAACATCAGAGTCTCGGGGAAGTGGGATCTCACGGTGGTGTCGTCGTGCAAAACCGCAAGAACCGTTCGGCCTTCTCCGTGCCAAAGTTCGATGATGCCAATCAAGTCTGCCATTGTTTTCAAATCAATAGCGGAAAAAGGTTCGTCTAAGAGCACCAGCTCTGCGTCCTGTAAAAGCAGACGCGCAAACAGGGCTCTTTGCATTTGTCCGCCGGAGAGAGAGCCAATGGCTCGGCTTTCAAATCCACGCAGTCCAACCGCGGCGATAGCTTGCTCAACCCGGCCACGCATCTTTCGGCCAACCTGGCCAAAAGCACCAATCTCACGCCACAGGCCCATCGCAACCAGATCCAACACCGAAATTGGAAAACTCCGGTCGATTTCAGATTGCTGCGGCAAATAGGCGATGTCATCCGCGCGCAGATTGGACACCTCGATGTGCCCTTCAATCGGCGACAACGATCCAGTCAAGCCTTTCAGGAGTGTGGATTTTCCAGCGCCATTGGGACCAAAGATGGCCGTCAAACTGCCTTGTTTGATCTCAGTATCAAGATGCTGAACTGCGGGCAGGCGTTCATAGCCAAGTGTTAGGTTTTTGAAAGCAACCGACGTACTCATAATGCCCCCGGCGTGGTGGTGGCCCAGAAGAACCCCAGCCATAGCGCGACAATCACCGCTACTGCGACGAGCAGTCGGGGGAGGACACCAACAAGCAGGATGCGCTGGATTTCAGCTTTCTCCATCAGGAACCGTCCTCTGTTTCCTTGCAGTCAGCACATAGTCCGTGGATCTCAATCACGTGATGATCCGCAGTAAAGCCGGCCTCTCCCAAAGCAGAGGAAAGGTGGGAGAACACGGCTGGTGCATCGCGCTCATCTACGGATCCGCAATCGCCACAGATCGACATGATCGACGGATGATGATGACCATCATCGGAGCAAGCAACATAGGCATTGAGAGACTCAATCCTGTGCACACTGCCTTTTTCCGTCAGAGACTTGAGTGCACGGTACACAGTGGTAGGGGCCATTTTCGGGCTATCAGACCGCAACTCCTCCAGAACACCGTAAGCAGAAACGGGCTGATCACGTTGGCGAATGATCCCCAGCACTTTCTTTGCCCAAGTTTCATTTTTCTTGCTCACAGGCGGACCCTCAATAGACTCGCACCTGATATGTTATGTTATATCGTAATGCAAATAAATTTCGTTCACCTTAGCTTTCACTCCTCACAGCAAAAACCATCAAGCATGCATTCTGACGGTTGCTGCGATCTGCTTTGCGGACATTCGATTGTCGGAAACAAAGTGTCAGCTATCGGCCGTTAGCCTGACTTTGCAAAGCCCGCTTCCTGCGAATCGCTGCCATTGGTGGCTCGCGCAGCATCCGGCACTGCTGCGGTTTAATATTGAACGGCAGCTCTCGGGGATTCGACCTTAGAGCTTTGCGTCTGCAGCAGAGAACGTTCTGAGCCTAATGTGAATGTCCTGAAAGGGCTGGCACCAGCAGTTGACAACCTTGGTTCGCATGCAGTTTCGCTGCGGACAAGCTGCCGCATGGCGGCTTAGAGCCCATTTTAACCGATGCTGTGCAGTGCTGGAACTGGTGAAAAGCACCAACAGCAGACTAAAAGTCACTATTAAACTGCGGTGTATTTGGGCCGTTATTGAAGCGACGCATGCAGTCGTTGAAACCCAGTCGAATTGCGAGCCGGCAACCCCCAAGCAAGCATACGCTCACAAGGACAAAACCGCGTTCAAGTCTTTCCTCGTTGTCATGTTTCCGCTCCCGGTCATTGTGACCCGTCCTGAGTCCAATCCCAGGAACCAGTCGGCAACGTCGGACAACAAATTCAGGTTTTGCTCACACAACAGGACACCGGCACCTTCGGCCACCCGTTCCCTGAGGCAATCAGCCATGTGGTTGATGTTTTCTGGCTGAACACCTTCCGTGGGTTCATCCAGAATGATCAGCTTCGTGTCTTCGATCATAGTTCGGACGAAGGAGAGTATCTTTCTTTCTCCGCCCGACATGGTTCCGGCAGGTTGCTTCAACCGTTCCGCCAATCTGGGGAAAAGGTCAAAATAGAGATCTGGTGGTTTTCCGCTACTCCCGAGGCTCAGGTTCTCTTGCACGGTGAGATCATCGAAAACCATTGCCGTTTGAGGCATGTAACCAACCCCCATGTGCCTTCGGGCATGGGCGGGTTGGTTGCCCATGGGCTGACCATCAAATCGGATATCTCCCTGGCTGGCTTTGATCTCACCTTGAACAAGACGGGCAAGTGTTGTTTTGCCAACGCCGTTGCGTCCAAGGACGCCAAGAAGACTGCCAGCTTCGATCTTGACGGATATTTCGAACAACACATTGGTGTCCTGATACCCGCCGGTCAGCCCTTCGATTTCCAAGAGAGCGGTCATTTTGTTCCTCCCGAATAGACTGCCTGAACTTGCGGGTTTTGACGCACTTTGTCGTAGTCATCGAATGCCAGCACCTTGCCGAGATGCAGGACCAGAACCTTGTCAGAAATTGCTTCGACAATGCTCATGTCGTGCTCGATGACTATCACCAATCTTGACGTTTCAGATTGATAGGACTGAACGAGCTTGGTCATCAGAGCCGTTTCGTCCGGGGAAAGCCCGGCACAGGGCTCATCCAACAGAAGGATGGATGGCTCTGCCGCGACTGTCATGGCGTATTCCAGGAATTGCCGGTGACCCTGCGGCAAATACTCAACCGGATCGGTCATTTCTTCCTTCAGCGGCACTGACGGATGGCCCAGAATATCGGACAGGGATTTGGATCGCCACTGAAAGGTAGATGGCTTGAAAAGGTCACTCATCCTTAGCCTGCCCGCCATCATCGCGATGGCCAGGTTTTCGGAAACGCTGAGCGAGAAGAAGACCGATGGAACCTGAAGTTTGCGACCAATGCCGTTGCTCAGGGCGGTATGAGGCGGGCGTGAATCGATCCGGACCTCGCCCAGCATGATCCGACCTCCGGTTGCGGACAGGTTGCCGGTGATCGTGTTGAGCGCACTGGTCTTGCCAGCACCATTCGGGCCAATGACGCTGATAATCCCGGTGGCAGGTGTTTCAAAGGACACCGCATTCAGAATTCGAACGACACCGATCTTGAGCCGCACGTCTTCAAATCTCAGGGGCCGTGGGGTTTTGTCGAACCGCGTCTCGGGCGCTGTCACAGCCGGTGCGGCGGATGTGGGCGTTTTGGGCCTGACACGCCGGAATGCAGCCTCAAACAACTCAGCAATCCCGCCCGGAGCCTTTAGCACGACTAGAATGAACACCACCGCCATCAGCAATTCCCAGTAGGGGAAACTGTCGCGTAATTCGGTGGATGCCCAACCAACGATCACTGCTCCGATCAGCGGACCGAGCACGTGGAAGCGGCCCCCAACTGCGGTCAGGATGACCAGTTCTGCTGACAGGGCAAACCCGGTTGACGCTGGCGTTACGATGCCTTGGTGCGATGCGAACAACCCCCCGGCAAGTGCCGCGATCATGGCCGAAAACGCGAATGCCGCCCCCTTGATCATATGGGTTGGAAACCCGAGCAGTTGCATACGCGGTTCATTGTCCAGAACAGCCTTGGCGATCAGATTGACAGGCAACCGGTTCAAGATGAAGAGGAGCAGGCTGACCGCCACCGTCGCTGCAACAATGACGTAGTAGAAGCCGCCGAATGGATCGAGATTTCCAAGGCTGTTGAAACCGCTCATCCCATTGAAGCCACCGGTCAGCGACGTTGCCGTGCCCGCAACTTGTTCCGCAATCATAACCAGCGCCAACGTAATCAGCGAAAAATATGGGCCACTTTCGTTCCGTCCCCGAAAGACAAGAGCCGCAAGGACAAAGGCGGACCCCGCAATTACTGCTAAAACAATGGCGGCCAATGCAAGGTTGAGGAACAGATTGCCTTCGGCTCGAAGCGTGATCGCCGTGACATAGGCCGCTATTCCGAAGAACAGGGCCTGCCCGAGTGGCAGCACTCCCGTCTTGCCCCAGAGAAACCCAATGCCCTGAGCGGCGATGCCATATATCAAATAGAGCCCAATCTGATAGGCCATGAAATCTCCGAACAGTTCCGGGATCAGGAGCAGGACTACCAGCAGCAGACTAGCGGGAAGAAGAGCGGACGCCATTTGGTTTTAGCCACAAAAAGAGGGTTGAGAGGGTGAGGACCGCCAGATACCCGTAGGTCTGGCTGGCCACAGCACCGAGGAACGTTTGGGTTCCAGCGATAATGCCGGAGCCGATTCCGAGCCCTTCGAGACTGCCAAGCCCACCGACGACAAGGGCAAAAAAAGACCGGATCAGATAGTCGAGTCCCATCATCGGCTCGATCCGAACTGTAGGGGCCAGTATCAACCCGGCAAGCCCAGCGGTGCAGCAGCCAAAGACAAAGGCCCCAGCAGATAGACGAGCCGTGTTGATCCCGATAGCCTCGGCCAGGTTCGGATTGCCGACCATGGCTTTGATACGAGCGCCGGTTTTCGATCTGGTGTTCCACCAGTATAGCCCAATGAACCCAAGCAAGATGCCGATGATCACGGCGATACGGTAGGCCGGGTAATCCGCCCCAAAAACACAGACTGTCCCAGCTATTGGGGGGCTAACGGATTGATAGCCACGACCAAAGATCAACTCAACGATTTCACGCAAAAGAATTGCAATACCCCAAGTGGCCAGGAGGCTGTCGAACATCCGGCCATAGAGGTGACGAATGATGGTGCGCTCTAACACAAAGGCCACCGGCCCCACCGTCACCAAGCACACGGGCAGTTGCAACCAACCGGGCAAACCAAGCATTGATGTGATGACCGGAGCATAAGCCCCGATCATCACAAATTCCCCATGCGCCATGTTCATGATCCGCAGTTTGCCGAACACAATGGCAAGCCCCAGGGCGACCAGTGCAAGGGTGCTGATCTGCCAGGCCAGGTTCAGAAGAAGAACAGACGACATGGGCGGGAGATCAGTTCGAGCAAGCTTCGGAGGAAGGCACGTTGTCAAATGATGCGACAACGTTGAATGCTCCACCGCTGCCATCGGCAAGATAGATTGTCTGAGCCATGTGACGACCAATCAACGTATTGTCACCCCTCGGCGTGCTCCATGTGGTGCCCTCTGCGGCAGCATCCATGGCGGCTACATCGAGGCTACCAGCTTTGTTTGTCAATGCTGCCAGCAACATCAAACCTTCATACGCAGACTGACCCAAGCCGTTGAGAGCCGGTGCATCAGAGCCAAAGGCTGCCGAGTAGTCTGCGGCAAATGACGCCGCTGCGTCAGTCTCGATAGATGAGAAGTAGCCCGAGGACGAGTAGAGCCGATTTGCGTTGTCGGCCCCGATGCCTGCAAGTGTGTTTTCTTCGATCAAGGTTCCAAGGCGGATCGCCTGATCATCAAGGCCAAAGCCAGCGAAGCTGACATTGAACCCAACCGAGCCGCCGCCGACAAGGGTCACCAACACGGCGTCGGCCCCACTCTCCTGGATACGCTGAAGCGATGAATCAAACTCACCGACAGTGAACGGCACGTATTCTTCACCGACAACTTCGCCACCCGCATCGGCAATAAAGCCCTTTGCCAGAGCATTAGTATCACGCGGCCAGTTATAATCATGGCCGATCAGATACCATTTGGACACGCCTTCTTTTTCGGCCAGGAAGGGGATGACCGGCTCAAGCTGTTGGCTGGGTGTTTCGCCGGTGATGTAGAGCCCGTCGGCACAGGAGTTCCCCTCGTATACTGGAGTATAGACATAGGGAACCTCGCCATTGAAGCGACCTATCAGGGCTTCACGCACGGCTGAATCGTGCATGCCGACAAAGGCTTCGGCACCCTGTCCCTTCCAAAGGCGTAATGCTGCCTGAGCGGCTTCCGCCGGGGGAACGCCGACATCAGCAAAGACCAATTCGATCTGTTCACCGTTGATGCCTCCATTGGCATTGATCTGTTTCGCAGCCAGCACCGCAGAGTTTCGTGTAGATGGCCCGAACAGACCCGCAGGCCCGGAGTCCGGGACCAAGACGCCGATCTTGGTGTCGGCCGAGGCGGACATCGTTCCCAAGGCCATCGTCAATACGACACTGGACAATAGGGTTGCAGTTTTCTTCATCATGATAGCTCTCCCTTTGGTGGTTTTGGCGTCTATTGCGCCATTCCTTTTTCCGCTGCCCCGGCAAGGGCCAGCAGTGATCGGTCTTGTCCTGGCAGAGCGTCAAATTCGATGCCGACGGGCAGATCAGACGTGACAGGGCACGGCAGTGAAATTCCCGGCGCTCCGACATTCGACCCCAGATCGGTATTGCGGATGTATGTGGGGAAGGTTGGAGCTTGCTCACCGTTCAGATCGACCGTTTTGTCACCGCCGATGGGCCTTGCAGGCAGAGGTGTTGTCGGGAAGACAATCGCATCAAGCCCGTGATCCTCGAAAACCTTCCCGTAAATCCTGCGCATCTCAGGGCGGTGAATTTCCATGGCGGCCCGGTAGGCCGCTTCGGGCATCGCATCATCGCCCAACTGGCTGCCGATGGCACCGGCAACATCGGGTGACCCGATGCCTGCCACCAGTGCCTCGAACGTCACGTCGGCGGCATGTTTGGCCAGATAGGCAGGGAGGTCACGCATGACCTCGTAGAAGACGACTGGAAAACTGAAGGCTTCGTTGTGGGGCCAGATCGGTTCGAAACTAACCTCGACAAGCTTTGCCCCTTGGGACGACAAGGACGACAATTGCGTCTCAACAGCTTGAGCCACAACCGGATCGAGGTCTTCATAAAACATCTGCCTTGGGACGCCGATTGTAAACTCTGCGAGTTCCGCATCCGCAATGGCGGATGTGTCACCGGAAAGAACACCATCGAAAAGTGCAATGTCACGAACGCTTCGGGCCAAAGGGCCAACGGTGTCACGGGTATGCGAAATCGGCACGACACCATCACCCGCATACCGCCCGGTTGTCGGGCGGAACCCGATCACGCCGCACAACGCCGCAGGGATACGACATGACCCGCCTGTATCGGTGCCCAGGCCAGCCGGGAATATACCTGCCGCGACCGCTGCGGCGGTTCCCCCGGACGATCCACCAGGAATCATGTTTGAATCGTGCGGGTTTCGAACCGCACCCGTGATTGCGTTGTTTGAGGTAATCCCGAAGGCCAGTTCGTGCATTCTAGACTTGGCCCCGATGAAGCCACCGGCATGAATGATCCGCTTTACGACATCCGCGTCGTTTGTGGGCGTATGATCCAGCAGGGCCTTTGTCCCGCCGGAGGTTGGGTAATTCGTGGTGTTGATGTTGTCTTTGGCCACGAGGGGAAGGCCCGACAGAGGAGCCTCAGGGTGTGCCTGGAACGCTTCTGTTGCCGTTCGGATCAGATACTCTGGATCGAAACTTTGCAAGGCATTCAGATTCGAATACTCTGCCGCTCGACCTGCCAACGCTTCTGCATATGCAGCCGGTGCGACCGATCCGTCCTTGAACGCCTCTACCGCCGCCGTTGCATCCAATTGCTCCAAATCCAGCGTCATCCTTGCCTCCCATGTGACTGGAAAACAGGATAGGAAGCACCGGAATTAGATTCCTATCATCACAAATGATGATTTTTCTCGGCCAGGTATTGGGCCAGTTGGGTGCGGCGGTTCAAACCTGACTTACGGAATATCGCGGCAATATGGCTTCGCAATGTCGGCTTGGAAAACCCGAGCTTTTCGCAAATTTCATCATCGGTCAGCCCAAGAACTAGAAGATCAGCGACTTCGGCTTCTCTAGCTGTAAAGCCTAGCCCATCCGCGATCTGTACAAATCGGAGTGATGGTAGTTGTTCGGCCGCACTTCGTGCCCTGATCAAAGCGTTGACAAGGCTTGGGCCAACGGCGTCTATGATCTTGGCGTCACGCGGCGTGAAATCCTCCCGGTTCGCTCCGCGCCATATCCGCAGATCGCCAATGTTGTCACCCCGGTCATAGGCAAAGAAGTTCATGCCATAACAAAGACCGTCCTGTTTCAGGAAATCGTTGAAGAACTCAGTCTTTACCAAACTGTCGTGCCGCATCACCTCACTGACAGGTGTTGCCTTACGACGGTTCTGAAGTGTTGGGGTAATGGGGTCGTGGAATTGGAAATACCTTTCATACTGGCGCAGATTGTCATCGGTCATGTTGATCTGCACACAGGACACGAATTTCTGCGTGGCATCATCCCAGACGTAGGAGGCAAAGTAATCCGCCCTGAGCAGCTCCAGCATCTTCTGACCAACACGTCTCCGGACCTCAGAGTGATCGAACTCACCACTCAGGTCTCTCATGATTGAGAAGATCAGATTAGCTTCTTGGTCGGTTAGGTTCATGGCAGCTGCTTTTCTAAGGGGATCTCGATCGGGCTAAGCATAGCGAGGTAGTGGCATGCCACGAAATCTAAACTGAACGATGGTACGCGCTGTATTCTTCTGTAAAGCTTGCCGCCAACCGGTTGTTTGTCAAAAAGCGCGCATAATTGCCGTTGGTGTGCTTGCAGCAAAAGTCGGTTATGTCCGCATAGCAGCCCTATAACTCGCCAAAATCCGGCACACGTGCGCCAACGGCAGCTTTAGGAAAATTGCAATGCAGCGTTTTGGCTTCCCTCTAACGACAGTAGTGAGCCGAAAGGCGAACTTTGCAAAGTCCGCTTGACCTGCTCCCCTGAAATGTTCTCGATTTGAGTTTAGCCTGTTCTCCAAGTGAGGAGACAGACGATGAAGAGAAGCCGTTTTAGCGAAGAACAGATTATTGGTATCCTGAAGGAGCATCAGGCTGGTCTGGGCGCGAAGGAGCTTTGCCGCAAGCACGGGATCAGCGATGCAACGTTTTACAAGTGGCGGTCCAAATACGGTGGCATGGAAGTGTCTGACGCGCGGCGTTTGAAGATGCTGGAAAGCGAGAACGCCAAGCTGAAAAAGATGTTGGCCGAGCAGATGATGGATGTGGCTACACTGAAAGAGATGCTCGGAAAAAACTTCTGAGGCCCAATTCGAGGAGGGATGCTGTGGATTGGGCAATGAAGACCAAAGGCTACAATCAGCGCCGCGCTTGTGCGTTGGCAGGGATCGACCCGCGCGTGTATCGGCGGCGGGCGAAGCGCCCTGCCGACACAGAGTTGCGGACAAGGATGAAGGAACTGGCGTCGGAGCGGCGGCGTTTTGGCTATCGGCGGCTGCACATCCTACTGAAGCGCGAAGGCTGGGAGGTGAACTGGAAGAAGCTTTACCGGCTCTACCGCGAAGAGGGGTTAACCGTTCGTAAACGGGGCGGTCGCAAGCGAGCGGTTGGCACCAGGACGCCCATGGCGATCCCGCAAGGTCCGAACCAGCGGTGGTCACTCGACTTCATGTCGGACGCGCTGGAAGACGGGCGCCGGTTCCGGGTGCTGAATGTGATCGATGACTTTAGCCGGGAATGCTTGGCTGCGGTGGTTGATACATCCATCGGCGGTGCGCGGGTCGCCCGTGAACTGGATCGCATCGCTGAGCTACGCGGCTATCCCTGTATGGTGGTCAGCGACAACGTCCTATGCGCGGAATGATTGGCTGATTTGGCATCAGGTCATGTTCATGCTGAAGCGTTCCAGCATTGTTGAATGTGTGTCAGTTCGGCGTTTTGGTCAACAACGTGTCTCTCCCATAACAAACACAGAGTACGCTTTTGCGGCTCTCACCGTCCTTAAGACGAGATCTTCGGTCGTTGAGCAGAAGGCCTGAACATTATCTACGAGGTCGAATGGTCGCCTCTACGGCCCTATCAGAGAAAGGTCCTTCTGCTGTCGATCACCCCTCAAAGAAGGGGCGATATGGTTCACCGCGCTTGATGATCCCGTGAACGGTGCGGGCCATCTTGGCGGCGATTGCGGTGTACGCCTTGCGGCGCAAATGGGTGTTTTGCCGGTCTTTGGCGATGTAGCGTTCGAATTTGTCACGAAAGCTGTTGGTACGCTGCAGAATGGCAACCTGACCCGCCATCCATAAGGTGCGCCGCAAGCGGGCATTCCCGTATTTTGACAACTTAGTTTGGCCACGGAATGTACCGGATTGGATCGTTGCCAAGTCCATGCCGCAGAACTTCAAGAATTGCCGGCGGTGGCCAAAGCGGCGTAAATCGCCAGCTTCTGCGAGGATGGTCAGGGCGTTGATCGGGCCGATCCCAGGTATTGATGCCAGCAACTGATAGTCAGGCAGATCTTTGAGAAGCGCGACGGCGCGACCTTTGATTTGATTGCGTTGCGCAATGAGACTACGGCCTTCCCCAAGAACCAGACGGAACATACTGATCGCATCAGTGTCTGGGGCAACCGGCAATCCCACTGACGTCTTGGCCGTCTCGTAAATATCTGCAAGCAAACGCTCTTTCTCGATTTTGCGCCCAATGACCTTCCAAGCGTCAGCCGTGAACGCGTCCTTACCCATGGCCGTAATAAAATGTGGCGATGGATAGCGTTCAAGGAATGCAAAGAACCAATCGCTGCGCGAGCTGCGGTGAAAGCGGTCGGCCTCAGGGAAGTACAGCGGCAGATAATGCGTCAGCACACGGTGCCAAGGTTCAGTCTTGGACTTAGAAACGATATCGTGGGTCTTTGAGAGTTCCTGGATGTCGTTTGTTCCGCACACGAGAGGGTCGTGGTAGAATTGCTCATTCCCAATCTCCATCATATGCAAAATGACCTGCGCGTCTTTTGGGTCGTTCTTGTCCCAGCTGTTGTTGAGGGCTTCGCGCGTCCGCGCCAAAGCCACTGGGACACCAGCTTCACCTCAAAGCCTGCAGCTGCCAAATGAAACGCCAGGGCGCGGTGATAATTGCCGGTCGCTTCGAAGGCCACACGTACTGGACGGCCGTATTCCTTCAAAGCCGTGATGAGACGGTTGAAGTCAGCAAGGCTGTTCAAAATTATTAAGCGACGTCGGCGTTTCTTGTTTGGAACTGCGATCAACACTTCATGCCGGGCCTTGGCGATGTCTACGGCCACCAAAACAGGCGCATCTCGTGCAATAATAGTCTCGGTCATAGTCGGTCTCCTTTACGATGTGGTGTGTGCAAAAACACTGTAGGGACCTGAGGCCCGGCTATGACCACCTGCTGCGCTATTTGAAGGCTGCGCAGGTGGTCATAACCTATCAATCAGCATCATTCCGAAGGTGTTACGGGAGAGAACTGACTTCGAACGCAATGCTGAAATGGCAGGAAGATCGAAAGGTCGGCTGGCACTATATCGCCCCGGGCAAACCCATGCAGAACGGTCTGGTCGAAAGCTTCAACGGGCGGATGCGTGAAGAATGACTGAACGAACACCTGTTCCCGTCTTTGCGCCATGCCTGCCGCATGATTGCTGCATGGCGCGCCGACTACAATCACAACCGGCCTCACTCCAGCCTCGCTGGCCTGACGCCACACGAATATGCTAACCGGTCAAAGGAAGACCAAAACCTGAACAGAGCTAACCTATAAACGCGGACTCAAAGGGGAGCAGGTCACGCTCGTTCGGCGCGCCATTTTCACTGAACTGCATGACTTCTGGATCAGCCAGCAACAGGTGAATTTGGTCAATGTCGCTACTGTCCCAGCGTCGAAGGTGAAGACGTTCGGTCTCAATCATCTGCTTGTTTGGTGTCTGCATTTGCCTTTTATGGCATAAGCTAAGCCTGACGTCGGCTTAGTAGCCAAACGAAGAAGACACCACCAACTAGGCCGGTGACGATGCCGATTGGCATGTCTTCCGGGGCCATAATGGTGCGGGCTGTGATATCCGCCCAGAGGAGAAAGATGGCACCGAGAAAGGCTGAGGCGGGGAGCACCCGCCGGTAGTCGCCGCCGACCAGCAAGCGTGCGACGTGCGGGACCATCAGGCCAACAAAGCCGATGATGCCCGAAAAGGCGACCATGACGCCGGTGATCAACGCACCCGCCACGAAGACGGATAGCCTAAAGCGGGCGACGGGGATGCCAAGGGTAGAGGCAGTTTCATCGCCGACGGTCATCGCGTTGAGTTCGGTGGAGCGCGACAGCAGCCAGGAGGCGCTGGCAACCAAAACGACGAGCGGGTAGATGAGCTGGCTCCACTGTGCCAGTCCGAGGCCGCCGAGCATCCAGAAAACCACAACGTGGGTTGCTTTGGGATCGCCGAGGAAGATCAGCACATTGGCGCAGGCCATGATGATGAAGGATACAGCGACGCCGGCCAGCACAAGGCGATCCGCGCTCATCGCGTCTGCAAAGCGCGAGACGCTCAGGACGATGGCGGTGGCCCCAAGTGCCCCGAGGAATGCCAACAGCGGAACGGTCAGAAGTCCGATAAACAGGCCAGTATGCAGTAGCGCCAGGATCGCCCCAAAGGCTCCGCCCGATGAGATGCCTAACAAATGCGGGTCCGCGAGGGGGTTGCGCGTGACCGCTTGAAGGCCCGCGCCTACCATCGCCAGCCCCGCCCCAACCATCATCGCAAGGATCGCCCGTGGAAAGCGGATCTCCCACACGATGGCCTCCCGCCCTTGGCTCCAGGTTTGCTCGATCAGGCCGGGGCTGACCTTGTTCAGCAGGATTCCCCAGACCGTGCCGAGCGGGACAGGGACCGCCCCCACCGACACCGCGAAGGACAGGGAGACCAAAAGCAACGCCACCCCGCCCAACAGAAATGATGACACACCGACGCGACTTTGAGCCTGAGGGTGCGTGCTGGCGGCCTCGCTCATGAGTTATTCGGTCCAGAAGGCTTCTGCGAGGGTTTTGATCGCCTGAATGTTGCGCGGCCCCGGTGTAGCCTCGACGTATTCTAGCGTCACGAAACGGTCGTTCTTGACCGCGTCGAGATCGGCGAATGCGGGGTTCGACATCATGAACTCGCGTTTTTGCTCTGCGGTGACTTCGCCATAGTTGACGATCATCACGACCTCTGGATTCCGCTCAACAACCTCTTCCCAAGTGACCGTCGCCCAGCTTTTCTTGAAGTCGTCCATGATGTTCACACCACCCGCGGCCTCAATCAGCGCAGTTGGCATGGCGTAACGGCCGGCGGTAAAGGGCGTATCTTCGCCGCTGTCGTAGACAAAGACGCGCAGCGGTTCGCCTGTTTCCAGCTCACTAGTGAAGGCTGCAAGCTCTGCTCGGTAGCCGTCAACCAGTTCGGCGGCTTTGTCTTCGACACCAAAGATCGTGCCAAGATTCATTAGGTCAGCATACATCATGTCGATGCTGGCCTTTTCGGTTTCCATGATGTGGGTACAGGACTCGGTGAGTTCGTAGACCTGCACGCCGAAGGGTTCGAGCGTTTCGGGCGTTACTTCCCCGCCGACCTTCATGCCGTAGTTCCAGCCCGCGAAGAAGAAGTCTGCGTCGGCGCCGACGATCACCTCTTTCGATGGGTATTTGGCAGACAGCTCGGGGAGTTCCTCGACACCCGCTGTCATCTCTTCATCCAGCGTCTTCCAACCGGAGATGCCGGTATAGCCGATCATGCGGTCCGCAAGGCCCAGGACGAGCATCATTTCCGTAAGGTTAACGTCGTTGGAGACTGCACGTTCTGGCGGTGCGTCGAAGGTCACTGTGCGGTTACAGCTTCGAACGGTGGTGTCCGCGACGGCCATACTAGCGCTGAAGCTAAGCGCTGCTGCGCCAAATGCGATGTGTTTCATCTGGGTGGTCCTGTATTAGAGATGGAATGTCATATGTTTCGTATTGCTCGGCGCGAGATGTTCTCGCCGCGCTGTCACGTGAAAGGCCTTCGAAATCGCGATCTCGGAGAACACGTCTTGCGACGCGCCAAAACCGACAGCTTTGCCATCGTCCAACAGCAGCACCTGGTCGCAAACATCTGCGGCCATGTTCAGATCATGCAACGAGGTGACAATCGTCACAGGGAGGTCTCGGATCAATTTCAGAACCTCAAGTTGGTGCCGAATGTCGAGGTGGTTGGTGGGTTCATCCAAGATTAAAAGCTGCGGTTCTTGCGCGAGCGCACGGGCGACCATCACACGCTGACGCTCTCCACCTGACAGCGTGCCTAGGTGACGCTCCGCGAGACCTCCAAGATCCAGTCTTTCGAGCGCTCCGGCGATAATGTTGGCATCCCTTCTACTTGATGCACCCCCAAAACCAGTCCGGTGCGGCGTGCGTCCGAGAGCAACGATCTCGCGAACTGTCAGGGCAAAATCTGTGGGCTGCTCCTGCAGGACTGCTGCAACCTTGCGCGCTGTGTCTCTCGCAGAAACTTTCCAGATATCGCTGCCATCAATCTTTACCGATCCGCTTGCAGGGCGATGATACCGGTAGAGGAGTCGGAGAAGCGTGGACTTTCCTGCGCCGTTGGGACCAACAATTCCGAGGACCTGACCAGGCGAGAGATCAAAACGGATTGGATGCAGGACTGGTTTGCGACTTCTTGGTGCATTCCAACTTGCGTCTTTGACGGCAAGATACGCGCCGCGCGAGAGTTTGGCGTCGGAACTTCCGGAAAGAGACATATCATCTGCGATATCTTTCATGTCTCAGCCAGTGTTAGGTTTGAAACGAGCGGGGACTGGGTCTCAAGTGGCGGTAGCCGACCTAGAATGCTTGCTTGCAGTGGGTCGGGCCGATCCTTTCGCTCGAGAAAGCCCTCAGGAACGTTCGAATACTGAGAGACCAGTTCGAAAAGTGCGTCGACATGTGTGTCTTCGTCAGGGTCAAGCTCCCCGAACACATAGGTGAACCGCCCATCAGCCGCCAACGACACGATGCAGGATCGCTTGCATTGGCTCATGCATTGCACACCGCGCAACTGCATCTGTGGGTCGCTGTCCCGGGCCAACTTTTCGGCTACGCGCCGAGCCAAACGAGCTCCACCGCGTGTATCGCAAGCATCCTCGCGGCCATCGCGGCATGTCATGCAAATCGACAGGATTGGTATGGCTGGTTCCATAGCAAGAACGTCCCCAAAATGTAACGTTGTAACATTGCGTTTAGTAACGGCGCTTGTTACGTATCGTCAAGAGCCATTGTTTCAGGAGGCTATGCTGTGGAGAAACGCTCAAAGCGCATCACTCATGCGGATCGTGTACTCAACTATTTGCAGTCTCAGGATCGCCCCGTATCCGCCTACGATATTTTGGAAGGGCTCCGAGGAGACGGCGTGACTGCGTCGACAACAGTCTATCGCGCACTGGAGAAGCTACTAGATGCGGGGAAAGTCCACAGGATCGAGTCTCTCAACGCGTGGACTGTGTGCTGCGGCGGGCATGACGGAAAGACGCCGGTTTTTGCCATATGCGATGACTGCGGAACTGTGACCGAGCATGTCGATGACGACTTTGCAGACAGTATTGCGGGCTTGTCCAAGCGAACAGGCTTCGCCCCTAATCATTCAGTTCTCGAACTTCACGGCCGCTGCAATGACTGCAGTACATCCGCGCCCTCCCATTGAAAGGATATCCAATGGAACAAACTGCTCAGGTTCCCGTCACCGTTCTCACCGGCTTTCTTGGAGCCGGGAAAACCACGCTCCTCAACCGCATTCTGACCGAGCGGCACGGCAAGAAATACGCCGTCATTGTGAATGAGTTCGGATAGGAGGGTATCGACAACGATCTCGTTGTGGATGCCGACGAAGAAGTGTTTGAGATGAATAAAGGCTGCATCTGCTGCATCGTCCGTGGCGACCTCATCCGCATCCTGGGCGGCTTGATGAAGCGTGCAGACAAGTTCGACGCGATCATCGTTGAAACGACCGGTCTGGCCGATCCCGCGCCAGTTGCGCAGACCTTTTTTGTCGACCAGGACGTGGCGGACCGCACCAAGCTTGATGCCATCGTCACCGTCGCAGACGCGGTCCATCTCAGCGACCAATTGGGTGAGCATCACGAGGCTGAGGAACAGATCGCGTTTGCAGACATCGTGCTTTTGAACAAGACAGACCTTGTCGAAGCAGAGGGCCTGGGCCGCGTCGAAGATCGCATCCGCAAAATCAACCCCTACGCCAAGATCATCCGTACCGAACACTGCGGCGCTGATCTGGAAGAGGTAATTGGGTTGAACGCCTTCAGTCTTGATCGGGTATTGGAGGTCGAACCAGACTTTCTGACATCAGATAATGACCATGAACACGACGATGATGTGAAAAGCCTATCGCTTACATCCGATGTTCCGCTCGACCTGGACAAGTTCCAGACTTGGTTCGGGCAGCTCCTACAGACGCGCGGGCAAGTCATTCTCCGCTCCAAGGGCATCCTCGATTTTAAGGGCGAGGATGATCGCTTTGTGTTTCAGGGCGTCCACATGCTGATGGATGGATCACCCATGGGCTCCTGGCCTGAAGGGGCGCGCCAATCGCGTATCGTCTTTATTGGCCGCGACCTCGACACCATGGGTCTCGAAGACGGCTTCAACGCGTGTCGCGCAGCATGATCGAAGAAGCCGTTCGAACCAATCCGAGGCGCGACGGCTTTGCTTCCACCCAGTTGGAGCAAGAAGGTCTGAGCCTGGATACAGGTGCGCCAGTGACAGGTGCTGCCGTTGTGGGGTCGTCCATCGCGGCTGGATTGGGTGACGGTACAATCCTTATCTTCGAACCAGATAACCCGCCCAAAGTGGTTGAAGCCCATCACGGTGCAGTTCTTTGCATCACAGCCGATCCAGAGACAAACTCGATCTTTACTGGCGGCGACGATGGCCGGTTTCTGAGAACCTCATTGGGCGGCAAAGTGGAAGAGATCGCGAGTTTTGGGCGCCGCTGGGTAGACTGTGTAGCGGCTGGACCAAAACTGTTCGCTTGCTCTTCCGGAAGGACTGCCACGGTATGGAGCGAAGGCGAGACGCAACCGCGTACATTCGAACACCCAAGCACTGTCGGCGGATTAGCCTTCGATGCAAAAGGACGTCGCTTGGCCGTTGGTCACTATGGAGGTGCTACGATTTGGGAACGCGGCAGTCGTCGCTGGAAATCGACCAATCTCAAATGGAAGGGATCCCATGGGGCAGTAACTTTTAGTCCCGATGGAAAATGCGTCGTCACGTCAATGAACGAAAACGCACTACACGGTTGGCGTTTGCGCGATAAGGCAGACATGCGAATGTCTGGTTATCCAGCAAAGGTGAAAAACTTCATATGGATGGGCCGCGCACCTTTTCTGGCGACGTCTGGGGCCGACGAAGCCATCTGTTGGCCGTTTGATGGCAAGCATGGTCCGATGGGCCGCGCACCCGCAACCTGTTGCTATGGGGGTAAGCAAGTCTGCACCGCTGTCACAGGTATGCTGGGCCACGATGCGCTCCTCGCAGGCTTTGCAGACGGGGCGGTTTTGGCCGGTCAGGCATCTGAAGACGCCGAGGACTTTGTCGTGAAAGGTTCCAGCGGTTCGCCTATAGCTGCTCTCGCTATTACATCAGACGCGTGGCTTTTCGTGGGCGAAGAGTCTGGCCGTATCCTTTGGGTACAACTTGGCGGAGGCAAGAAATGAAGAACATGTTTGCGCCGCGTGAACGGTCGTCAGGGCTTGCTGCAGAGATCAAAGCTTGGGTGCGTCAGCACCTCCAATTGGTAGAAGACGATCTTGTCTCCATCGCAGAGCTTAAGTGTCACGAACCCGAGTGCCCGCCGGTTGAAACAGTTGTGACAGTGCACCGGGATAAGGGCGAGCGAGGGTCGTGGAAGATCCACAAGCCTATGTCGGAAGTTTGCCAAGCAGACATAAAGGACGCGCTATCTAGTGCGAAAGCCTAGCTTCGATTGCGTGATACACATTAATGCATCAGGAAACTTAGACGGCAGTGGTTAACAACAGGCTATACTAAACCGGAATCGCCACTTTTGTTGATCCACCACTTTCAAGCAATAAGTCCAGGTTCATGAAAAATCGCAAGAGCCCATGCATCGATGTTTGTGAGTTTACAGGCCCTAGTGGCTGGTGTCTTGGCTGCGGCCGCACGCGGGAGGAATGTGCCCGGTGGAAGAAAATGAAACCCTATGAAGCAAATATTATTGAGAAGGAACTCGTCCGTCGCATGTCAAAAATAACCCAACTGCCCGAGGAGCAATAAAGCTAGCGGGATGGGTGTGGAAAGCGCCCTAAGAAGCTGACAACGACACTTCCGCAGTCTGAATGCAGCGGTAGTATTTCCGCGTATCGATGGTAGTTCAGCTTGACAGCGAACGATCAGTTAGTGTTTGACTGTTTAGGCAGGATTTCGATGTCCGCTCTGAGGAGACGCGCTGCATCGCTGCGATGCCCGTGCTGCGAGAGCAAATGAATGCTGCGTTAGAAATAGCCGCATCTGCACAAGTCCGGTTTGTCCCGTTTGGCGGAATTTAGGCCGCCAAGATCAGCGTGTCCGCTTTGGGCTGGCGCCAGCAGTTGACAACCTTGGTTCGCACGCCGTTTCTCTGCGGACCCGCTGCCGCACTGCCGCATGGCGGCTTAGAGCCCAGAGTTCTGAATGCTGCGCGGTCCACGGATGTCTGGTCTTGGGTTGATATAGATACTGTCTTTATACTGTGAATCTTCTCCGGCTTGTTTTTCGTGCTTTGTCCAAAGCTTTCCGCCAAACTACTTTTCCAACAGCAACACCGTTCATCGGATTGCGCGAAAGGCGAGCCATTTCCGCCCGCGCTGCCGCTGATACCGCCTCGTTGGCCTTGTCCATGTGACCCGCATTCTGAGGTGGCTGAGGATCATATTCGATCATGAGTTGAATGAGTTCCGCTGTTTCGCGATCAAATAACTCTTCCACGAGTGCAAAGGCGAGATCGATGCCAGCCGAAACACCCGCCGCAGTCCACACCTTACCAGACCGCACAATGCGCTCTGATGGCTGGGGTTTGGCACCAAGCCTTTTGAGAGGGTCCATTGCTGCCCAGTGCGTAGTGGCCGGTTTATTTTTGAGCAAGCCAGATGCAGCTAGAATTACTGCGCCTGAGCAGATTGAAGCAGTGATGCGGGTTCCATCATGGACAGAACAGAGCCATTTTGAAAGCGCACCATCACCGGCAGCCACACCGGTCTGCGCTTCCGATCCGGGCACCAGTACGAGGTCTGGATTGAGAGTTTCGTCGAAGCTATGAGTTGCTCCAACAATCAAAATACCACGATCAGTAGCAATTGGTCCCGGTGTTTTTGCAACGAAACGTAAATCAACGCCGGGCAGCATCTTTAGGACCTCATAAGGTCCCAGCACATCAAGGGCAGTAAAGCCAGGGTAAAGGACGATTGCAATATTCATAGATTATCCCTATAAAAGCACGCTCGTACTATTTAAGCAGTGTGGTACAGTAATTTCAACAGTTTATTACTCCACAGGAAACACGCCCCCATGGTAGATTATTTGGGATCAACTAAATCACAGCGTACCCGCAGACACATACTCGAAGTCGCACAACGTGACGCGAGTCTTATGGGCATAGATAGCTTGACGATTGGCGGTCTCGCCCAATCTTGTGGTCTATCGAAAAGTGGATTGAATGCGCATTTTGGGTCCAAAGAATCCTTGCAGGTAGCAGTCATTGACGCAACTGCAATGCGCTTTCGGACGGACGTTGGTGAGCAAGCTTTTGCCAAACCTCCGGGCCATGCGCGTCTCATAGCGATCATGGAGTATTGGATCGGTTGGTCGCAACACCCCACCCGACCCGGAGGCTGCCAATTGATCGCCGCTACATTTGATTTTGACGGCTTAGAGGGCATAGTACGCGATACTCTGCAAAACTGGATTGAGCAATGGCGTGCAGCAATAAAAGCTGCGGTTGTTGAGGCTAATGTCGTGGAAAGCCTCAACCTTGACCCTGATCGAACAGCTAGCCTCGCGTTTGGTCTTTACATGGCTCAGCATATGGAGCGGCTCTTACTTGAAGATGGAACCGCCGCAAAGCGCGCGAGGAACACTTGGGTCGCTGCGCTCGAAGCTTAGGCGACCATCAACGAACAAAGATGTCCCATATTGCGCGGGCATCCTACCTAGCAAACATTGGCGCAGCCGCAGCGAATTCACGCTTTGTCCGCTTGGCGGAATTTGGGCCGCCAAGATTAGCGTGTCCGCTTTGGGCTGGCGCCAGCAGTTGACAACCTTGGTTCGCACGCAGTTTCGCTGCGGACCCGCCGCCGAACTGCCGCATGGCGGCTTAGAGCCCAACTGGGCCCTAATTTGCAACGCGGCGAATGGCGGCTTCTGCAACTTGCTCGAAGATCGCTCGATTTTTTGACGTCGAAGCCACGATCATGCCGCCTTCAAGGGCGGCAACGATCAGGTTAGCGGTTTCAGCAGCATGTTCGACGCCGTGTTCGGTCAGCAGCGTTTCCAGCCACGCCTTGTTCATTTCAAAGAACGCTTTTGTACGTGCGTTCACATTTTCCGGCAGTCCAATGGCCTCGGCGCCCATTACGGCGCAAAGGCAAATGGACTCACCCAACACAAGCGCCTTTGAATAGAGCCCCACGAAAGCGTCCAGCGCCGCGCCCAGCTCGATTTGGTCGATCCTGTCGAGTTCTTCTTTAAACTGCTCCGCGTAACGCGTGACGAGGGCCTCACCGAGGTCTGGCTTGGTCGGAAAGTGGTAGTGCACGCTTGCGCTTTTGATTCCCACGTCTTTAGCCAGATCGCGGAAACTCATCTCGGCAAAGCCCACGCCTCGCACACGCTTCTCGGCGGCCTCAAGAATTTTCTCTTTCATTGTCATGAGTCTACACTCATTCACCTATCGATTGATAGATAGCCGTTGACAGAAGCAAGGTCAACCTCTAATTCAACAACTACCAACTGATAGGTAGATACAGAAAGGAACTCTGACAATGGCTACTGGAAACCAACAAAAGCGCGTGCTGCTTGTGATGTCGTCGGTCGACGAGATGGGCATTTCGGGTAAGCAGACCGGCACCTGGTTCACCGAACTGGCGGCGCCCTACTACATCCTGACCGAAGCTGGATATGAGGTCGTCTTTGCCTCGCCCGAGGGCGGCGCGGCGCCGATTGATCTGCTCTCGATGAAAGCCCCCTTCACGACGGAATACACCGAACGCTTCTTCAATGATCCTGTGGCGATGTTCGCGGCTCAGAACACTCGTAAGCTGCGCGAGATCGACTGCTCGACCTTCGACGCGCTCTTTGTGCCGGGCGGCTATGGACTGATCTGGGATCTGGCGAGCGACAGCTACGCGATCAAGATGATCCGGGACTTCTACGAAAGCGACCGGCCCGTGGCGATGGTCTGTCACGCGCCCGCCATCTTGCGCGACATCAAGCTCTCGAACGGCGAGTACTTGGTCAATGGCGTCGATCTGACTGGCTTTAAGAACGCCGAGGACAGCGAGATCGAGCTTCTGCATCACCTGCTGTTCTCGCTTGAGGACGAGCTGAAGGGCCGCGGTGCCAACTATATCAGCAAGGCCAACTGGGAGGCCAACGTTGTCGAGGACGGCGCGTTGATGACCGGTCAGAGCCCTGCCTCTGCACCGCCGCTCGCCGAAGCGCTCAAAGCGCGTTTGGCGGCATGAACGACACCCCATCGGGGCGGTAACAAATGCCGCCCCGGTGCCTCAATGAGCGGATCATCGAAGAAACTGTCGCGGACTTTGAGCAGTTTGACATCGACCTTATTCTGCCGGGGCATTGCACCGGCTGGCGGGCAACGAACGCCCTTGAACTGTCCTATGGCGAGCGGTTGGTGCCCATCGCTGTAGGCATGAAAATCAACCTTTGAGAAAGGTGACAGATATGGAACTCAACGCAAACTTTGACGAACGCGCCGTCGTGCATTCAGATAAAGAGCCCTGGGTCGCCTCGCCGATGAAAGGGGTGGACCGTCGGATGCTGGACCGGATCGGCGACGAGGTCGCACGGGCCACCACGATCGTGCGTTACGCGCCCGGCAGCGCCTTCTCTGCTCACACCCACACAGGCGGTGAGGAGTATCTGGTGCTCGATGGCGTCTTTCAGGACGAACATGGCGATTTCCCCGTTGGCACCTATGTGCGCAACCCACCGACATCGTCGCATACCCCCAGTTCGGCCTCAGGCGCCACGATTTTTGTCAAACTCTGGCAATTCAACATGGACGACCGCAATCAAGTGACCATCGGCTCGATGGCCGAGACGCCGCAGCCCGTCCGCGACGGCGTAGCCGAAATCCCGCTGTTTCAAGATGCTCGCGAGCGCGTGCGCATTGAGGTGTGGGACGCCAATGCCTCCATTGCGGACAACGACCACAAGGGTTTCGAGGCGCTGGTGATAGAGGGCACATTTGTCGAAAGTGGCGAAGAGTTTGCGAAGAACTCTTGGCTGAGGCTTCCCGCGGGTATGCCCTTGAACGCAATCGCAGGTCCGGAAGGTGCACGCCTCTGGATCAAATCTGACCATCTGGCCGAGGCACCAACCGCGCCCACTTAACCGGAGGAAAACGACATGGCTGCTCAAAGCGCATCCCTCGCGATTGTCGCGGGGGCCGGGGCAGGGCTTGGCCAAACCTTGGTCTCAAGCTTCAATGACAATGGCTACATCGCTTTTGGGCTGAACCGTACGGTGCCCAACGGCGCCAAGGAGACGATCCTAGCTGTGGATCTCGCGAACGCTCATCTCACCGCGCGCAAATTGCTCGATCTGAACGGCACCCATGGCGCGCCCAAGCTGGTGGTTCATAACACAGCCAAGTTGGTGATTTCTGACTTTGAGAACACCTCGGTTGACGACTTCGAAGCAACCTGGCGGTCGATGGTTCTTTCGGCGGTGAACCTTGCCAAGGGCGTGTTGCCCGGCATGGTCGAAACCGGCGGCGGAACATTCATCGTCTCGGGCGCGACGGCCAGCTTGCGCGGGGGCAAGAACTTTGCGGCGTTCGCTGCTGCAAAGGCCGCGCTTCGGGCGCTGACACAATCATTGGCGCGGGAATACGGGCCGAAGGGCATCCACGTGGCACATGTGATCCTGGACGGGATTGTCGACACCGAAGCCAGCCGAGACCTGCATGGCATGGACCCCGCCCGGATGATGAAACCTGAAGACATCGCGCAGGTCTATCTGGACCTCGCCAACCAACCGAAATCTACTTGGACCCATGAGCTGGATCTCAGACCTATGGGGGAGGCATTCTGATGCAAACAGACATTCTCATAGTGGGCGGCGGCCTGTCAGGCCTCGCTCTGGCGGATCACTTGGCCCAGCAAGGCACTGACTTCTTGCTTGTAGAGGCGCAGGAACGCTTGGGAGGCCGGATCATGACCAAAGACATCGCGGGTGGCCGGTTCGATCTTGGCCCAGCCTGGTTTTGGCCTGGCCAACCGCGCATGGCCGCACTTTCCCGGCGGTTCAATATCCCCGTCTTCGAGCAGTTCTCAACCGGCGATCTGATGTATCAGGACCAAACAGGTGCCGTTCAACGCGGGCGGGGCTATGCCTCGATGCAAGGGTCGCACCGCTTGGACGGCGGGATGGGCGCTTTGATTGATGGGCTGGCCAATTCGTTGGATGAAAACAAGATCCTCACGAACGCCAGGCTCGACACGGTTGCCCATGGCTCGGACGGTATAACAGCGACCGTCATCCAAGATGGGTCAGCGACAACCATTAAGGCACGTCAGATCATTCTGGCTGTTCCGCCACGCGTGGTTGCGGACAACGTGACGTTCGAGCCCGCACTGGATGCCGCGCAACTTCAATCGCTCAAGAATGTCCCCACATGGATGGCGGGTCAGGCGAAAATTGTTGCCGTCTATGACGAGCCGCACTGGCGCAACGCTGGCCTCTCTGGCGACGCGATGAGCCACTGCGGGCCGATGTTCGAAATCCACGACGCCTCGCCAATGAACGGTGGGCCTTACGCACTGTTTGGTTTTGTGGGCGTGCCCGCGGATGCCAGAGAGGTTCATCGGGACGAGGTGATGAAGCTTGCCCAGGAGCAACTCGTTGCGCTGTTTGGCCCCGAGATGGGCAACCCGCGCGACTTGATCCTGCAAGACTGGGCGACCGTTCCCGAGATCGCCCGCGCGCAAGACCGACGGCCCGTCAGCCGCCAACCAAGCTATGGCTTGCCGCACGAATTACGTCCGTTGGCGCAGCAGGGCCTCTACTTCGGCTCCACGGAGACCGCCCACAGTTATGGGGGCTTCCTTGAAGGCGCGCTGGAGACAGCCGAAGGACTGTCCAAGACCCTCCCTTTGGTGGCGTCTATGAGTGCCTAAAGACAAAATGCTAGCCCCCGAAGCGGACATTGCTCAAATGTCGGCAGTGTCCCGCACAGCAGCCGTCGGGCGTTAGTGCAGCGGTAATTCGCTTTCTACCCCCCAGTTGCTGACCGACCAGGTCCGCTTTGGGCTGCCACTTCAGAGAGCAACCACTGGAAATGAAAAGATTGACCTCCCGCCAAGTAAAGATGACTTTATAGATATGAAAAAACGTAAAAGTCCCTGCATTGATGTCTGTGAATTTACTGGGCCCAGTGGCTGGTGCCTTGGCTGTGGCCGAACACGGGAGGAATGCGTGAGGTGGAAGAAAATGAAACCTTACGAAGCAAATATCATTGAGAAGGAGTTAAAGATTCGCATGAACAAATTGGCTAAAATGACGCCTATGCCGCAGTAAGGCAGATGCCTCACAGAGGGCAGACGAATCACCGCTCAGGGCCGACACCAGCAGCTGGTCATCTTAATTCGCAAACAGTTTCGCTGTGGACACTCTGCCGTACTGCCGCTTGGTGGTTTTAAGACCATCCAGACGCATGCTGGGCTTGGCCTGAACGACCTAAATATACTTCGAAAGAGCCCCGATAAGTTTCGTCATGCTCCGTATCAGAGGGCATAAGAAGAAAGCGTCTCGCAAATAACTGCTTTCTCGTTTCGCAGATGACGTTCAACTAGTTTCTTTTGCCGTTTACCTGGTGGAATAAAACAGACGGGTTCGGGCTGATAATCCAGCTCGCCAAGCTCAGGAAAAATAGTCAAAATTTCTCTCCTTGCATCGGCGCCCAATGCCTTCAATCCTTCCGGCCCAGTAAAAAGGCTCTCTGTTGGCGCTTCTTCGGCTAGCAAGATCTCATGCTGGTCAAAGAGAAGATGGATATACTCGACCGTTTCAACGCAGTTATCAATATATACGCCTGGAATTTCTGTAAGTTTTATCGCTGAGACAAGCACCTTGGACACACCGAACATTCGTTTTGCAATTCGCGATGTCACAAGCATTCTATGCTGCCTTGAGACAAGGATATCCCGGCTAGGCAGCCCATTCCCCAAAGCTCCAGCCACTATACGAACCGGACGGAGCTTTGAGTTGTTTGCAAGCTCGGCTTTCGATATCCGGCGCTTGCCGATCCATCGCAGAGGTTTAGCCACTCCATCAGCAGTAGAGATCAGGTCTCCTTCACGCAGCTTCTCAATAAGTTTGTAGCCCATTGGGGTTTTGATCTGTGTTCCTGCGGCAAAACACGGCACAAAATCGCTGATGGGAATGGAGACACCATTGTCAATAATGCCATTGATCGTGAGAGTCGTGTTTAATGGCGGTACCCCGCCAATAAAACCCAAAAAGTATCCCTGCTCAGCCGTTGGATAATCGTAGTCACCATCACCGTTGATATCGTAATCTATGACCCCGATTTCATACGTGTTTGTACCGTCTGTTACCTCAATCGTGTAATCCCAAGAAATAGCATTGCCAGCCAAAGTCTGTGTTGGATCATTGGGCTGTTCGTTGACAGCGCTATCACCATCCATGATGGTTGCATCTGCTCCGTCGCTGTATGTAAGCGATCCGTATGCATTGATTTCAAAACTCGTGCCCACCCCGCCAAAAGTGGTTTGGCCAGATGTCATGGTCGAATTAGACCTGAAAGCTCCATAAATTTTAGCCACAGCTGCCTCCGAGCATTTGTTGTTCCCTTTCTGCCTACCAAGCCAATATGGCTATTTTGAGGTGCCCCTAGATTTGTAGACGCTTTGCTTGGTAATTTTGGAAGCAAAGGACGATGCAAATGTCAGGGCAAATTCGCTACTCGGATGAGTTCAAGATCGACGCGGTGGCGCAAGTCACGGAGCGCGGCTATTCGGTCAAAGAGGTGGCTGAACGGCTCGGGATCAGCACCAAGTCGCTGTACACGTGGATGGCTAAATTCTCGAAGCCGCAACGCCTGACCGATCAGGAGGCTGAGGTTAGACGGCTCAAGAAGGAGTTGGTCCGAGTTACGGAGGAGCGGGATATCTTAAAAAAAGCGGCGGCGTACTTCGCGAAGGATGCATCCCTCTCGCACATGTAAACATGTGCTGCCGGTCAATGGGTGAAGTACGCCTTCATCGCGGCCAATCAGGATCGATTCAAAACGCGGCCCATGTGCCGAATGCTGGGCGTCCAACCCAGCGGTTTTTATGCATGGGTTAAGGAACCGCTAAGCCATCGTGCTCTGGAAGATGAGCGTCAAACCAAGCTGGTCAAAGACGCCTGGAACGAGAGTGGCAAGATTTACGGCTACCGCAAAATCTATGACGACCTGGTCGACATGGGCGAGGCTGTATCTGAGAACCGCGTTGCCCGTCCGGCCCGCCTTGCGGGCATTCAGGCGCAGATCGGATACAAAAAGAAGCCTGGAATGTATGGCGGCAAGCCCTCCGTCGTGGTTGACAACACGCTAGATCGCCAGTTCACGGTCGACGTCCCGGATCGCGCTTGGGTAACGGATATCACCTATCTCAGAACGCACGAAGGTTTTGCGTATCTCTGTGTGATCATCGACCTGTTCTCTCGCCGTGTGGTCGGCTGGGCCGTTCAATCGCGTCAGACTTCGGAACTCGCTGTCCAGGCTTTACTCATGGCTATTTGGCGACGCAAGCCCGGTCCAGGTTTGTTGATCCACTCTGATCAGGGCGCGCAATTCACAAACAGAGAATGGGCCGCCTTCCTACGCGACCACAATCTGGAACACTCGATGAGCCGCAGGGGCAACTGCCATGACAACGCAGTGGCCGAGAGTTTCTTTCAGCTCTTGAAGCGGGAGAAAGTCAGGCGGCGAAAATACCGCTCCCACGAGGAAGCGCGACGCGATGTCTTTGAATACATCGAGCTGTTCTACAACCCAAAACGCAAGCACACGAACAACGGCATGCTGTCGCCCCCTCTCACACATGCTTTGCATGTGTTGCCGGCAATGGTTGACTTTGAAGAGAGGCAGCTCAAACTGGAAAAGGCAGGTGTCTAGGAAACCAGGGGCACCTCAAAATACTACCGTTGAACCGATTAGCGTGAAGGGTCGCAATCCGCCCAAAACTGCGTCTGCGCGCTTGCAATCAGTCAGCAGGGAGGCAACCCGACTTGGGTTGGAGGCGGCCTCCTTGTTTAGGATGAACCATCAAAAAAGCAGGATCGCTTCCCGAAGGCCAGGCGTGTGACCGTTGGCTCCTCGAAACGGCCCCTATTCCAGCACGTCCTCCCCATCGCGCGCGGCGGCACGTCTGTCAGCCAGCCGTTTGGCGTAGTTGTAGTCTTTGGAACCGCGTTCGAAGCGGCTTTCGTAAAAGTCGAGAACCATTGACTGCTCCTTGGCGGTAAACTGGGTGCCCGCACAAAGCCCTTCGATCGTTCTGCGGCGTTGCTCGTCCGTCATTTTCGCATAGTAGGTTTCTTTAACTTGAGGCCTCGCATGCACAAGGTTGAGAGAGAAGCTTTTTCTTCTTTCCGTGAGCTTGTCAGTTCGTTTCCCAGGTAGACCAGTGTGTCGCGCGCAGAGTGCGGCGTGCAGCAGCGATCAATCAGGGCCGTGGCGGCCTTGAAGGCTTTGCCGACCGCGGCGGAGGATTGCATGGGGGGCACCGGGGCGGCGCCGGGTGCGCGCTGGGTCAGATCATCCAAGCTGGGGAAGACTGCGTCATCTTCGGTATACCCCAGGGCCCCAAGTTCGGTCAGCCAATCACCGAGGACCTGCTGGAAGGCTTCCGTGCGAGGGAAGAAGAAACTGCGAAAGCTCTTGCCGTTCTTGGCCCGCATTTCGGTGGCGTCCTGGAGCATTTCCTTCTTCTGCATGTCGATGTGCTTCAGGCGAAGCGTGGTAAGGGCCGCTGCGCGCAATCCGCAGGTATAGGCACAAGCGATGATGGCCCGGTCTCGACGTTCTGCGATCGTGCTGCCGGGCATCTTCGCCAACATCCCTTCTGCTTCTTCGATCGTGAGATAGTCCCGGTCTTCACGCGGCAGTGTTTTTGCGCGCACCGCTTTAGGCAGCTCGAGGTTGAGCAAGATGTTCTGACTGAGGCGCTTATAGCCATCCTGTATGCGAAGCCACTCGAAGAACTGACGCACCTGAGACGCGTGATGGCGGATGGTGGAGTTGCTCAATCCACCATCCACTTTAGGGGTTTGACCCAGCTTGACCAAGTGGTCGCGGAAGGCGGCCGCGTCCGTCGGCGTCACCTTGTCGAAAGTTTTGCCGCCTAGATGAGCCTCTAACATACGGATGCTGCGCAGGTGGGCCCGGACGGTCACGGTTTCGAAGCGCCCGGCATAGGCTTGCCACTTATACACGATCCTGTCATTCGCCAGATAACAAACCGCGCCGCGAGATGTGGGAAGATTCCCGGTACCAGTTTGGGAGTCCCCATTACTTTCGTCTGCAGCAGAGAACGTTCTGAGCCTAATGTGAATGTCCTGAAAGGGCTGGCACCAGCAGTTGATAACCTTGGTTTGCGCGCAGTTTTGCTGCGGACACGCTGCCGCACTGCCGCATGGCGGCTTAGAGCCCACACCGGACTTGCCAGAATTGCGCCTCAAAAAAGGTGGAAGAATTTTCGTATAGGCACGAAATTTCAGCCTGCAGCGCGGCGGCAAACTCGGTCATTTGTGCATGGCGCAGCGAAGTGGTTGATCGCAACAAGGTGCGACGCCTTGTGCACTAGAAATGAGATTCCAAAGTTCTCTTTTTAGCCAATCTCTATCCATTCGCCGCAGCAGAGCGGGCGTCGGCTGCTGTACCATACTGCGGAAGATCGGCGGTCGACTTGCCATGGGCCGCCATCACAGTATCGCGGACAAAGGCGATGTGAGCTGTCTCTTCGATGATCTCGGCCAGATATTGCGCTTTCATCAGGGATGCCCCCACACCAATGGTGCCATGATTGGCAAGAACAGCGGCAACCACTTTGGGGTCTTTGAAGACCGGGCTGATTTCAACCTCGGCCTGGGGGCCACCTGCATCAGACAGAGGGATAAGCGGCATGCGGCCGATTTTCTCAATTGTCTGGACCGTCAGGCAGGGGATCTCGATCCCGGCGCTGGCGTATCCGGTGGCCCATGGGCTGTGGCAGTGCACGACGGCATTGATATCGGGTCGGATGCGATAGAGATCCAGGTGAAAGCCCAGATCCTTGGAGGGTTTATAATCCGAGGGTTCGATTGTGCCGTCCAGATGCACGACCTGAAGATTGTCCCGCGTGCATTCGTTAAAGCCGATACCGGAGGGTTTGATGACAATCGCGCCGGCGCTGTCGAGCCGCACCGAAAGATTACCACCGGCGTTGGTTTGAAGCCGCAAGTCAAAGCAGCGTCTGGCGGTCGCAATCAGGGCGTCTTTTTTTTCAATGAGATCGTGCATGAGGTGTCCTTTTGCGCTGATAGCGCGTCAAGCGTTACAAGTATGTCTTTGGTGATCTGAGGATCGAACAGGTGCGCATCCACAGTTTTGAGCTGGATTTTTGGGGAGAGCTTTTCTCGCAGCGTGTCACGGCAAACGGCGCGAAGCGCGGGATCTTCTATTGCTCCACCCGGCCGATCATGATGCGAAAAGCCACCCATGGGTATGATGACGGCGCAAGGGCCCTTCAGGGTGTTCAGGCTTTCTGCCAGCTTTGTCGCGACATGGGCCATCTCTGTGTCGGACATCTTCACATGGGTGAAAAAACCGGAATGGGCGTAGTGGGGCCTTTCCAGATAATGCTTGGCCAGCAGAGATTTTTCACCCAGCCCGATGAAGTTCAGCGCGCCGGGCAGGACGATCCGGGGCCGGTCGCCTCCGGCGCTGAACCTGTCGGGCATATCAACATGGGCGCCGTCAACATGGATGCGGGTCAACTCGTGCGGTGTCAGATCAATGATCGCGTCAAACGCGTTCTCCTTTGCAAAACGCGCAAACGCGGCCCCGCCATAGCCGTTGGAGTGAAAAACGCTGCTTTCCTGTCCGCGCCGGGCGAGTGCACTGACCAATGGCGCCACAGCGCCATCGGTGGCGCCAAGAGCAGTGATGCCGACTGAAGGCACCGCGTTATCATCGCCACCGGAGAGGTCATTGCGGCACAGCCCCGCAGCCATCAATGCCGCGTTATCCAAGACCCTGCGTAAAATGGCGTTCAGGCCAGCGATATCTGCCAGAGTGGGGATGAGGAAGATTGAGCTATCGGCCAAAGTCGCCCTTGGATCAAAGGGCAGCGTGGTCACGAGCATCTTGGGGTAGGTGATCGGCAGAGCGCGCAACACGCGCAGCGCGATTTCACCACCGGTTCCGCCGCCAATCCCGACGACCAATTCGGCATCGCCCGCAACAGCCTCGACTGCGTCAATCGTTGCCCTGGCCGCTGCCTCTTTCATGGCGGCAACCTTGGCATCGCCGTCAAGAATACGGCCCCCGCTGTGCAGCGAAATGTCGATGGCTCGCGCGGCAACGCCAATTTCAGACAGTCGTGTGATCAGATAGGTCGTCTCTTCCGCCTTGGTTGCCAATGTGGCCAGTACAATGACCTTTGCCATGGTCTCACCCCTTTACTGCACCCGCGGTCATGCCGGTGATAATTTGCCTGCTTGCAAAGAGGGTAAAGATGATTGGGGGGATGGCCAACAGCATGCCGGTTGCCATGATAACACCCCATTCGACGTTGAACTCGCTCATGTTGTTGACGATCAGGATCGGCACGGTTTTGGTATTTCGATCACTGAGGGCGGAAGCCAGAAGATATTCGTTCCAGGCTATACGGAAGGTGAAGATGGCTGCCGCCGCGAGGCCCGGTTTGATCAGCGGCAACACAACTTTGAAAAACACCTGAAACGGGCCCGCGCCATCCACACGAGCGGCTTCTTCCAGGCTGCGGGGAACCTGCACGATGAAGCTTTGCAGGATCCAGATGACGAAAGGCAGGTTCATGGCCACGTAAATTATGATGATACCGGAATGTGTACCAGCAAGGCACACGTCGCCCCGCCCGCCGAACGCGTCTCTGATGGCGCCGCCGATCAGCCCGTTCTTGTCCAGGCAGAACTCATTGTTCCACAAGCCGAAAACCGGGACCAAAAGTACGGCAGGCGGCACCATGCGCACCATGAGCGTTGTCACGGAAACTGTGTCACGCCCCATAAAGCGGAACCGCACAAGCGCATAGGCCGACATGGCCCCGATCACCAGTGTCAGCACCGTTGAGATGAGCGCGATGATCAGAGAGTTGATGAAGGCGCCGCCAAACTTGAGCGAACAGAATTCGAGATGATCCGGTTCGTACCACAACACATCGCACAGCGCTGTTTCGTAGTTCTGGATCGTGGGCAGGAACAGCAGGCCAGACGTGCCCGAGATGATGTCGACATCCAGTTTGAACGAGTTGACAAACATCAGCACGACAGGGCCAACAGACATGAACACTAACAGACCGATGACTGCGTAAAAAGCCGGGTTCTGTTTTTCGTAAGACTGATCCATCAGGAATCCTCCTCGGCGGCCATGCGCACCTTGGCGGCGCGCGCCTCCTGCCAGCGATTGAAGGCAAACATGCCGACCGTCAGCAACATCAGGAGGATCAGCAGGTAATTTGACATGGCGGCTGCCACGCCCAGTTCCCGGAATTCAGTAGCGGTGCGTGAAATGCGCAGAGCCAGAATTTCCGTCGACAGGCCCGGGCCGCCTTCGGTCAGTACAAGGATCACTTCAAGAACCTTGAAGGCGTCGATCAGGCGCAGCAGGGCCGTGACAATCAGGACAGGCATCATCAAAGGCAGCTTAATATGGACGATTTGCTGCCAACCGGTCGCGCCGTCAATGCGGGCAGCCTCCAGCGCTGAGCGGGGCAGGGATTGTAATGCTGCCAGTGACAAAATGAAAATGAAAGGTGTCCATTGCCATATATCAGCACTGATAACGCTGGTCAGAGCGTGGCTACCCAACCAATCCACATCGGGCAGTCCCAGAGTTTCCAGGACACGGTTAAAAGTGCCCACGGACGGGTGATACATATAGCGCCACATGAGACCAACCACGACGGGTGCGATCATCATGGGCAGAATGAACATTGTACGCAGCAGGGACATGCCGCGAATATTCCGGTCGAGCAGCAAGGCAAGACCAACGCCCAGCACCATCTCGATTGATACACAGAAGAAGGCAAAACGCAGGGTCACACCCAGGCTTTCGCGGAAACTGGGATCATGCCACAGCGTGATGTAGTTCTTCAGGCCTACAAATTCGGCTTCGCCGATGGTCTGACTGGGATCCCATGCCCGGAAGGACCCCCAAATCATGTACCCCAGCGGGTAAATCAGAGCGATTGCCATGATGATCACGGCAGGAGCCATGAACAAATAGGGTGAGAGCCGGTTGACACGTGAGGTAAACATGATTGGGACGTTTGCCTTGCAGTTTGACCAGTAGGGTACAGGACAGGGGAAGGTGAAAAGCGGGGTTTCCCCGCTTTTCAGATTGGTGACTTACTGCCAGGTGTAGTAGCCGGCTTCTTCCATGACAGCTTTGGTCCGTTCGGCCACGCCATCCAGCGCTTCTTGGATGTCCAGATCCTCGGTCAGCACTTTGGAGAGGGTCGTGCCCAGATCGGCATTGACCTTGCCCCAGACGGGAATGATCGGACGCCAGTCGGGATCAGCATGTTTCAGCGCTTCGCCAAAGGTCGACATATGCGGGAACTTGGCATTTACGTCGGCGTCATCGTGGGTCGAGAACCGCGATGGGTTACCACCGGCTAACGCGACCAGCTTGTCGCCTTTCTTGGAGGTCAGCCACTGCATCAGCAGGAAGGCGGCCTCTTTGTTTTCCGCATTCGCGGGGATACCGATGCCAAAACCACCGGTCTGGCTGCCGCGGCGCACACCCATCGGGTGCATGGCCCAACCGACTTTGCCCACAACCTGAGACTTGTTCGGGTTGTCGATCTGACCGGCAACCACGGTGGTGTCCAGGAACATCGCTGTGTCGCCGTTCAGGAAGGCACCTAGCGCTTCGCCAAATCCAAAGTTCTTTGCGCCCTCAGGGCCGCAATCAACAATGGTTTTCAACGCTTGTGCAGCCTTTACGCCGGCGTCGTTGTTGACGATGGGGTTCCAGTTGTCGTCAAAGACGCGCCCACCCAGCGGGGCCAGGTGCAACAGGAACGCATGGCTGGCGTGATGGCCAGATGCGGCCCGGCTTGAAAGACCACCCATGCCCGGCTCAAGATCGGGAATTTTGCAGGCGATTTCCAGCATCTCGTCATAAGTTTCCGGCACTTCCAGGCCGTGCTTTTCAAAGATGTCTTTGCGGTAACCCAGAATGGATGTTTCGGAACCATAGGGGATGCCGAACAACGAACCGGTCTTACCTTCCAGATAGCCTTTGTTGCCGCCAGCGAAACCGATGTTATAAACATAGCCGTCGATCAGGTCGTCCGCATCGTAGGCGGGATCGGCAAGTTTGGGATTCATATAATACTTGGCCAGGTTTTCCAGCTGATCAGCATAGACATAATCCGCCTTTGAAAACACGACATATGCAATCAGGTCGTATTCACCTTGGTCCTGCCCAAGTTCCAGCGTCTGGCGCTCGCGCATCTTGAGGTAGGGGAGCTGATCGACCTCGACCTCGATCCCGGTTTCTTTGGTAAACTCCGGCAGGATCTTCATCACCGCATCATAATGCGGGTGCGCCGGGAAGTTCACGATCAGCGTCGTGCCCTCGTATTCGGCATATGGGTTGGCCAATGCCGTCCCTGCCATCAAGGCTGTGGCCATAGCGGCTGCCTTAAACTGTTTAAGCATTATTGCTTCCTCCCTTTCGATTGACAGGCGTCACAACGCCCTTTCACTCTCTTTGTCGAACAGGTGAATGCGGGGTGCATTCACTTCGAACTGCAGGGTCTCTCCGAGCGCCATTGGCGTTTCGGAATTCATTTCGACCGTGACATTTTGTTGGCCGCAGGTGCACATCAGGACGGATTGCGCACCGATATATTCGGAGACCATGACATTCAGTGTCAGAGCCGCATCAGCCGAAGCATCGGGTGCAAAGCTCAGATCCGACGGACGAATACCCAGAATAATGTCCCGTCCGGAATGCACACGTGCCGTCGCTGCCCGTTCATCGGCAAGGCGCAGCGAAAACCCGTCGCCAGTGACAAACATACCACCGCCTTTTTCTTCGATGGCGCCTTCCAGAAAGTTCATCGGCGGCATGCCAAGGAAGCCCGCAACGAACTTGTTGGCTGGTCGCTTGAACAGCTCTTCCGGGGTGCCTTGCTGCTGAATATAGCCGCCATGCATGACGACGATCCTGTCGGCAAGCGTCATGGCTTCGATCTGGTCATGGGTGACGTAGATCATGTTCTTTTCGACGCGCTGGCTCATCAATGCCAGTTCGGCGCGCATTTGTCCGCGAAGTTTGGCATCCAGATTGGAAAGCGGTTCGTCGAACAGGAAGATGCCTGAGTCCTTGGCCAGCGCCCGCGCCATGGCCACGCGCTGTCTTTGCCCGCCGGATAGTGCGCCGGGCTTCCGGTCGAGAAAATCCGTCAGGCCGACCATGTCAGCCACTTCGCGCACTTTGGCGTTGATTTCAGTCGTTGGGCGCTTTTGAAGGCGCAGAGCGAAGGAAATGTTCTGCGCCACGTTCATATGCGGATAGAGGGCATAATCCTGAAACACCATCGCAAGGTCACGATCCTTGGGTTCCAGGTGTTTCACCGGCTTGCCGTCGATGAAGATCTCTCCGTCCGAGACATCTTCCAACCCGGCGATCATGCGCAGCGTTGTGGACTTACCGCAACCGGACGGGCCGACCAGAACCGTGAATTCGTTGTCGGCCATCTCAAGGTCAATTCCGTGCAACACTTCGACGGAGCCATAGCGTTTGACCATGCTTTCCAGGCGAATTTCCGGCATCGAATCTCTTCCTCCAATTCGCTTCCACTATTTTGTATACAAACAAAAAAGTAAATATGCAAAATTGCATTATACATCATCGCGTACTAAAATGAGGCCCTGAAAGGGGTGAAAGTAATGGCAAAAACCGCGAGAATGTCGACGAGCAGAAGGATTGAGGTTGCCCTAACCGAGGAAATTGCGGCAGGCGAACTTGCGCCGGGAACTCGGCTGGATGAGGTGCGCCTTGCGGCGCGGTTCGACGCTTCCCGTACGCCGGTACGCGAGGCGTTGGGGCGCCTTGCTGCTCAGGGCATCCTGATACAGGGGGAAAAGCGGGGGGTCTTTGTTGCTGAATATAGTCGCGAAGAGCTCGCCCAGATATTTGAGGCCATGCACGAAATAGAGGCTGCCTGCGCGCGAATGGCCGCTCAACGCCTTAGTTTGTTATCCAGAACCGAGATTGAGACAGCACAGGCGGATTGCGTCTCTGCTGCTGAGAAGGGGGATAGGGCGGCCTATTTGCGCGCCAACGAAGCCTTCCATCAAGCGATCTATCGGGCGACTGGAAATCCGTATTTTGCCGAGATCGCATCCGAGTTCAGGCAGCGGACCGGCCCCTTCAGGGCCAAGAAATTCGCGACAAAAGAAGATCTGATCGTTTCGGCGCAAAATCACGAGGCGCTGATCAATGACATCTTTAGTGAAGATTCAGGAGTCGCCTCAAATAGTATGCGAACTCACATGGAGACCAGTTTTTTGCAGGTCCTGAAGGTGAATTAATCGGCTTTTTGCGATTGCCCCTTGTCAATGTGTTCATTTTGATATTTTTGTATACATAAAGGAATCGCATCCGAGAGGTATCACCATGGGCATTGCAGAAACCAAGATTTATCCGATCAACACCGGCTGGCTTGAGGCCGATTTGGGAACGTATATTTTCTGGAAAGGCCCGGCCGGAAAGAAATATTGGAACCCGGTTTATTGTCATTACGTGGACACAGGCGAACACAAAATCCTGATCGACACGGGCCTGCCCGATGAGGAGCGCGCAACCAAGTACCACCACAAATGTGACAAACGTGGTTGTCTTCAGGTGCATGAGCATCTGGAGCAGAAGCTTGGCGTTCACCCCGACGAAATCGACGCGATTGTCTTTACGCATCTGCACTGGGACCACGTGCAGAACATGAAGAAGTTCAAAAACGCCCGCTACATCGCCCCCAAGGCTGAAATCGAAATGGCTTACAACCCGCTGCCGCTTTATTATCGCACTTACGAGGCGAATATCGGCGTTGAGCAGGCCTATGCGGGCTGTGTCTTCGAGGCGGTCGAGGATGAATGCGAAGTGCTGCCCGGCATCACCATGTTCCATACTCCGGGGCATTCGGTTGGTCACATGGCGGTATCTGTTGCAACAAGCGCCGGGGACATATGCGTTGTTGGCGATGCGATTTTTGTTGAGCGGAACCTTGAACCCAACCCGGGCGAACAGTGGCGCTATTGGGTGCCTGCGCGCTTTGTGAACAGCTATAAGGGTTGGAAATCGGTCGAAGAGATCGACAAGCGCGCGGATTACGTGCTGCCCTGCCATGACGAACAGGCTAACGCCCGCTCGGACGTTTTCCCATATGAAGGCATGCCTATTCGCAAGCGACGCCAGACAATTCCCGGCTTCCAGTTCTATTTCGGCGACATGCCCGACGGAACAATCGGAAAGGCAGCGCCGGCGATGAAAAAGGAAGACGTCGAAAGCTATCTGGCGAGCCTGAAAGATCCCAAGGATATGGCCGAGTACTGAGTGCGATGACCAGGGTTATCGACACCCTTCTTGATGTCGCGTCAGACTATGATGCCATAGTCTTTGATCAATGGGGGGTGCTGCACAATGGCAGCACGCCCTATTCCGGTGCCGTCGACTGCCTGCGGACGTTGCATCGGAAAGGGCACAGGATGGCTGTCCTGTCCAATTCGGGCAAGCGGTCAACCCCCAATGCGGGCCGTATCCAAGCGATGGGTTTTGACGCCGGACTGTTCGAGCATGTCATGACCAGCGGCGAAGCCCTGTGGACCGAGATCGCGGCGGGCCAAATTCGCGAAACGGTGTTTTTTGCGGTGGAGCGCAGCGTCGGAGACGCGACAAGCTGGGCACAGGGCCTTGATATTTCGCTCTGCGATAACATTGACGGGGCCGACGCCATCTTGTTGATGGGGCTTCCGGACGGGTCTCAAATTGAAGCCTGGAAGGGTATTCTTGATACCGCACTGTCTAAGGATTTGCCGGTGTTTTGCACAAACCCGGATCGCAGTAGCCCGAGAGCCGACGGTCTTGTTCTCTCGCCAGGGGCGCTGGCCTTTGCTTACAAGGACATGGGCGGTCGCGTTCGATTTTATGGCAAGCCACATTTGCCCGTCTTCGAAACCTTGCAGGACGTGTTGGGCAGCAAGCAGCTCTTGATGGTCGGGGACAGCCTTGAGCACGACATCGCAGGGGCTCAATCAGCGGGCTGGGACAGCCTTTTGATCGAGGGCGGACTTTACGCCGATGCCTTTGAGACCGGGGATGCCGAAACGACTCTTGCTGCATTGGTTACGGAAAAGAAAACGCGCGCGCCAACTTTTCGAATGAGACAAATCAGATGACCAGACCCGAAATGCTCACATCCGCTTTCCGCAAACTGTCAGCATCGCTTGGACAGAACCCTTTGCGCGTCCAGGGGCCGGGAGGAAACACATCCATCAAGGACGCTGAGGTTATGTGGATCAAGGCGTCGGGTACCGAACTCGCCGATGCAGAACGCACAAGCATTTTCGTAGCTGTTGATCGCGCCGCTGCCGTGGCAGAGGCCCGCGAAGAAGCCGGGGATGGCAGCTGCAAATCGGCCATCCTTGACCCGACGCTTAATCTCCGTCCGTCGATTGAGACGACCTTTCATGCCGCGCTGGATTGGGCCGTCGTCGTTCACACACATTCGGTTGCGACGATCACGCATGCGATCAGCCCAGAAGGGCGCCGGATTGCAAAAGAAAAGCTGCAAGGCCTTCCTGTTGTAATGGTGCCCTATGCGAAACCGGGTTTGCCTTTGACACGTGAAATTCTGGCGCGGGTTCAGCCCGACACACAGGCTGTCATTCTGCAGAACCATGGGCTGATCTGTTGCGGTGACACCGTAGAGCAGGTTCAGGCGCTTATCGAAGACGTGGAAAGCCGTCTTGATTTACCCGCGAACGTTTCTTTTTCAGAAAAACCAAACGAAACCGCTCCGGAAGGTTTTGGCTGGTCCGAACAGGGTTGGTTGGCCACCAACACGCGCGCGGCCGAACTGGCTTTGACGGGAACATACTACCCGGACCATGTTGTCTTTCTTGGCCCTGCCTTGCCGACAGAGGATAATGAGACCTCGCCAGCAGCGGTTCTGAAGCCCGGACAGGGTGTCTTGATCCGGGATGGTGCAACATCCTCGCAAAAGGCGATGCTGCGGTGTCTTAAGGACGTTTTAGCGCGGTTGCCAGAGGATTGGACGGTTGATCCAATTGGTGCAGAGGCCGAAGCCGAGTTGCTCAATTGGGATGCCGAGAAATACCGTCAGGCCCTGGCAGCGCGTTCCTGATGCTGGCGCTTGGGATCGATATCGGGACGTCAGGTGTTCGTACCGCCGTCGTGGAGGGGGAACGGCTTGTTTCCATGGCCCGTTCAGAGCATCCCCCGCAGGATCCGGCAAAGATCGACGCAATGGGCTGGTGGCAAGCGGTCGAGCAATGCCTGTCCCGGCAGATGTCGGCACTGAAAGAACTCGGGATCGATCCGTCCGCTATCAGCGGTGTGGCAGTAGATGGCACGTCCGGTACTATGGTGTTGACAGATCGGGATCTGACACCCGTCAGCCCGGGGTTGATGTATAATTCCGGCGGGTTTGATACTGAGGCAAATCAGATCGCCGCTCTGGTGGATGGTCCACACATCACCTTGGGAAGCAATTCGGCGCTGGCTCGTGCCATGCGACTGGTTGCTCTGTCAGAGGGTTCCCCCGCTCACCTGCTGCACCAGGCGGATTTCATTGCGGCAAAGATCATGGGGCAGGGTGGGCAGTCTGACTTTAACAACGCGCTTAAGACTAGCTTTGATCCCAAAACGGAAAGCTGGCCTGCGTGGATCGATCAGGTGATCGATCCGGGATTGCTTCCGCGGGTTAACAATCCGGGCTCTCCGATGGGGCCGATTGCACAAGAGGTTTCCGAAAAATTCGGGTTGTCCGCGGATCTGATGGTCCATGCCGGCACCACAGACAGTATCGCTGCTTTTCTTGCTTGCGCACCAATGGAAGAGGGCGTCGCCGTCACCTCGCTTGGCTCAACGCTCGCGATCAAACTCCTGAGCGCAAAGCGGATAGATGACCCGGGTGTCGGGCTTTATTCACATCGTTTGGGTGATTTATGGCTGGTTGGAGGGGCTTCGAACACTGGCGGTGCAGTGCTGAAGCAACATTTCACCGACGAGCAGCTGCGAACACTGAGCAATCTGATCGACCCACACAGCCCGACAGGGCTGGATTACTATCCTCTTGCAGGGCCGGGTGAGCGATTTCCGATCAATGATCCGAACCTGCCGCCGAGGTTGCATCCACGCCCAGAAGATCAGGTAACATTCCTTCAGGCGATGCTGGAAGGAATGGCCGCAATTGAAGCGCGCTGCTACGAAGAGATATCAACCAGAGGCGGTTCAGCGCCAACCCGTATTTACACGGCAGGTGGCGGGGCAAAGAACGCCAAATGGACCGCGATCCGCGCCCTAAGTCTTGGTCAAACACCGGTGACTTCCAAGAGCGACGAAGCTTCGATCGGGGTAGCCAAACTGGCACGAAACTAACCGATTCGAAGTCCACAATTGATCTGATGGCTTGTTCAATGGGCGCTGCGGACCCAAGCTGCAGTTCTTTGCTTTTCAATCAATTTAATTGATTGATCAAAAAAGTGTGACCCTACGTCCAACGACAGCTTCAAAGCAATATGTTGCATCGAGGTATAAGTCTGACACGGTTTCTACTTTAGCTAACGCGGTGTGTGAAAAAGGCGAATTCGTCCCGCGTCTCGATGGTCCGCATGGGTTGCCGCGAAAGTGCCGTGTTGGTTCGAGGCAGATCTCAAGCCACGAACGATTGCTTCGGTGCCATTTGCTGCATCGCAACGAAAGACCTGCTGCGCGCGAATGGTTGCTGCGTTAGCAAAGGTCAGAAAACGAATGACGGCAATGTCCGCTCAGCGGACCTTAAGGCCGCATGGAAAGAAAGTCAGCTATCCGCCCAAACTGCGTCTGCGCGCTTGCAATCAGTCAGTAGGGAGGCAGGCTGGCTTGGGTTGGAAACGGCCTTCTCTGTAGGGTGTGCCACAAAGAAAGCATGACCGTTCCCCGGAGGCCAGTTGAGTGAACGTGCCCTCGCCGATACCAACCCTATTCCAATACATCCTCCCCATCGCGCGCGGCGGCGCGCCTGTCGGCCAGCCGTTTGGCGTATTTGTATTCTTTGGAGCCGCGTTCGAAGCGGCTTTCGTAAAAGTCGAGAACCATTGACTGCTCCTTGGCGGTAAACTGGGTTCCTGCACAAAGCCCTTCGATCGTGCTCCGACGTTGCTCGTCCGTCATTTTGGCATAGTAGGTTTCTTTGATTTGCGGCCTCGCATGCCCAAGGTTGAGGGAGAAGGCCCTTTCTTCTTTACGTGAGCTCGTCAGTTCGTTGCCTAGGTAGACCAATGTGTCGCGTGCAGAGTGCGGTGTGCAACAGCGAGCAATCAGGGCCGTGGCGACCTTGAAGGCATTGCCTACCGCGGCGGAGGATTGCATTGGAGACACCGGGGCGGCACCGGGTGCGTGGTAGGTCAGATCATTCAAGCTGGGGAAGACTGCGTCATCCTCGGTAAAGCCAAGGGCCCCAAGTTCGGTCAGCCATTCACCAAGAACCTGCTGGAAGGCTTCCGTGCGAGGGAAGAAGAAACTGCGAAAGCTCTTGCCGTTCTTGGCCCGCATTTCGGTGGCGTCCTGGAGCATTTCCTTCTTCTGCATGTCGATGTGCTTCAGGCGAAGCGTGGTAAGGGCCGCTGCGCGCAATCCGCAGATATAGGCACAAGCGATGATGGCCCGGTCTCGACGTTCTGCGATCGTGCTGCCGGGCATCTTCGCCAACATCCCTTCTGCTTCTTCGATCGTGAGATAGTCCCGGTCTTCACGCGGCAGTGTTTTTGCGCGCACCGCTTTAGGCAGCTCGAGGTTGAGCAAGATGTTCTGACTGAGGCGCTTATAGCCATCCTGTATGCGAAGCCACTCGAAGAACTGACGCACCTGAGACGCGTGATGGCGGATGGTGGAGTTGCTCAATCCACCATCCACTTTAGGGGTTTGACCCAGCTTGACCAAGTGGTCGCGGAAGGCGGCCGCGTCCGTCGGGGTGACCTTGTCGAAAGCTTTGCCGCCAAGATGAACCTCTAACATACGGATGCTGCGCAGGTGGGCCCGGACGGTCACGGGTTCGAAGCGCCCGGCATAGGCTTGCCACTTATGCACGATCCGGTCATTCGCCAGATAACAAACCGCGCCGCGAGATGTGGGAAGATTCCCGGTACCAGTTTGGGACTCACCATTATTTTCGCGTCTTTTTTGGTGTAGTCCAGCAAGTCTCTGTCACCACAGGCGTCAATAACGTAACCACAGGCCCGCTCAGCTGCCCGCACGAAGGTGATGGTCTTCCCCTGCCCCTTGAGACGTAAATAGATCGATACGGCCTCTGACAGGGAGACTGAGGATTGCTTGGGCACATCCGGGGCCGGGGCGACTGTCTCACTTGGAGAAGGTGCAAACCTCAGTAGGTGTTTTCCAGGCAAGTCCCGACGCTGTAGCCGCAGATGATACCAGTACTCATCCAACTGTTGAGCGGCCTTGATCGCTCTAGACGAAGCAACCCCAGCTGACCTCGTACGGAGGGAATACGCGATTTTGCCAGACGAATAATGACGTCTCAGGTCTCGTGGGACTCGCCGTTCGAAGTAATAAATGCCCGACTTCTTGAAAGAGAAGGGGACCGAAATGTCATACGCCATGTCCTACACCCGCGTTGTTTCACCAAGAAACTGAGGGATTACAATGCGTTGACGTGAGAAGTGGTGCCTCAAGAGGGACTCGAACCCCCGACCTTGTCCTTACGAAGGACCTGCTCTACCAGCTGAGCTATTGAGGCACTTGGTGGCGGGGCTATAGCACCCCGCCCGGTCTGGGAAAAGACCTATTTTGATCCGTCATTTGCGGCCTGACGGGGGGTGTCAGGGTCGTCAATCACGTGATCTGTCGGCATCGGAATGATCTCAGCCTCCGACACTTCGGCGACGTCCGGCGTGGGATCATCCTGCGCAGGCTCTGCCGCCTGAACCGCCTCAGGCTGTTCGGGCGCAGTGGCCTCTTCCAGTGCGCCAACGATCAGGGGCAGCATCTGCACGCCCGTGGCACTGTCCACCGCACCCGCAGGGGGCACCTGCCAGCTGAGCGTATCAAAGGCCTGACAGTTTTCGCAGACTGGCGCCCAATCGCTGTGGATGTTGTGGCAGTTGGTGCAGACCCATTGCGGACCGCGCGGCGCATTGAGCGCCCGGGCCAGCCAGCCCTTCACCACCGTATCCGAACTGCCTTCGCCCCGCTCAACCGCCGCCATGATGGTCAGGGCGCGGCTGTCGGGGTCTTCGCTGATCAGATCACCCAGTGCCTTGCGGGCCGCGGGGAAATCTTCGGCAGCGATGTTCAATTCGGCCAGCACCAGTTTGCTTTCGCGATGCTCCGGCTTCAGGCGCAGGAGCGGCTGGAACCGTTTCAAACGCTCGGCCGGGCTTTCCTCCGGCGCGATGGCGGCAAAGGCGGCGGCCAGATCGGGGTGCGGCTGCGCCTCCCAGGCTTTCTTCAACAGTTTGGCGGCTTTGCGCCCCTGACCCTTTTCGATCAGGCTGCGCGCGGCCAGCGCGGCGGCCGGCACCAGATCGGGGGACAGGCGGTTGGCCTCCACCGCGGCTTCCAGTGCTTCGGCGCTTTCATCGGTGTCCAGCACGGCCTTGGCCGCCGAGAGCGCCAGCACCGCATCGCGCCGTTTATGCACATCGCGGGGCAGGCTGCCCTGCTTCAATTTAAGCGACAGGGTTTCACGCGCACCTGACCAATCCTGCGCCCGCGTTTGCAGGTTCAGCAGGGTATCCTGCACCTCAACATGTTTGGGTTTCAGCGCGATGGCCTTTTCCGCCAATTGGCGCGCCACGTCTTCTTCGCCTGCGGCCAGTTTCTGTTTCATGATGCCGCGCACACCGACAAAACGGGTGCTGTCATCGCTGAGCAGACGTTTGTAAACCTCTTCAGCCTTTTTGCTGTCGCCGGCCATTTCCGCGGCTTGGGCGGTCAGCAGGTTGGTGAGCTCTGGCTTGCCCAGAAACTTCTCAGCCTTCGCGGCTTTGCTCATCGCGACGCGTGGCTCGCCTGAGGCGAGGGCCATCATGCCTTCGGTCAGGGCCTGATAGCCTTTGCGTTCGCGGTTGCGGTCGAAATAGCGGCTCAGCGCAGTTTCGTCACCGTTGATGAACTTCAACAGCGCCACAGTCAGCGAGGCCAGTTTCAACAGCACCCAAAGGGAGATCAACAACACCGCCAGACCGATCACTGTCGCCAGTGGGGTCAGCGTGATTTCGGTGCCCATCAGGGCAATCCGCACGCCGCCTTCGATCTGCATCAGATAATCCGCGCCAAAGGTAACTGCCGCCACGAGGAGGACAAAAACAACAATCTTGATAAGCGACCAGAGCATGGGTTCCTCCTCAGTTGGTCATCACGGACTGGCGCAAAGCGTCCAGCGCGGTGAGGGCGTCAGCACGTTTTGCCGCATCGCCCAGCCAGGGGGCGATCGCGCCCGCTGCAGCCTCTGGCAGGCTGCTCAGCTCAGCCATGGCGGTGCTTAGATCGGCCGCGGTCAGCGCGGCCTCGGCCCGTGACAGGATCGCATCTGCGCTATCGCCTTCCTGCGGGGTCAAGGAGCGCACGCCCAACTGATGACGCAGGAAATTGGTCACACCGCTGCCACCGTTGGCACTGTTGTCTGCCGCAAGCGCGGCGCGCGCCGCATCGGGGAAACTGATCTGCAGGGCGGCCAGTGTCGGCACACCCGTTTGCAGGCTGTTCAATGCCTCAGGCACCGTGACGCCAGCCCCCTCCAACGCGGCCAGCGCAGCCCCCAAAGGCAACCCGCCATCCACCGCCTGGGTCAGCAACGACAGGGCATCGCGGGCCGCGGCTGTTTGCGCATCCACCTCAGCAGTGGCACGCAGGGCGGCGCTTTCGGCCAGTTTTTCCTCAACCTCAGCACGTTGCTGGGCCATTGCGGTTTGCAGCGCTTTCAATTCACGCTCATAGGCCGCGATCGCCTCTGGCGCCAGATTGTCGGCGATGGGGCGCTTTTCCAGATCCCCGATAAGGGCCGACAGCATCTCAATCCGGGTTTCATGTGTGGCCAACTGCTGCGCCTGCGCGGCCATCGGTGCATTAAGCGCGGCAACCTCTGCCGTCAGATCCGGCGGCAGGGAGAGGTTGGCCAATTTGGCCTCAAGCGCGGCAACCGCTTCGGTCTGGGCGGCCAGATCTGCAAGGATCTGCTGCTGAACCGTGTCATCCTGCCCACCAATGCCATTGGGAAACAGGAACAGCGCCACACCGGCACCCAGCGCTGCGGCTGCAACACCACCCAGGAAGACCGGCACGAAACCACGTTTAGGCGCAGCTGCCTCTACAGGTGCTTTTTCAGGCGCCTCCGCTGTGGCCTCAGAGGCGGCGTCAACTGCTGCGCTATCTTCAGCACCTTCATCAGCGACGGCATCTTCGGCCTCTGGCGCATCAGGCTGAGGCGCCTCATCCCCCTCTGTAGACACCTCTGCCGGGTCATCCGTCGGGTCATCCAAAACAACGGCATCTTCAATGACATCCCGTTTGGGATCGTCGGTTTCGGAGTCTGTGCCACCGGCGGAGGTCTTGGGTTCGGACACCTGGGCCTTCCTTTCGAATCTCAAAAATCAAAACACATCTACTGATGTAAGGTTACCGCTGCCGGATTTCACCCTCAAGGCGCTGCGCTGCGGCCATCAGTCTCTGCACTGCGGCAGCCATCGCATCTGCTGTCGGATTGGGCAATATCTGACGCTGCACCGCTTGCAACATGCCCAGCTCCACATCAGCGGCCGGGCTGATCGCTGCAACAAACAGCGGCGCGGTTCTTTCCATCTGCTGACACTCTGCCAGCAACAACGCTGCCGTGCGCGGGGAAAAAATCGGCAAAATCACCGGTTCTGCGCCGGAAAGCAGCGATTTCGCCGCCTCAGACAGGGGCATAGCAATCTGTTCGTAGATCACCGCGCCCTTGGTCGGAATGCCAGCTGCGGTCAAACGCTGCGCCAGATCCCCGCGGGTGTGGCGACCATGCAGATGCACCAGATCGCCGGTTAGGTTCCCCGCCTGATGGTCGGCCAATATCCGCCGGAACAGCGCCTCCGCATCCCCATCCGCCTGCACCACGCGGTATCCCGCCGCTTTGGCCGCGTGGCCGGTGGACGCCCCTACCACATAGGCCAGCCGTCCTTGACCTACAGGCGCTGCCGCAACACCGTTGCGGGAGGTGAAAATCACCGCCTGATCCTCAGTCAGATCTGCCAGCTCTGGCGCAGCCAATGGCACGATCTGCAACAAGGGGGAGGTCACAATCGGCGCATCAAACCCTGACCTGCGCAGCAAAGCGGCAAATCGGTCTGCGCCCTCTTGGGGCCGGGTCAACAGAAGCTGTGCCATTTCGCCCGCCGGGATTGTTTGAACCTCCTTGCGGTGTTACCTGCGGGAGGATCTTCTTGCAACGGTGAGGGCGGACGCCATGGGTGGCACGCTGACAGTCTTGGGTTTGGAAAGCAGCTGCGATGACACGGCGGCGGCTGTGGTGCGCCACACCCCCGGTGAGATGCCGGAAATTCTGGCCTCCACCGTCTATGGCCAGACAGATCTGCACGCGGCCTTCGGCGGTGTTGTGCCGGAAATTGCCGCCCGCGCCCATGCCGAAAAACTGGATGTGTCGGTCAAACAGGCGATGGAGGCCGCGGGCCTAGGGTTTGATGCCATTGACGCCATTGCGGTGACCGCCGGCCCCGGGCTGATCGGCGGCGTGCTGTCCGGTGTGATGTGCGCCAAGGGGCTATCGGCTGCCCTTGGCAAACCGCTGATTGGGGTGAACCATCTGGCCGGTCACGCGCTGACACCGCGGCTGACCGATCAAACCGAGTTTCCCTATCTGATGCTGCTGGTGTCCGGCGGGCATTGCCAGTTCCTGCTGGCCCATGGGCCTGAGGAGTTCACCCGCCTTGGTGGCACTATCGACGATGCACCGGGCGAAGCTTTTGACAAAACCGCCCGTCTGCTGGGATTGCCGCAGCCCGGCGGGCCTTCGGTGGAACAAGCCGCAAAATCCGGCGATCCAAAACGCTGGCGCCTGCCCCGCCCGCTGCTGGACCGGCCCGGCTGTGACATGTCCTTTTCAGGCCTGAAAACCGCCATCCTGCGTGCGCGGGATGAGGTTGTGGCGGCCAAAGGTGGGCTGACCGAACAGGACCGCAGCGATCTGGCGGCGGGGTTTCAGGCCGCTGTGACCGATGTTTTGGCCGAAAAGACCCGCCGCGCCCTACAGCTTTATCTGGCGGAAAACCCCGCACCCCCCACCATCGCCGTCGCCGGCGGTGTGGCCGCGAACCAAGCCATCCGCAGCCGGTTGCAAGCGGTCTGCGCGGAATTTGGCGTCGCCTTCACCGCGCCGCCGCTGGCGCTGTGCACGGACAATGCCGCGATGATCGCCTACGCCGGGATGGAGCGGTTTCGCGCCGGGCACTGCGATGACATGACGCTGGCGGCCCGCCCACGCTGGCCACTGGATAAAAAGGCCCCGGCCCTGTTGGGATCAGGCAAGAAAGGGGCAAAGGCATGATTGCGGTTTGCGGTTCTGGTGCCTTTGGCACGGCGCTGGCCATTTCGATCGCCGCCAAAGGCACCGAGGTGCTGATGTGGTCGCGCGACGCAGAACATGTGGCGGAAATGGCCAAGGCCCGCGAAAATACCCGCCGCCTGCCCGGCCTGCCCTTCCCCGACACGCTGCGCGTGACGGCGGATATCAATGACATCCCGGCAGGCATCCCCGTGCTGCTGTCGATCCCGATGCAAAAGCTGCGCGATATGGTTGGGGCCCACGGCGCAGCGCTGGAACATCGCCCCCTGGTCGCCTGCTGCAAAGGGGTGGAGCTGACCTCGGGCCTCGGGCCGACCTCCTTGCTGGCGAAACTGATCCCCTCAGCAACGCCTGCGATCCTGACCGGCCCCAGCTTTGCGGCCGACATTGCCCGTGGCCTGCCCACCGCTGTCACACTGGCCTGCGCCGATGCCGATCTGTGCAAGGATCTGCAGGAACAGCTGACCACCCCTACCCTGCGGCTCTACCGCACCACAGACACCACCGGGGCGGAACTGGGCGGCGCATTGAAAAACGTCATCGCCATCGCCGCTGGCACCGTCATGGGCGCAGGTCTGGGCGAAAGCGCACGGGCCGCGATCATGACACGGGGCTACGCCGAAATGCAGCGGATGGCGCTGGCACTGGGGGCGCGGCCGGAAACACTGGCAGGGCTGTCGGGCTTTGGTGATCTGACGCTGACCTGCACCTCGGCGCAATCGCGCAACTACAGTTTTGGCCTGTCGCTGGGCCGGGGCGAAGGATTTGACGGCTCCATCACCGTGGAAGGTGCCGCCACCGCCCGTGCTGTTCTGACCCGCGCCAGCGACATGCAAATCGATATGCCCATCACCAGCGCCGTTGTTGCGCTGCTGGAGGGTCACCACGACCTACGCGACCTGATGGACAGGTTGCTTTCCCGACCATTGAAGGAGGAATGAATGCTCATCGCACTGATCGCCAAGGACAAACCCGGCGCGCTGGAAATCCGAAAAGCCAACCGTGAAAACCACATCGCCTATCTGAAAGAAACCGGCGTTGTCGCGCAGGCGGGCCCGCTGCTGGATGGGGACGAACAGATGTGTGGCTCACTCATCGTGCTGGATGTGGCCAATATGGCAGCCGCCGAAGACTGGGCCGCGAATGACCCCTATGCCAAGGCCGAACTCTTCGCTAGCGTAGAGCTGATCCACTGGAACAAGGTAATTGGCTGATGCGCTACTGGCTGTTCAAATCTGAACCCTCCACCTGGAGCTGGGACCAACAGGTCGCCAAAGGTGAGGCGGGCGAAGAATGGGACGGCGTGCGCAATTACCAGGCGCGCAACTTCATGCGCGACATGAACATCGGCGACCGGGGCTTCTTCTACCACTCGCAGAAGGAAAAATCGGTCGTCGGCATTGTTGAGGTCTGCGCCGAGGCGCATCCTGACAGCACCACTGATGATGACCGCTGGGAATGCGTCGACATCAAAGCGGTCATGCCGGTCAAAACACCGGTCACTCTGGATGAAATCAAGGGTGACGAGCGGCTTTCTGATATGGTGCTGGTCAAAAACTCCCGCCTGTCGGTGCAGCCGGTCACCGCCGAAGAATGGCAGGTGATCTGCCAGAAAGCCGGGATCGACGCCTGAGCGGGCGCCTAATTTGCGGGCAAACCCTCTAGCCAGACGGCGCAATTTGTCTAAGCTTTCCTAGGCAGGCAACGACCTGCGCAATGGGAGGGACAAATGGAAATTCTATCCGTCATCGCGGCCGCAGCCGCGAGCTATGTGTTTGGGGCCATCTGGTACATGAGCCTGGCCAAACCCTGGATGACCGCGTCAGGTGTGAAACTTGGCGAAGATGGGCAGCCAGAAAACCGATCAAACCCAGTGCCTTATATCGTTTCATTTGTCTGCGCGATCATCGTTGCAGGCATGATGCGCCATATCTTTACCCTGTCGGGGATCGATATGCTGGGCGAAGGGCTTGTCGCCGGGCTGGGCATCGGCCTGTTTCTGGCAACCCCATGGATTGCGACCAACTACACCTTTGCCGGCCGCCCCAAGGCGCTGATCGTGATTGACGGCGGCTATGCCACAATCGGCTGCGCGGTCATGGGCGCCGTTCTGACGCTATTGTAACCAAGACAACCGGGTGCGGCGGTTTAAGACGCCGCCGACTCCACAGCCTTACAGATCTGGGTGATCACCGCATCCAGCTTGCCCTGATCGTTGGCTTCGCCCATCACACGGATCAGCGGCTCGGTGCCCGATTTGCGGATCAGCAGGCGACCATCGCCGTTCAGCTGCTTTTCACCATCAGCAATCGCCTGCTGGACCTGATCCGCCTCCAGCGGGGTTTTGCCCGCGGCGTAGCGCACGTTGCGCAGGATCTGCGGTACCGGGGTGAACACCTGCGCCAATTCGCTGGCTTTCTTGCCGGTTTCCACCATCGCCTTCATGAATTGCAGACCGGCAATCAGGCCATCACCGGTGGTGGCGTAATCGGTCATGACGATATGGCCGGATTGCTCACCACCCAGCGCAAAACCGTTTTTACGCATGCTTTCAACAACATAACGGTCGCCAACCGCGGTGCGCTCCAGATGGATGCCTTCATCCCGCAGGAAGTTTTCCATGCCAAGGTTCGACATCACAGTGGCCACCAGCGTGTCGCCCTTCAGCCGGCCTTCGCGCTTCCAGGAAGAGGCGATCAGCGCCATGATCTGGTCGCCATCGGCCTGTTCGCCGTTTTCGTCCAGAATGATCACACGATCCGCATCGCCATCCAGACAGATGCCCAGATTGGCCCGCACTTCGCGCACTTTGGCCGCCGCAGTCGCGGTGCTGGTTGAGCCGCAGTTTTCGTTGATGTTGTGGCCATTTGGGTTCACGCCCACCGGGATCACCTCGGCGCCCAGTTCCCACAGGACGGCAGGCGCGGCTTTATAGGCGGCACCATTGGCGCAATCCAGCACCACGCGCAGCCCATCCAGACGCAGCGAATTGGGGAAGGTGGTCTTGGCATATTCCACATAGCGACCCAGAGCATCATCAATCCGCTTGGCGCGGCCAATGTTCTGGGGGGCCGCCAGTTCCACGCCTTCGTTCAGCAGGCGCTCGATCTCAACTTCGGCCTCATCCGACAGCTTGAAACCATCTGGACCAAAGAATTTGATGCCGTTGTCATAGGCCGGGTTGTGGCTGGCCGAGATCATGACGCCCACATCGGCACGCATGGAATGGGTTAGAAACCCAACCGCCGGTGTTGGCATCGGCCCCAGCAGCAGAACGTTCATCCCCGTGGAGGTAAACCCAGCCGTCAGCGCGTTTTCCAGCATGTAGCCCGACAGGCGCGTGTCTTTGCCGATCACCACCCGGTGTTCCTGCTGATCGCGGCGGAAATAACGCCCGGCAGCTGCACCCAGCCGCATCGCCAGTTCGGCTGTCATTGGGGGGGTATTGGTCAGTCCGCGCACCCCATCGGTGCCAAAAAGAGAGCGTTTGGTCACTGCAACAACCTTCGGTCTATGATTAATTAACGCCTTCCTAAGCAGCCGCGCGACAGCTGTCCAGCGCCTCGGCAGAAACGCGCCGGAATGCGCTGGAGCTTTGTTTCAAAGCGTTACAGCCCTGCTTGCGTCTGCTGCTGAGGCCAAATGACAAAAGGCCGACCTCAATGGATCGGCCCCTGTCCCAGTCACCCCCAAGATCCACCCGTGGAACGGATGACGGTTGCGGGGGTTATACCGGCTTTGCCCCCCTACCCCAAACGGCAAGTGCAGACAAAACGGTTAAAATTCAGCGGGATAACCCGAGCCCTCAACCGTAGATCGCTTCTTTGCCGAAGTGTTTGACCAGCATGTAGTAGACAACCGCGCGGTATTTGTTCCGCTCGGACCGGCCATAGGTTTCGATCACGTTATCAATGGCTTCCATCAGCTGCGGGCCATCCTCCAGCGCCAATTTGCGGATGAGGAAGTTGTTTTTCACAGTCTCCAGCTCACTCGGCTGGCTGGCCGCCACGGTCGAGGCATCGGCATCGTAAATTGCCGGACCACAGCCGATGGTTACCTTCGTTAAAAGGTCCATATCCGGCTCCATGCCGCATTTTTCCTTCAGGTCCGCCGCATATTGCGCGATCAAATCGTCCCGTTTGCCCATTGTCTTCTCCTGAATTGGGGCAAGGCCCCGTCCCAAACTATGACTGAAACGCTAGCGCCCCGCCCGCCCCGGCAAAAGGAAAACTTCGGCTATATTTTCCCCGTCAGGTTTGACCTGCCCCAACGCTACCCAAATGCCCTCTTGCGCGCTGCCCTATTTCGGTGACACTCCGCCCCCTGCAAAGAAGGAGCGGACCAATGGCAAAATGGGGCATTGTTGGATCGGGGTTCATCACCCGGGCCATGCTGGACGCAATCGCGCTGAACGAAGGCTCCACCGCGCAGTGCATATTCGGCCGCACCGCTGAAACCCGCGATGCGCTTCAGGCGGAATATGGAACCGCCCATGCCACCGACTCCTACCAGGAGCTGCTGCAAAATCCTGAGGTAGAGGCGGTCTATATCGGCCTGCCCAATCATCTGCACAAAGACTACAGCCTTGAAGCTTTGGCCGCTGGCAAGGCGGTGCTGTGTGAAAAATCGCTGACCGTCACCATGAGCGATGCCTCGGCTTTGGTGGCCGGGGCAGAAAAGGCCCAGACGTTTTTTGCCGAGGGGCTGATGTACCTGTCCCATCCCATGCATCACAAGCTGCTGGATCTGCTGCGCACCGGCCGGTTTGGTCAGCTGCGCCATGTGCAGGGGTTTTACGCCGCCGATATCTGGCAGGTGGTGAACCCTGCTGGTGGCGGCACGCTCTACAATCTTGGTTGCTACCCGGCGTCTCTATTGCATCTGGTGGTGCAGGCCATGTGTGGGGAGGATGCCTTTGCCAACCGTCAGCTACAGGCCAGCGGCAATGCCGGACATGATGGCAACCTGCGGGACACGGCTGTCACGGTGCGCTTTGACAATGGCGTTCTGGCCACGCTGCACTCCACCGATGGCTACGGCATGGCGCATGAATTTACCATCGCCACCGATCTGGGCACCCTGCGGTTTGACAGCAACCCGTGGCTGCCAGCGCCGCAGGGCAACAGTTTCACCTGGACCCCTTATGAGGGCACGCCGGAACGCTTTGTTGCAGATAGCGGATATGATGCGTTTTTCCATCAGTTACAGATGGTTGAGGCCGCAATGGCCGCTGGGGAAACGCAAGCCAAACGGCCCTCCCCCAGACTGCGGGATTCAGCTGAGATCATGCAGTTCCTGACCGATTGGCAGGCCGCCGTGACCACCTAGTTACGGCAGCGTGACCCCTTCTTTGCGGCCATGATCGGTGCGGCGGTCCAGCACCCTATCCTGGTTCGCCCAACGATCGATGATCTGATAGGCCCCCTGACACTTGGCCATCGCAATCTCCCCCGCCGCCAATTCGCCATGTCGGGTGTGCAACCGTTCGTGCCGCAACAGCGCCCGCACCATACTGTCCCAGCGCACCCGCAATTCAGGCGGCAGGTCCTCCAGCCGGGTGTGGCGCGGCATTTCAATTGTCTGGGTCACCGTGATGTCACAGCTGTCCGTCCAAGACACCCACCACTGCGCATAGGCCCAGTAGCTGCGCGGCCCCTTGCGGCGCATTTCCCGGCGCAGCCCATCTGACGTCAGCGCCGAGACATCGTAATAGGTGATCTCTTCCGTGATCTTCGGTTTCTTGCCTGTCTCAGCGCCCGCAGAAACAACAACGGCGGCCCAAAGGACCGCCGCTGTCATAACTGTAAGAACCGAAGGCTTCATCGCTCCGGCCCACCGCATCAGTAACGGTAGTGTTCCGGCTTGAACGGGCCTTCCGGGGTCACACCGATGTAGGAGGCCTGATCCGAGGTCAGCTTGGTCAGCTTGGCGCCAACTTTGGCCAGGTGCAGGGCTGCAACCTTTTCATCCAGATGTTTGGGCAGGATGTAGACTTCGTTTTCGTAGTCGTCGCCTTTGGTGAACAGTTCAATCTGGGCCAGCACCTGGTTGGTGAAGGACGCCGACATCACGAAGGACGGGTGACCGGTGGCGTTGCCGAGGTTCAGCAGACGGCCTTCGGACAGCAGAATGATCCGGTTGCCAGCAGGCATCTCGATCATGTCGACCTGTTCTTTGATGTTGGTCCACTTGTGGTTTTTCAGGGCAGCAACCTGAATTTCGTTGTCGAAGTGGCCGATGTTGCCCACGATCGCCATATCCTTCATCTCGCGCATATGCTCGATGCGGATGATGTCTTTGTTGCCGGTGGTGGTGATGAACACATCTGCGTCCAGCGACTCTTCCAGCAGGACAACTTCGAAACCGTCCATGGCCGCCTGCAGCGCGCAGATCGGATCCGCTTCGGTCACTTTCACACGGGCACCTGCACCAGCCAGCGAAGCAGCGGAACCTTTGCCAACATCACCGTAACCGCAGACAACAGCAACCTTACCGGCCAGCATGGTGTCGGTCGCGCGGCGGATGCCATCAACCAGCGACTCTTTACAGCCGTATTTGTTGTCGAACTTCGACTTGGTGACCGAGTCGTTGACGTTGATTGCAGGGAACGGCAGCTGACCGTTTTTCTGCAGTTCGTACAGACGGTGCACACCAGTGGTGGTTTCTTCGGAAACGCCCATGATCGCGTCGCGGGTTTTGGTGAACCAACCGGGGCTGGCTTCCATGCGTTTTGCGATCTGTGCTTTGATCACCGCTTCCTCTTCGGACTGCGGCACCGGAATGATGTCTTCACCAGCTTCGGCGCGTGCGCCCAGCAGAACGTAAAGGGTGGCATCGCCACCATCATCCAGGATCATGTTCGGGCCATCTGCAAACAAGAAGGACTTGTCCAGATAATCCCAATGCTCTTCCAGAGTCTGGCCTTTGATCGCAAAGACCGGAATGTCTGCAGCAGCAATGGCGGCAGCGGCGTGATCCTGGGTGGAAAAGATATTGCAGGAGGCCCAGCGCACATCGGCGCCCAGAGCAACCAGAGTCTCAATCAAGACAGCGGTTTGAATGGTCATATGCAACGACCCGACGATGCGCGCACCTTTCAGCGGTTTGCTGTCGCCGTATTCTTCCCGAAGCGCCATCAGGCCGGGCATTTCGGTTTCCGCGATATCCAGCTCTTTGCGGCCAAACTCGGCCAGGCTGATATCCTTTACAATATAGTCGTTTGCCATTGCGGGGGTTCCTTGCAAAAAATAACTGCAAGGCAGATAGCACTCGACCTATACCCAGACAACGAGTCTTTCGGATGTCTGGGCCAATCTTTCTTAGCTTTTTACACCAGCAGGGGCGATTTCGCTGTTCGAATTCCAGTGTTTGCCGGTTGCCATGATACAGGCAAGGCCGTCCGCACGGGTGATGAACACGGTGAAACTGCCCGAGTTAGGCGAAGTCCAGACTTCCAGCAGCTGCTGTGGGTTTTGCAAACCACCGCCCGAAAGCTGTTCGTTGTACTTCTTCTTCAGGTCTTCGACCAGAATGGCGCGTGGCAGGCATTTGGTGCCTTGGGCCTGAGCAGCAGTGGTGGTGGCGGTCAGGGTGACACCGGCAACCAATGCGGCGGCAAAGGCGGGGAGGGGGGTCTTCGAGAACATAACGCAACACTCCTTAGTAAGGGCCCGATGCTGACGGAGACATCGCCAGGGAGGGAAGCGGTGCCGAGGGGGAGGAGGGGTCTCAGCATCGGGCTCAGCTAAGTTATACGTCTCAGAGCCCAATTTTTCTTGCTCTCTTAGGGATACGCGACGGGAAAATGACGTATTTTCCGACAAGTGACGAAGCTTTGACGCCGACCAAGCGCCTATTTCCCCAAGGTAAGCCGTTGCGAATAAAGCACCTTATTTTCCAACATACTTTCGTATGGGGTGCTATCCCAATTAGACAGACGAATTTCAGATTCATCCTTTACGAGAGGGATTTTCCTGTGATTTAAACGACCGGTTCGCCACCACAGGGCGAAATCAACTTTCCAGATCGGTATTAGGTGGTTCGTAGCCAATCCAGCTGCCGCCGGTGGCAACCACACAGGACTGTCCGTCTGGATGGGTGATAAAGATGGTAAAGCTGCCGGAATCGCCAGAACTCCAGATTTCCAACAGTTGTTGCGGGTTCTGCAGACCGCGGCCCAGCAGATCTTCACCGTAGCTGCGCATCAGATCTTGCACTAAGGCATCGCGCGGCATGCAGCTCAGCGGCGCGGCGCTCTGGGCAAAGGTGGGCGGGGCAAGCGCAGCGGTGCCAAGGACCGCCGCAGTGGTGATCAGACGTTTGAACATGACGTGTTCCTTTCCAGTTTGGGTTCAGATCCCGATCCCTCGGGCGCCGGACCACCTGTCCGGCCGTCTGATATATATGTGGGGTCGCTACGGGGGATTTGCGAAACACGCGGCTACACGTCCCTGTGCTGTATTTGAAACATTCATGACGCTGCCCCGCTGACATTGCGCCGGGCAGGGCAGGGCGCTACCACTGTTTCAGTTAAGTGAAGGACACCCCAAATGGCCGCAAAAGCCCCCCGTGCCTGGCAACGTATGCTGTCCGGGCGCCGTCTTGATCTGCTGGACCCAACCCCGGTGGATGTAGAGATCGAAGATATCGCCCACGGCCTGGCCTTTGTGGCGCGCTGGAATGGGCAGACTCAGGGGGATTTTGCCTATTCGGTGGCCGAACATTCGCTGTTGGTCGAACAGCTTTATGGCCGGATGTACCCCGGCCAGCCGGTGAAATGGCATCTGGCCGCACTGCTGCACGACGCACCAGAATATGTGATCGGGGATATGATTTCCCCGGTAAAGGCCGCCGTAGGCCCCGGCTATGATGAATTGGACAAACGACTGACCGCTGCCATTCACATTCGCTTCGGCCTGCCCGCCGCCATCCCGATCAAGGTGAAAAAGCAGATCAAACGCGCCGATAAGGTCAGCGCCTGGATGGAAGCCACCCAGATCGCAGGTTTCACTGAGGCGGAGGCGAACAAGTTCTTCGGCAAGGTCGATCCGGCGCTGATCGACGGGTTGTCAATCCAGCTGCGTCCCCCTGTTGAGGTCCGGGCAGAGTTCACCGCGCGGCATGAAACATTGCTCAATGCGCTCTGATCTGACCATCCGCACACCGGTTGGTTTTGACACCGGTCCGATGGCGCGGCTGCTGTCCGAGATTATCAGGGCAGGGGGCACCACCGCGCGAACACAGGAGGTCACAGCCACAGACATGGCCGCTATGATCGCCGAAGACGCGGATCGCTCTGCCTGGTTTGTGGCTGAATCCGCGGGCGAGATTGTCGGGTTTCAGCACGTATCTCCCTATCCCGGCCTGCCGGCCGAGGCCTGTGATATCGCCACCTTTGTGCAGCAAGGGCGGCAACAACTCGGCGTTGGCTCAGCCCTGTTCAGCGCCACATCGCAGGCGGCGCGGGATCTGGGATATGCTTGGATCTGCGCTTGTATCCGCACCGACAACGCGGGCGGGCGCGCCTATTACCAAAGCCGGGGGTTTCGCGACTATCAGCTGCTGTCTGGGGTGGACCTAGCCGATGGGCAGGTGGTGGATCAGATGCTGACCCGGTTTGATCTGGACTGATCAGGGCCGATCTGAACCCGTTAACCTTCTCCTTTGGCATAGCACCGTAGATTTACGGAACATTCGGCACGGTGATTGCAGACTGTCTGGCATGGTCGCCTCTCTCTGCTCTCCTCCGTCCCGGTGACCGACTGGAGTATGTGTTATGTCCACTCAACTACTGGCGTTGGCCGCGGGGTATTTCCTGTGCAGCGCCGCTGCCGAAGAACAGGTGTTGCCCAAAGCCAAGATCGATGAGTGCAACGCAATTTACACCCAGCTGAAGCTGAGCTTCACCGATGTCGCCACATTGGATGATTTCATGGCCTTGCTGGAAAGCGACCGCGCCGCTGTCAATCAGCAGGGCTATGCGGGCTATGTCAGCTGGGTCGAAGATAACCCCGAACTGGTGGCCGAACTGCGTGCCGAGGCCCAGTTGAAACTGTTGAGCTTCAATTTTTAGGTAATCTAAAACCGCATTAGGCGGCCCCCAAAAGGGACCGCCACTGGACGAGCCAAGGAACCTGGGCAGGCTCAGGACCCGTTAATATGCAACGCTCAGCATGGAAAAATATGCGTTCTCAGCAGTTGGGAGCGCGCAGCTAAGGCTGGTTGCCTTTTCAAGCGCGCCCAGCTGTTGAGAGCGTGAATTTCTCCATGCCCTCCGGGTGCCTCCTATTTTGACGCTGCCGGCGTTATATTGCCTTGAAATAGAACCACTATTCCTGCGGCCTTATGCCTTGTCAGGCCCAAAATAGGAGGCACTGAGCATTGCCGATTAATGGGCCCTGAGCCTAGAACCCGTCCAGATACTGATCCAATGTGTTGAAGGCGCCATAGAAGGCCATGTTGTCGACCACCAGATCCTCCTCGGTGATCAGGCCGCCATAGACCGTGATCGTGCCCAGATGATCGCCATCATGTGCACCGCCATTGCCGCCTTGGTTCGAGGTCAGGGTGATCACGCTGTAATCAAAGACCCCATCTTCGTCAAAGTCGACCTGCTCCACCGAAGCATCCACGGTGTGGCCTCGAATAACGATCTGATCGCCCTCTTCGAAGCTGAAGTCCGTGATCACCTCATCGCCGATAGCATCGACCCAGTGGTCATGGGGATTGTCGTTTTCACCCGCCACCCCGCGCCAGTCAATCCGGCCGTTTTCTTGCGTGTGCTTGCGGGCAATCTCCTCGGTGGCGTTGATGTCCAACCGGAAGAAGAAGGTATCCGCCCCAGCCCCACCGGTCATCACATCATTGGCGTCCAGGAAGGGTTGATCTGGATTATAGGTCGGCAACTCAGGATCCTGCGCGATCACCGGCTCACCGGCATCAGAACGGCTGAACAGGAAATCGTCGCCCTCACCGCCATCCAGAATATCGCTGCCAAAGCGGCTGATCAGACGGTCATCATCCTCGCCCCCGACCAGCGCGTCATTGCCGTGGCCATCAACCAGACGGTCATTGCCGGATCCACCCAGGATCTCATCATTGCCGTCGCCACCAATCAGCCGGTCGTTGCCCGCATCGCCCTGCAACAGGTCGTTGCCATCACCGCCGTTCAGGCGGTCATCACCTTCGCCGCCATAGGCGCGGTCATCGCCATCGCCGCCGCGCAGACGATCCGCGCCAGCGTCGCCAAACATCACATCATCGCCGTCCCCGCCGTTGACCCGGTCATCGCCATCCCCGGCCATCACCGCATCGTTGCCGTCGCCACCGCCGATCCTGTCGTTGCCACTGCCGCCAAGGATCTGGTCATTGCCATCCCCACCCCAGAGCCGATCATCACCGCTGCCGCCATCCAGAAAGTCATCGCCCTCGCCACCGGCAAGGCGGTCATCCCCTTCGCCACCATAAAGCTGATCCGCACCGTCACCACCGCGCAGCGTGTCATTACCAGCGCCCCCCAGCACGACATCATCGCCATCGCCGGCATGCACCCGGTCATTGCCGCTGCCGGCATCTACAATATCGTCACCTCTGCCGGCGTGAACGCGATCGTCCCCCTCACCTGCCAGCACAACATCGTTGCCGCCACGGGCAATCAACCGATCATTGCCGCCTTCACCTTTGATGAGATCCGCAGCCTCCGTGCCGCGCAGTTTTTCCGCCAGTGTGGATCCCGTCAGCGTCACCAGAGTGTCAGGCAACCCCTCCGGAAACAACGTTTCCAAAGTCCAGTTAGATGCAGTCATGTCTTCCCCTGAGTGTTTGTCTACTCACCCATCAGTTGCCGGGTTCACTGCACTTGGAACAATACGGGAAAAAGGAGGGGGCGCAGTGGCAACAAATTGGCGAACCTGCGGTAACACCTTCATAAACAGATCAAATTTCTGGGTAGAAGAAACGCAAAAAGCCGCCCAGACGGCGGCTCTTTGACAGGGTCTCTATCTCCCTTTGGGGGAGTGGTCCCGCCGAAACGGGGGTCAGCGGGGGCTGCGTTTGGCGAGGATCCGCTGCAGTGTGCGGCGGTGCATGTTCAGGCGACGCGCCGTTTCCGAGACGTTGCGGTCACACAGTTCATAGACCCGCTGGATATGTTCCCAGCGCACGCGGTCCGCGCTCATCGGGTTTTCTGGCGGCGGCGGCAGCTCATCATCCGAGGCCAGCAGCGCATTGGTGATATCGGTGGCATCCGCCGGTTTTGACAGATAATCCGTTGCGCCGATTTTCACGGCGGCCACCGCGGTGGCAATTGCACCATAGCCGGTCAGTACCACGATGCGGCAATTGGGGCGCTTTTCCCGCAGCACCTCAACCACATCCAGCCCGTTGCCATCTTCCAGCCGCAGGTCGCAGACCGCATAGGCCGGGGGCCGTGCGGTTGCGATCGCTTTACCAGCCGCAACGGAGCCTGCGGTCTCCACCTCAAAGCCCCGCTTTTCCATCGCTTTGGCCAGTCGTTTCAGAAACGGCTCGTCATCATCGAGCAGCAACAGCGATTTGTCTTCGCCGATTTCCTTGTCCAGATCCGCCATGATCAGTCTACCTTCGCGCGTGTTCTGTTAGAATCGTTCTATAGGGCCGTTTGGCTTGCGTCAAACTTGGCTCACCTCCGGCGGCCCTAACTGGTTTATGCTCAACTGTTTTCGATGAAACAGGCCACGGACTCCGCCATCTTCTCGGCCGTCATGTCGCGGCGATAAAACTCGGCAAATCCGGTCTCAGGGAACATCAGATAGGTGAAGGTCGAGTGGTCCATCAGGTAGTACTCGTCATCTCCATCCTTGGGCGTCTGTTTCTTGTAATAGGTCTTATAAGCCCGCGAGGCCGCTTTGACCTGTTCCGGCGTGCCAGTCAGACCAACCATACGCTCATGCATGTAGCTGGCGTAATCGCTGACCATTTCCGGCGTATCACGTTCAGGATCCACCGAAATAAAGACCGAGTTCACATCATGCCCGCGCTCTTCCAGCAGCGCCACCGCCTCACCGTTGCGCGCCGCATCCAGCGGGCAGACATCGGGGCAGAAGGTGTAGCCGAAATAGACCAGCGTCGGCGCGGTGATCACATCCGCATCGGTCACGGTTTCACCAGCGCCATTGGTCAACTCAAACGGGCCACCAATATCCCCGCCAGCCACGGCCGAGGCGCGGCAAGCTGCCAAAGCGTCCCCAGATTGCATCGTGGCGTACCAGGTGCCCCCCAACAGGGCGACAGCAGCGACAACAGCGGTAGAAGCGATCAAAGCGCGGTTCATTTGGTTTTCCTTTATAGGTGCGACATCGTATTGATTGGTCTGAGAGGCATATTTAACAGTAAGCTGCAAAGATCAACGGGACGAAGGCGCGCAGATGGCTGAAACGAAGTTTGACGTGCTGAAAGGCCGTGATCGGGGCAATTGGATCAAGCTCAGAACGATCACTTTATTGCGATGGGGCGCCATCAGCGGCCAGATCGTTGCCATTCTTGTGGCGCAGGAGCTGTTCAACCTGGATCTTGAAATCGGCCTGTGCCTGATGGTGATTTCGGTTTCGGTCATTGGCAACCTGATTGCCATGGTGATCTTCCCCGAGGCCAAGCGCCTGTCGGAAAACGAAAACCTGCTGATGGTGCTGTTTGACCTGCTGCAGCTGTCACTGCTGCTTTACCTGACGGGCGGGCTGCACAATCCGTTTTCCATTCTGATCCTTGGCCCCGTGATGGTGTCGGCCTCAGCCTTTACGCTGCGCTCCACCATTTTCCTGGCAATCGTCACCATTCTGGCCGTCACGCTCTTGGCCGAGATACATCTACCCCTGCGCACGCAGGAAGGGTTCATTCTGCGAATCCCCGATCTCTTTGTGTTTGGCAACTGGATCGCCATCGTGATCGCGGTTTTGTTTCTGGGCATCTATTCACGTCGGGTGACGGTGGAGATGCACGCCATGTCTGACGCGCTGCAAGCCACCTATATGGCGCTCAGCCGTGAACAAAAACTGACCGATATCGGCGGTGTTGTGGCCGCTGCCGCGCATGAGTTGGGCACGCCACTGGCCACCATCAAACTGACCAGCGCCGAACTGATTGAGGATCTGGCCGACCGCCCGGATCTGCAGGAAGATGCCAAGCTGATCCGCGAACAGGCCGATCGTTGCCGCGACATCATGCGGTCCATGGGCCGGGCGGGCAAAGATGACCTGCACCTGCGCCGCGCTCCGCTGGAGGCCGTGCTGCGCGAAGCGGCGGAGCCTCATCTGGACCGCGGCAAATCCATTCATTTTGACGCCATCGCCCTGACCGATGAAGACTATGAACAGCCCATCGTTCTACGCCGGCCCGAGGTCATTCACGGGCTGCGCAACCTGATCCAGAACGGCGTCGACTTTGCCCGTGAAAACGTCTGGATCGAAACCGAATGGTCGGCAGATCAGATCTATGTACGGATCATGGATGATGGCGAAGGCTATCCGCCGCATCTGATTGGCCGGATCGGTGATCCCTTCATGCGCCGCCGCCGCAACACCGGTGAGCCGCGCAAACGCCCGGAATACGAAGGCATGGGTCTGGGCCTGTTTATCGCCAAAACCCTGTTGGAACGTTCAGGCGCTGAATTGACCTTTGCCAATGCCAGCGACCCCTTTGGTGAGGCCCCCGCCGACCCAACCCGGCGCGGCGCGGTGGTCGAAGTGGTCTGGCCTCGCGCCAAGATCGACGGGCAGCCGCGATCCGGCGAAGAGGGCTATCTGGGGCCGAACCAGCCACTGGAAATCTAAGCATCGCGGGGTGTTTCCGCCTCTCGCGCGCCGCGTTAACCATTTGTTAACTTCCGGGAACAACCCTTAAGGGCAGACGCCCTGAGGTTTTCCATGATGTATTTTATCGATGTCGTTTATGTTGGCGCCACTGCTTTGCTGGCCTCGGGCCTGTCCTATCGCCTGCTGGAATGGCAGTCCAAAAAGAACCTGCCGCCGGTCACAAGGGTCGAACCTGAAACAGTTTTTCTGTTTGAAGGGGACCGTTTGATTGACACCAGCGACTGCGCGGAGCAGCTGCTGGCGATGCACCATATCGAAGGTCGCAGATGGTCGGATCTGCGCAGCGTGCTTGCGGAACGGTTTCCCAATTTCCCTGAATCAGCACCGCAATCTGCAACCGTTTTGCCCATGATCATCGATTCTCAGGATCATGGTCGCGCCAGTCGCATCCAGATCGAACAGGTGCGTACCCGGCTGCGGGTGTCTCTGATTGAGCGCACCGAAGAGGATGAAAACACCGCCGAGCGTTACCAGCGGCGGATCTGGGAAGGGCAGGTGGAAACCCTGCGCAACGCCACCCATCACGCCCCCTATCCGATCTGGCAAAGCGATAAAAACGGGCGCATCCTCTGGGCCAATACGGCGTATGAGGATCTGATCACCGCATGTGGCCACAGCTTCGAAATTGAGGATGGCGCCCGCGGTCTGCCCCCAGTCTTCGATCTGCCCGCATCGCCCACATTGCACCGCCATCGGTACCGAACCTCGGTCACGCTGAAACCGGGACAGGAGGTGCTGTGGTATGATGTGAACTCGATCCGCGAGGATCACTTCACCATGCATTACGCCATCGACATCAACGCGGTTGTCCAGGGTGAGGCGGCGCAGCGGACCTTTGTGCAGACACTGACCAAGACCTTTGCCCAGCTTTCAATCGGGCTTGCGATTTTTGACCGCAAACGGGTTCTGACCCTGTTCAATCCCGCCCTGACGGATCTGACCCACCTGCCGCCCGGATTTTTGTCCAACAGGCCTAGCCTGCACAGTTTCTTTGACCAACTGCGAAACGCCCAGATCATGCCGGAACCGCGCAGCTACACGGAGTGGCGGGACGACCTGACAGAACTGGCCAATGCCGCAGCGGACGGGCAATATCAGGAGATCTGGAGCCTGCCGTCCGGGCAGACCTACCGCGTCTCAGGCCGCCCACATCCCGACGGGGCGATTGCCTTTTTGTTCGAAGATGTCAGCGCCGAAGTATCGCTGAGCCGGCAATTCCGCACCGATATGGAGTTGAACCAGGCCGTTCTGGATCTGATCCCGCAGCCCATCGCGCTGTTTTCGTTCCAAAACACGCTGCAATTTCGCAATCAGGCCTACCGGGATCTTTGGGCCGATGAACCACATGCCGATGATGCGGAGGTCAGCATCATAAACAGCCTCGCACATTGGTGCCGGCACAGCCAAAGTGACGCCGGTTTCGCCGCCATGGCCGAAGGGCTGGCGCATGACGGCCCGATCAGCCTGGATCAGACATCACTGCGCCTGAAGGATGGCCGGTGCCTACGGGTGATGGTGGATCGCCTGCCCGGTGGCGCGCATATGTTGTGGTTTTCCGATGCGGAAAGCCGCAAACCCCGGTTGGAACTGGTCAAAACCGCCTAACCGGTCCCCCCGGTTTCCCTTGCAGCCACCGGTGCAGCGGGTAATCTCGCGCCATGCTCAAACTGCACCTTTCCTCGGCCGAGGCCACCGCTGATCTGGCCCGCGCCATTGCGCCCCTGTTGCGGCCGGGCGATGTCCTGCTGCTGGAAGGCGGCATTGGCGCCGGCAAGACCCATTTCGCCCGCTCTTTGATCCAGTCGCTGCTGCTGGAACCCGAAGATGTGCCCTCACCCACCTTCACTTTGGTGCAGGTCTATGATGGCGAGAACTGTGAGATTTGGCATAGTGACCTCTACCGCCTGTCCGACCCGGACGAAGCGGTCGAACTGGGGCTGGAGGAGGCCTTAGAAACCGCGATCTGTCTGGTGGAATGGCCTGATCGACTGGCGGATCTGACGCCGCGGTCTGCGCTGACCCTCACCTTCGCCGTGGCCGAAGAAGGCAGCCGTGATCTGATCCTCAGCTGGCAGGATGCCCGCTGGGCAGAACGACTGAAAGATGTGATCGGATCTGACACGCAGGACGGCGCCGCATGACCCGCTCCACCGCTGCGTTTTTGGCGCAAACCGAATGGGCAGACGCCCGCCGCAGCCCACTGGCCGGTGATGCCTCCGCCCGTCGTTATGAACGGCTGCATCTGGGGAATAGAACCGCCGTTCTGATGGATGCCCCGCCGACCAGCGGTGAGGATATCCGCCCCTTCACCAAAATCGCCCGCCATCTGACCGGCCTGGGATTTTCCGCCCCCGCCATTCTGGCAGAGGACGCCGCGCAGGGCTTTCTGCTGCTGGAAGATTTCGGCGATGCCTTGCTGGCGCGGCTGACGGCGGAGGATCCCGCCTGTCAGACCCCGCTATACACCGCCGCGACCGATGTTCTGATCGCGCTGCACCAAAGCCCACCACCAGAAGGGATCGAGGCCTTCACGCCGGATGTGATGATGTATCAGGTGGCCCCATTGTGGGATTGGTATGTAGGGCAGGGTGTGGCGCAACCCGAATTGGCAGAACGGTTTTCGACCCTGTTCCAGCCTATTCTGCGCCAATATGCCAATGATCAGTCGGTGATGATCCTACGCGATTATCACGCCGAAAACCTGATTCACCTCCCCGACAGAACCGGTGTTCGCCAAATGGGGCTGTTGGATTTTCAGGACGCCAAAGCCGCGCAACCGGCCTATGATCTTGTCTCCCTGCTGCAAGACGCCCGGCGGGACGTGCCTGAGGCGCTGGAGCGATCAATGATCGACCACTATTTGGCCAATTCCAGCCAGAACAGAGACGAGTTTGAAACCAGCTACGCCGTGCTGGGCCTGCAGCGTAATCTGCGCATTCTAGGTGTACTGACCCGCCTTTGCCTGCATCTGGGCAAGGCGCATTACGTTGATTTTCTGCCCCGCGTCTGGGGATACGTGCTGCGCAACCTTGCCAATCCGGTACACGCACCGCTGCGCCCGATTTTGGCGGAATTGCCCGCCCCAACCGCTGAATTTTACCAAGACCTGAAAGACCGCGCCGCCACATGCCCAGATCTGTAACCCCCGATACCGTGATGCTCTTCGCCGCCGGGTTCGGCACCCGCATGGGGGCGCTGACGGCGAAGCGGCCGAAGCCCCTGGTGCCGGTCGCGGGCCGCGCATTGATAGATCACGCGCTGGATCTGACCGCGGCGGCAGGGATCAGCAAAACCGTGGTTAATCTGCATTACCGGGGTCAGATGATCCGCGATCACCTGGCGGGGCGGCAGATCCTCTTCGCGGAGGAGCCGGAGATCCTGGAAACCGGCGGTGGGTTGAAGGCGGCGCTGTCGCTTCTGGGCCCGGATCCGGTGCTGACGCTGAATTCTGACGCGATCTGGCAGGGCCCAAATCCGATTGAGGCGCTTCTGGCGGCCTGGGATCCCACCCGGATGGATGCGATGATGATGCTGATTCCGCCGAAACAGGCTCTGGGTTACGCGGGGCAGGGTGACTTTCACATGGCCGAAAATGGCCAGCTCACCCGCGGGCCCGGCGCGATCTATGGCGGGGTGCAAATCCTCAAAACCGAAGGTTTGGCCGAGATCGATCAAAACGCCTTTTCCTTGAACCTGCTTTGGGATCAAATGCTGGCCAAGGGCCGGCTGTTCGGCCTGACCTACCCCGGCGCATGGTGTGACGTTGGCAATCCCGACGGGCTGAAACTGGCCGAAGACCTGATTGGAACCACAGATGTTTGACCCCAGTCCCCGCCCACGTGTCTACGGTGTTCCTTCGGGCGCTGATTTCCCCAAGGCACTGGCGAACGGGTTGATGGCACGGTCAGACAGCAACCGCCCAGACCAGTTGGCGCGCGCGCAGGTTTTGCTGAACTCCACTCGCATGGCGCGACGTGTGCGTGAAGTGTTTGATGCCGGCCCCGCGCTGCTGCTGCCACGTCTGGGGTTGGTCACCAATCCGGGCGCCAGTCTGGACACCGGCAAACGCCTGCCCGACATCCCCGAAGCCGTCTCCCCCCTGCGGCGGCGGCTGGAACTGACCCAGCTGGTCGATCGCCTGCTGGACAGCCAGCCGGATCTGGCGCCGCGGGCCTCGCTCTATGATTTGTCGGACAGTCTGGCCGCCCTGATGGATGAAATGCACGGCGAAGGTGTGGATCCCGACGTGCTGCGCGACCTCGATGTCAGCGATGAAAGCGGCCACTGGAAACGGGCGCTGGGGTTTCTGGACATCGTGCAGCACTTTTTCACCGATGCGCATGAAGCACCGGACAAGGAAACCCGTGCCCGCATGGTGGTCAACGCGCTGGCTGAGGGCTGGGCGGATGCGCCGCCAGAGCACCCGCTGATCATCGCAGGCTCCACCGGGTCGCGTGGTACCACGATGTTGCTGATGAAGGCGGTGGCGCAGCTGCCGCAGGGCGCGATTGTGCTGCCGGGCTTTGATTTTGACATGTCCGCGCAGGGCTGGGCCGATCTGAAAGACGCGCTCACCAGCGAAGACCACCCGCAATACCGCTACGCCAAACTGTTGGACGAACTGGGCCTGACCCATCGTGATGTCGAACGCTGGGACACTAGCGAAGCGCCCTCAGAGGCGCGCAACAAGCTGGTGTCGCTGGCGCTGCGACCTGCGCCTGTGACCGATCAATGGCTGGAAGAGGGGCCACATCTGACCGGTCTGGATCAGGCATTCGCCGGGGTCACTTTGGTTGAGGCCCAGTCACAACGGGATGAGGCTTTGGCGATCGCCCTGCGTCTACGCCAAGCGGCGGAAGACGGCAAAACCGCCGCCTTGATCACACCGGACCGTATGCTGACACGTCAGGTCAGCTCAGCCCTCAGCCGGTGGAACATCACCCCCGATGACTCCGCCGGGACGCCATTGCAATTGACGGCGCCGGGGCGCTTCCTGCGCCATATTGCGGCTCTGTTTCACCGCAAACTGACCTCTGAGGCGCTGCTGGTCCTCTTGATGCACCCGCTGTGTCACACCGGCGGCAAACGCGGTGAGCACCTGCTACTGACCCGCGAGTTGGAGCTGATGATCCGCCGCCGTGGCATGCCCTTCCCTGACCCAGAGGTGCTGCGCGCCTGGGCCGTCGCCCGGGATGAGGATATGGCAGAGCCTTGGGTCGAATGGTTGATCACCTGTTTTCTGGAGAAGGACGCGGGCGGCAAGGCGATGCTGGCCGACCACCTAACTGCCCATCTGGCGCTGGCTGAACAGATCGCCGATGGCAGCGCGCCCGAGGGTGTCAGCGAACTGTGGCAGGAACTGGCGGGCCGCGCGGCTGAGGCCACGGTTGCCCGACTGCAGGCGGATGCCGATGCCGGAGGGGAGCTGAGCCCGCTGGATTATGCCGACCTGTTTGGCGCGGTGCTGTCACAGGGCGAGCTGCGCAACCCCGATGAGCCACATCCCAACATCCTGATCTGGGGCACGTTGGAGGCCCGGGTGCAGGGCGCCGATCTGGTCATTCTGGGCGGCCTGAATGAGGCCAGCTGGCCCGAAATGCCCAAACCCGATCCGTGGCTCAACCGCAAAATGCGCCATGATGCGGGTCTGTTGCTGCCGGAACGTCGCATTGGCCTGTCGGCGCATGACTTCCAACAGGCGATTGGCGCGCCTGAGGTCTGGTTGACCCGCTCGGTCCGGTCCGAGGATGCGGAAACTGTACCCTCGCGTTGGCTGAACCGAATGGTCAACCTGATGAACGGTCTGCCGGAACAGGGCGGCACTGCCGCGCTACTGGGCGCGCGCGCCCGTGGTCATCATTGGCTGGCAATGGCCCGCAAGCTTGAGGAGCCGGGCAAAACCTCACCAGCCCCGCGGCCGTCACCACGCCCGCCGGTTGCCGCCCGTCCACGGCAATTGTCGGTCACCGAAATCCAACGCCTGATCCGCGATCCTTACGCGATCTACGCAAAACATGTGCTGCGCCTGCGGCCGCTGGATCCGCTGATGCGCGCGCCCGATGCCCTGTTGCGTGGGATCGTCACCCACTCGGTTCTGGAACAGTTCATCGATGACACCCAGGCCGATCCCGACACGATGACCGCTGATCACCTACGCGGCCTGACAGACTCTATCCTTGCGGAAAACGTGCCTTGGCCCGACACCCGCACCCTGTGGGAGGCACGTATTCACCGCATTGCCGATTGGTTTGTCGCCACCGAAAAGGACCGCCGCCAACAAGCCACCCCAACCCATTTTGAGGAAAAGGGTGAGCTGCGCATGGCAGAGCACGACTTCACCCTGACCGCCCGCGCCGATCGGATCGACATAGACGACATGGGCCGCGCCCACATCTACGATTACAAAACCGGCACGCCCCCCACCGCCAAGGCGCAGATCGCGTTCAACAAGCAGCTGCTGCTTGAGGCCGCGATGGTCAGCCAAGGCGCGTTTGAAAAGATCGGCATGGCCGATGTGGCGCGCGCCTTGTTCATTGGCCTTGGCGCAAAACCGGCCGAGGTTCGTGCCCCATTGGAAGAGGAAACGGTTGAACAGGTCTGGGAGAAGTTTGAAAAGCTCATCGCCCGCTATTTCGACCCCGCACAGGGCTACACCGCCCGCCGCGCGCTGTTCAAAGACGATGACTTTGCCGAATATGACCAGCTGGCCCGCTTTGGCGAATGGGATGTGACCAGCAAGGCGCAGGCGGAGGATCTGTCATGAAACGCAATGAGGCGACCGAAAAACAAGTCCGCGCCGCGCGCCCAAACCACTCGACCTGGCTGTCGGCCAATGCGGGATCGGGCAAAACCCGGGTACTGACAGACCGCGTGGCACGGCTGCTGCTGGAGGATGTGCAACCGCAGCACATCCTTTGCCTGACCTACACCAAGGCGGCCGCATCTGAGATGCAGAACCGGCTGTTCAAACGCTTGGGCGAATGGGCGATGCTTGGGGATGATGCGGTGCGCGCGCAGCTGCTGGATCTGGGCGTGTCCGGCGCCGTCAGCAATGAGGATCTGCGCAACGCCCGCACGCTGTTTGCCCGCGCGATTGAAACGCCGGGCGGGTTGAAGATCCAGACAATCCACTCGTTCTGTTCTTCGCTGCTGCGTCGTTTCCCGCTGGAGGCCCGGGTGTCCCCCCAATTTGCCGAAATGGAAGACCGCGCCGCCGCGCTGCTGCGGGCCGAAATCGTGCAAGATCTGGCAGAGGGGGAACATGCCGATGTCGTCAAACGTCTGGCGCAGTTCTTTGGTGGCGAAGATTTCGAAGGTCTGACCGCTGGCATTGTGCACAAACGCGCCGACCTGGCTGAACCGCTGGATCATGCGGGCGTCATGGCACTGTTTGATCTGCCCGCTGATTTCGACACTGTTTCACTGGAAAAGGACGTTTTTCTGGGCGGCGAGGATGCGCTGATCGCCGACATTCTGCCCTATCTGGACGCCGGCACCAGCACCGATCAGAAGGCCGCAACCAGCCTGCGCCTGATCCCGGAGCTGTCGCTGAAAACCCTGCCGATGCTGGAAAAACTGTTCCTTTTTGGGGCTTCTGCAGCATCGCCCTTTGGGGCCAAGATCGGCAAGTTCCCGACCAAGAAAACCCAAGCCAACCTTGGCACTCTGCTGCCCAAGCTGGAGGATTTCATGCGCCGGATCGAAGATGCCCGCGCCCGTCGCCTGAGCTTTGCAGCGGCTCAGAAAACGCTGGCTCTGCATGACTTCGCTGGGCTGTTCCTGCCTGCCTATGAGCGGCGCAAACAGATGATGGGCTGGTTGGATTTTGACGATCTGATCCTGAAAGCCCGCGATCTGCTGACCGATCCGGCGGTGGCGGCCTGGGTGCTTTACCGATTGGACGGCGGTATTGACCATATTCTGGTCGATGAAGCACAGGACACCAGCCCGGCCCAATGGAAGGTGATTGAGCTGCTGGCGCAGGAATTCACCTCGGGCGAGGGCGCGCGCACCGATAAGGAACGCACCATCTTTGTGGTTGGTGACAAGAAACAGTCGATTTATTCCTTCCAGGGCGCAGACCCACGCGAATTTGACCGGATGCAGGCCGAATTTGCCGACCGTCTGGGCGCGACCGAAAAACCGCTGAACGCGATGGAGCTGCAGTTTTCCTTCCGCTCCTCTCACGCGATCCTCAGCCTGGTGGATGAGACCTTCAAAGGCCGCGATCAATCCGGTTTCCCCGAAGGTTCCGAACACCGGGCGTTCAAGGATCAGATGCCAGGGCGGGTGGATTTGTGGCCAGTGATCGACCCAACCAAAGACGACAGTGACGAGGAATGGGAAACCCCCGTCGACCGTCTGGGCGCCAAACATCACATGGTGCAACTGGCCGATCGCATCGCCCGCGAAATCCGCCGGATGGTGGATGAGAAAGTCACTATTCCAGCCGAAATCGGCCATTCCGGCAACTACCAGATGCGACCGGTGAGTGAGGGGGATTTCCTCATCCTGGTCCAGCGCCGCTCGGCCCTGTTTGCTGAGATCATCCGCGCCTGCAAGGAACAGCGGTTGGCTATCGCAGGTGCTGACCGGCTGAAGGTGGGCGCGGAATTGGCGGTGCGTGATCTGGCGGCGCTGATGTCCTTCCTCGCCACGCCGGAGGACAGCTATTCATTGGCTGTCGCGCTGAAATCACCGCTGTTTGGTTGGGGTGAACAACAGCTTTTCGACCTCGCCCATCGCCGTAAAGAACGCCACCTGTGGCAGGCGCTGCGTAACCGGCGGGCGGAGTTCCCTGAGGAGTTGGCCGTGCTGGACGATCTGCGCAGCAAGGCCGATTTCCTGCGCCCTTACGACCTGATCGAACGGATCCTGACCCGCCATGACGGCCGCCGTAAACTGCTGGCCCGTCTCGGGGACGAGGCCGAAGATGGCATCAACGCCTTCCTCGCCCAGGCGCTGAGTTACGAACGCAGTGCTGTGCCGTCGCTGATCGGCTTCCTGCAATGGATGGAAACCGATGAGCTGGAGATCAAGCGCCAGATGGATGCGGCCTCGGACCGGATCCGGGTGATGACGGTGCATGGCTCCAAAGGTTTGGAGGCACCGATCGTCATCATGCCTGACACCGGCAAACGGCTGGTGCAGCTGCGCGACGACCTGCTGGAAGAAGACGGTCAGGTGATGTGGCGCGTCAGTTCGGACCAAATGCCGGCCAAAATGGCCTCAGCCCGCGACGCGCGATTGGCGGCGGAGGAGGCGGAGCGTGATCGCCTGCTCTATGTCGCGATGACGCGGGCTGAAAAATGGCTGATTGTGGCCGCGGCGGGCGATTTGGGGAAAGACGGCAACGCCTGGTATGACAAGATCGGCGCCGCGATGGACCGGCAGGGCGCTGGCGAACACGACTTCCCCTTCGGCACCGGCAAACGGGTGAGCCACGGCAATTGGTCGGCGGATCTGGCGCCTGCAAAACAGGCCGAAACCACCCCTGAGGTCACCTTGCCCACCTGGGCCAAAACAGAAGCCACGGCGCCCACACACGGGCAGGGTACGCTCAGCCCCTCAGACCTTGGTGGTGCCAAGGCGCTTGCAGGGGATGCCGGGCTGGATGAAGAGGCCGCCAAAAAGCGCGGCCGTCAGATCCACCTGCTGCTGGAGCATCTGCCGGACGCGCCGCAGGCGCAGTGGCCCACACGGGCGGCCAAACTGCTGGCCACGGGCGAGGATGCGGCGGGCGACGACGCGGTGCCGGCCCTACTGGCGGAAGCTACAGCCGTCCTGACCACCCCCGGCCTGCAACACCTGTTCACCGATCTGGCGCTGGCGGAGGTGTCGGTCAGTGCCACGTTGGAAGCCCTGCAAGGGCGGCGCATTCACGGCACCATCGACCGCCTCATTATCGATCACGACTCTGTGCTTGCGGTGGATTTCAAAACCAATGCCACGGTGCCCGCAGGCCCCGCCGAATGCCCCCTTGGGCTGTTGCGGCAAATGGCGGCCTATGCCCATGCTTTGCAACAGATTTACCCGGACAAACAGGTGAAAACAGCGCTGCTCTGGACCCGCACCGCGGAGCTGATGTTGTTGCCTGAAACATTGGTCACACAATCCCTTGAGGCGCCCCTCTGAGCGCTATGTCATCTTGACGCCGCTCAGGCGGATACCTAGGTTCGCCTTCGAACTCAGTCTTTAGGAGAGAACCCATGGCCACCGTCGCTGCCACCGATGCCACCTTTGATGCCGAAGTCAAACAGTCCGATGTCCCCGTTGTTGTGGACTTCTGGGCGGAATGGTGCGGCCCCTGTAAACAGATCGGCCCGGCCCTGGAAGAGCTGTCGGCTGAGATGGAAGGCAAAGTGAAAATCGTCAAAGTTGACGTTGACAGCAACCCGCAGGCCGCCGCCGCCATGGGCGTGCGTGGCATCCCGGCGCTGTTCATCTTCAAAGACGGTCAGGTGATCTCAAACCGTGCCGGCGCCGCACCCAAGGCCGCGCTGCAGAGCTGGATCAACGAGTCAATCTAAGCCCTCACCCTCGGGACATCGAAAACACCATAGACCCCCGGCCTCATGGCTGGGGGTTTTGCCTTTCAATGACCCTCAAATACTCCGGGGGGAGCGCGGCAGCGCGATGGGGCAGCGCCCCGCCGATCTGCCTCAGATCGGCCAGCCACCGCGGCGGATCGCCTGACGGATCTTGTTCTCCGCCTCCTCACGGCCCGCGTTGATCGACATCTCCTGCCAGAACCACCAGATGTATCGTGCGTAATCCGGTGCCTCAGCCTGTACCGCGTCAAAAGCGGCATCGCGCCCATTACGGAACACATCCCCGGCGATGTGGTGGAAATCGACCCGCGCAAACAACACGCAAGGCTTACCGAAGAAATAGCCGTTAAACGCTACTGAGGAGTTCTGCGTCACCACATAGTCACAGCGCGCCAGCATCTCCTCCATCAGGGCCTCGCGCAGGCTGAGCCGGGGAAAGCGTTTGGCCAAGGTCTGCAGCTTGGCGCGCTCAGCACCTGTCACAATCTCATTGGGGTGCAGCGTTGCAACCACCCGGCGGCCGGGATCGCGTTGCAACGTAGCGACCAGCATTTCGATAGGCGAACAGGTTTGAAAGGACCGGCGTTCTGCCAGGCGGCCCTGCAGTGGCACGTAGACAAACCCATCCCGGCCAATATCCTGCACCGCCTCCCCAAACAGGCGTTTGCGCCAGAAATTGTAGAATTTCTGTGCTTCGCCGCCGTCGATCTTCTCGGGCTTGAAGCGGGCTTTGGCGACCCGCCAATCCCAGCGTTCGGTGGTCGGTTCAATCTGCCAGAACGGGTAGTGATAGACCCGGCGCATGGTCAGGCCCCGCGCGTTCAGCGGCTGATCCATATGAAACATCGCATAGCTGTTGCGGGTCTCACTCTGACTGCGGTCTGACAGTGCATTGCCGTGGATGGCGGTTGAAAACCCACCCTTTTCCAGAACCGTGATCACCTTGTTGATGAAGTTATGTTTGCCCGCCTCAGCAGAGGATCTGAGCCCCGGTTCCAAATAGAAATCAACGTGTTTTTCAACCATCATGTGGCGAAGCTACGGGTTGCGCCCGCGCAGGGCAAGGCTGACGCGCACCTCTTGTGTTGATGCGGCGCAGCTTCCATATAGGCGCAGACGATAGGAGGCAGACATGGCAGACGACAACACATCGGGAACCTTCCCCGGCTGGCACGGCACCACGATCATCGGGGTGCGCAAAGGGGGCGAAGTGGTGATTGCCGGTGATGGGCAGGTCTCGCTCGGCCAGACCGTGATCAAAGGCTCCGCCCGCAAGGTGCGCCGCCTCAGCCCCGGCGGTCATGACGTGATCTGCGGCTTTGCAGGATCCACCGCGGATGCCTTCACCCTGCTGGAACGGTTGGAGGCCAAACTGGAGGCCACGCCCGGCCAACTGGCCCGCGCCAGCGTTGAGTTGGCCAAAGACTGGCGCACCGATAAGTACCTGAAAAACCTTGAGGCCATGCTGATCGTCACCGACGGGCGCGACATGTTCGTGATCACCGGCGCCGGCGATGTGCTGGAGCCGGAACATGACGTCACCGCGATCGGGTCCGGCGGCAACTTCGCCCTGGCTGCGGCGCGCGGCATGATGGACAGCGACCGCAACGCTGAACAGGTGGCCCGTGACGCCATGGCGATTGCCGCTGATATCTGCGTTTATACCAATGGCCGGCTGACGGTCGAAGCCATCAAGGGCTAAGCCCAGTGACAGGCCGGCGCTTGCCGGCCTTTTTTATTTTCATTGCGAACAGGATATTCACCATGATTGACCGCGACGATATTCGCGCCGCCGTAGGGTCGGGCCTGCTGAGTGAGGCACAGGCTGCGTCACTGGCGGCCCTGGCAGATAGCCGCAGGGGCGCGCGGGAAAACCTGGCGCCGGGGGATGAGCCGTTTGAGCTGTTCAAAGGCTTCAATGAGATCTTCATCGTCATCGGATTGATGATCCTTGCCGGTGGCTGGATCGCCGTGAACTCGCTGTCGGCTTTGGGTGAGATCACCAATGTGCAGCTGAAAGTCGCCTCAACCGCCGCCGTGGGGGCGGTGATCCTATGGGCGCTGTCGGAATATTTCATTCGCCGCCGCCGGATGGTGGCGCCCGCCATTGCGCTCTCGGTGTTTTGGGCCGCCAACGCCGGGTCCGGCATCACCGCCTATTTCGCCCAGCCCTTTATGGTCGCGCAGGAGGATCTATCCTCGCTGCCGCTGCCATTGGCGCTGACCACCGCCGCTGTAGCGCTTTACTGGCTGCGCTTCCGGGTGCCGTTTGCGATGGCGCTGATCGCCGTTGGCGTCTTTGCCCTGGCCTTGATGATGGGCGCAAATCGCGCTGGCACGCCGGAAGACATCAGCGATCTGTTCCTGCTGTCTGCGGATGGGCCTTTCGCCTTTATCACCCTGGCGGTTGGCGTGGCGGTCTTCGCCGTTGCGATGATTTTCGACATGTCGGACCCACACCGTGTGACCCGCCGGTCGGCGCAGGGGTTCTGGCTGCATGTGGTGGCGGCCCCTGCATTGGTGAACACCATTGCCCTGTCACTGCTGAACAGCGAAAGCGCCTCGGCCTATACGATCCTGATGGTCTGGCTGGTGGGTTTCGCGCTGGTGGCCATTATCATCGACCGCCGGTCGTTCCTGATTGCCGCGATTGGCTACACCGTCACGCTGGCAGGCACTGTGTTTGATGGCGAAGGGGCGGCGATGACCATCTTGTTGCTGGGCATCTTCCTGGTGGTTCTGGGGGCCTTCTGGGCGCGGATCCGCGCCGCGCTGCTGGCCCCGTTGGAGGCGATCCTGCCGCTGCACCGGCTGCCCCCGTCCCATTAAACGGGCATAGGGAACACAAAAAGGGGCAGCGCGATGCTGCCCCTTTGTTACAGGTGAATTCTGCGATTATTTCAGTTTCGCCACGCCCAGCGGGACGCTGGCAACCTCACACCAGATATAAACCTCATTGTATTGCGAGATCCCTTTGGTCTTGGGCACCGCATAATACTGTTTGCCCTTCAGACGCAGCAACGCGCCCAGGTGGCTGTCAGGGTCATAGGTACCATCTGTGCCAAAGCCCACGCGCGGGTCCGGCCCGCCATCAAGCGAGAAGTCATCGCCCAGTTCGACCACATATTTGTCTTCAATCTCAACGATTTGCACGGATCCGCTGGTCACGTGGTTTGACCGGCCTTCAAAGGTTCCCTTTTCCCCGATCATCGCTGCGGATGCGGGGCGGGCAAGGGTGCTGACAGCAGCGGTGGCGGCGGTGGCGGCAAAAAACTGGCGGCGGTTCATCATTTTCGCTCTCCTCTCATGTAAGCTCGCCCTCATGAGAACAGGCGTGATGCGGCGAAGATAGCCATGCTCACCGCGCTGTGACGGCCCGTTATGGGGCGTGACCCTTTGTGACAGCCCCACCCCCGACATGAGCACCCGCTTGCCGATCACCTTGCGTTTTCGGCCACCGTGCTTAGGTTCCCCGGTGACAACAAGAAAGCATGAGACACATGACCGATCTGACACCGCGTGAAATCGTATCCGAGCTGGACCGCTTTATCATTGGCCAAAATGACGCCAAGCGGGCCGTGGCCGTGGCGCTGCGCAACCGTTGGCGGCGCAAGCAGCTGTCGGATGATCTGCGCGATGAGGTCTATCCGAAAAACATCCTGATGATCGGCCCCACCGGCGTTGGTAAAACCGAGATCTCACGCCGTCTGGCCAAATTGGCCCGGGCCCCCTTTATCAAGGTTGAGGCGACCAAGTTCACCGAAGTGGGCTACGTTGGCCGCGATGTGGAACAGATCGTGCGCGATCTGGTGGATGCCTCGATCGCAATGACCCGCGAATTGATGCGCGAAGATGTGAAAGCCAAGGCGCGTCAGGCGGCTGAGGATCGTGTGATCACCGCCATCGCCGGCGAAGATGCCCGCGAAGGCACCCGTGACATGTTCCGCCGCAAGCTGATCGCGGGTGAATTGGACAACACCATGATCGAACTGGATCTGGCGGACACCTCAAACCCGATGTCGATGTTCGACATTCCGGGCCAGCCCGGCAACCAGATGGGCATGATGAACCTTGGCGATATCTTCGGCAAAGCCCTGGGCGGCCGCACCACCCGGCGCAAGATGACCGTTGCTGAAAGCTATGAGATCCTGATCGGTGAAGAAGCGGATAAACTGCTGGATGATGAGACCGTCACCAAAACCGCCCTCGATGCGGTGGAACAGAACGGCATCGTGTTTCTGGACGAAATCGACAAAGTCTGCGCCCGGCAGGAGGCCCGCGGTGGCGACGTCAGCCGTGAGGGTGTGCAGCGCGACCTGTTGCCCCTGATCGAAGGCACCACCGTCAGCACCAAACATGGGCCGGTGAAAACCGACCACATCCTGTTCATCGCCTCAGGCGCCTTCCACATCGCCAAACCCTCGGACCTGTTGCCGGAACTGCAGGGCCGTCTGCCCATTCGGGTGGAGCTGCGGGCGCTGACCGAAGAGGATTTCGTGCGCATCCTGACCGAAACCGACAACGCGCTGACCCGCCAGTACACCGCGCTGATGGGCACTGAGGAGGTGGAAGTCACCTTCACCGAAGAGGGGATCGCAGCGCTGGCCAAGATCGCCGCTGACGTGAACCAAAGCGTGGAGAATATCGGCGCGCGGCGTCTTTACACCGTGATGGAGCGTGTTTTTGAAGAGCTGAGCTTCACCGCGCCAGACCGGTCCGGCCAATCTGTCACCGTGGATGAAGCCTTCGTGCAGGAAAATCTGGGCGAATTGACAAAATCCGCCGACGTCAGCCGCTACGTCCTATAGTCAGGGCGGCCGAAACGCACTAGCTCTAGGGTGTCTTGATGGCACCCGGAGCATTGCTTTGCGTCTTTTTCTGATCTCATTTTTTATCCTCCTGACCGCCTGCGCTGATCGTTTGGCGGTGCCTGTTTCAGATGGGCCCGTTGCGGGCGGCGATGAACAAACCATTTTGGTCGCCTCCCTGCGGGACAGCATGGGCACCGATTGGTTCACTGGCGAACGCGCAGAAACCCTCAGCTTCCTTGATGTTGATGTCGCCATTCCGCCGGAACGTGACACGGGTCAGCTACGCCTGCACCGGCACGCTAATGTTGATCCTGCGAAGTATTTCACCATCACGGACCGGCAGGATTATGACAGCCGCCGTGCCTTCAGCCGGGCCATCCAGAACCAGATGAAAGATGTGCCGCGCGATCAGCAGGATCTGGTGATCTACGTGCATGGCTACAACAACAGCTTTGCTGATGGGGTGTTTCGCGCAGCGCAGATGGCGCATGATTTTGACATCACCGGCGCCATGCTGCATTTCAGCTGGCCCTCAGCCGCCAATTCACTGGGCTACACCTATGACCGCGACAGCGTGCTCTACTCCCGCGACGGGTTGGAGGAAACGCTGCGCGCCGCCGCCGATGCCAACCCCCGCAGGATCATTCTGATTGGCCATTCACTGGGCACCATGCTGGTCATGGAAACCCTGCGCCAGATCGAAATCAAAAGCCCGGGTTGGGCCGACCGCACCCTTGGTGGCGTTGTTCTGATTTCCCCGGATCTGGATGTGGACCTGTTTCAGGCGCAGGCCCGCCGCTTTGCCGAATTACCGCAACCCTTTGTGATCTTTGTCTCAAACAAAGACCGCGCCCTGCAGCTAAGCGCCATGATCAATGGCTATCACCCTCGTCTGGGCGGCCTTGAGAGTGCGGAGGAACTGTCAGAGTTTCCGCTGACCCTGATCGATGTCAGTGAATTTGCCGAAGGGTTGGGACCACAGCATTTCACCGTTGGCACCTCACCTGCATTGATCAAGATCCTGGGTGCTGGCAGTGAATTGCAATCCGCCTTTGACGAAGATCGCGCGGCGCGCTCTGGTCTGCTGCCGGGCACAGTCATCACGGCCCAACGGGCAACGCAGGTGATCCTGTCCCCGCTGTTGCTGACGCAGTGATCAGCGGCTGCGGCGCAGGTAAACGTAATAGGCGCCACTGCCGCCATGGCTGATATGGGCCTCTTGCACCTGCATCACGATGTGGTTCAGTGGCGCCATTTTTAGCCATTGCGGCACGTTGTGTTTCAACACGCCATAACGCACCGGGATCGGCCCACCCTCATCGCGGTGTTTGCCTTTACCGGTGATCACCAGCACCAGACGTTTGCCCTGGGCATGGGCCCGCTGCACAAAACCGATCAGGGCCGGATGCGCCTTATCCATGGTCATGCCGTGCAGGTCGATCCGCCCCTCAGGCACCAGCTTGCCGCGTTTCATCTTGCCGTATTGTTTGGCGTCCATCTGCACCGGATCGCGGCGCAGCCCCTCCCGGATCGAAGGGGCCAGACTGTGCCCCGCGCCTGTGCTACCTGCCTTGGAGCCAACCTGAAACATCTCCAGATCAGCCGGGCTGTGATGTGCCTTGGGCTTCTTCATCGGTTTGGGTTTGGGCTTTGGCAGTTCCGCGCGGGGGCGTTCCGGGTGCAGCCGTTCGGCGGTTTCTGCCACCTTCTTCCACAGCGCTACCTCTTCATCGTTCAGGCGGCGGCGGCTCATTGCTCCTCCTCCAGAACCGAAGCATAGGCGCGCTGAATGGGCATCAGCACATACATCCGGCCGGGATCGCGCAGACGACCCGCAGACTTGCCAGCAGTATCCCCGGTACCAAAGAAGATATCGGCCCGTTGTGCGCCTTTGATCGCCGAACCAGTGTCCTGCGCGATCATCAGACGGCGCATTGGGCCTTCGCCATCCTTTTCCACCCAGACCGGCGCGCCCAGAGGGGTATATTTCGGATCAACCGCGACCGAGCGCAGCGCGGTGATCGACCGGTTCATAGCCCCCAGCGGCCCCTTTTCGGGGCTGACGCGGGTCACTTTGCGAAAGAACACGTAAGAGGGATTGTGGCGCAGCAGCGCCGTGCCGTCGATCGGATTGCGGCGCACCCAGTTCTGGATCACCTGGGCAGACACCTGATGCGATTTGTAGATTCCACGGCGGATCAACTCCTGCCCGATGGAACGGTACTTGTGACCGTTGTTGCCGCCATAGCCCACCCGAAGGTGTGCGCCCGACGGCAGGCGGATACGACCAGACCCTTGGATTTGCAGGAAGAAAAGCTCCACCGGGTCATCAACCCAGGCAATTTCCAACCCGCGCCCCTTCATGGTTTCGCCGGTTTCAATCTGTTCACGGGTCAGCCATTGCCCCTTGGCTTCGCGGGGTTTGGCATAGACCGGAAACCGGTACCGCGCTGTGGGGGTCAGGGATCCGTCCAGCTCAGGCTCAAAATAGCCGGTGAACAACGCCTCTTTGCCCGCCTCTTCGATCAGAACGGGTCGGAAAAACAACTCAAAAAAGGCGCGGGGGTTTTCGATGGATTCCGCCACAGCGCAGAGCGCGGCATAATCCACCTGATCCATATCCATGCAGGTGTTCAAAAACACCTGCAAAGCACTGGCGTGGTCGTCCTTTTCCCAGCCTTCAAGGTCCTGAAAACTCAGGACCTTGTAAGACAGGTCAGCCTGGGCTGAGGTTGCGGTAAGCAACCCCGCCAGGGACGCCGCCGCCAGTCTTGCGATCATTCGCCTGTGGCCACCAGCTGCCAGTTGGGGTTATCGCTGCCCATCTGGCGGGCAAAGGTCCAAACGTCTTTCTGACGTTTGATCTCATCCTTTTTGCCCTCGATGATATCACCTGCGTTGTCGCGCACGACCGAGGTCATCTCACCCACGAAGCGGACGGTGATTTCTGCCAGGTTATTGGCCGAGATTTCGGCATCCAGCAGCTGCACTTCGCGCACACCAATGAACTCTGCCTCAACAGACAGGCCCTGGGCGTTGCGGCTTTCGATCACTTCGGCGAAGCTTTCATAGACGTCGGAGTCAAGGAAAGGCTTCAGCTCAGCCAGATCGCCCCGCTCAAAGCCCATCAGGATCCATTCATAAGCCGACCGGGCGCCGCCGATGAAATCCGCCACACCAAAACCGGGTTCAATGCGCTTCATCGCGGCCAGCGCTTTGGCGGCATCGCTGTCTTCGGCAACATGGTCCGTGATGTCGCGGTCAGGGCCGCCTTCGATCACCTCAAATTGGTTCTGACGGCGCGCATTGTTCGGCGCCTCGCGGGTGACTGGTTTCTCAAACCCCTCGCGCGTGCCCAACACATTTCTCAACCGCAAAACCAGAAAGATTGCGATCCCAACCAGTACCAGAGTTTGCAACATCGTGGAGTCCATTCTATCCCTTTCGACGCATGGGCGTTTAAACACCCTGTTAGGAACCTTATGTAGGTGAGGCAGGCGGCCAAGTCCACTGCGGCAACTTACCAGAAAGGGTCAAAATATGTGGCTTCTCTTTGCGTTTATCGGTGTTCCGATCATTGAAATCGCTCTGTTCATTCAGGTTGGCGGTGCAATCGGTACACCTCTGACGCTGCTGATCGTGGTTCTGACGGCGATTTTGGGCACTTACATGGTGCGCCAGCAGGGACGTCTGGCGATTGGAAACCTGCAGAGATCCTTTTCTGAACTGAACGATCCCACCGAACCGCTGGCCCATGGCGCCATGGTGCTGATTTCCGGCGTGCTTCTGCTGACGCCTGGCTTTTTCACCGATGCATTGGGCTTTGCCCTCTTGGTGCCGGCGATCCGATCGGCGGTCTTTCGCTATGCCAAATCCCGGGTGAAGGTTCAGACCTTCTCGATGAGGGGAAGCAGCCAGGGTATGGGGCGCAACGCGTCGCATCATGATGCCCAATCTGGCGCCGAAGGCGTCATTGATGGTGAGTTTACCGAGGTAGATCCCAACAAACGCGCCACCCATCAGCCCTCGGGTTGGACCAAGCATTGAGGCGCTTAGGCCTTCCTGTTAAGGAAGGTCGGAAAGTCTATTTTGGGAGAAGAAAATGGCTGACAACGGTGCTGCACAGCCGCAGGCCCCCGCGATCAAGATGAACATCCTGAACCAGTTCATCCGCGACATGTCCTTTGAAAACATCCTGGCCCAAAAAGGCGCCCAGGGTGAGGTTCAGCCGGACGTCAATGTTCAGGTGAACCTGGATGCCAAGAAACGCTCGGCCGAGCATCAGTACGAAGTGGCGATCAAGCTGCAGGTGACCTCGGATAACAAATCCGGCGATGACAAGCTGTTCATTCTGGAACTGGACTACGTAGGTCTGTTCCACATTGAAAACGTCCCCGAGGACCAGCTGCATCCGTTCCTGCTGATCGAATGCCCGCGCCTGCTGTTCCCCTTCCTGCGCCGCATCGTGTCCGACGTGACCCGCGACGGTGGCTTCCCGCCGCTGAACCTGGAAAACATCGACTTCATGCAGCTCTACCGTAATGAGCTGGCGCGCCGCGCACAGGCCGAAGCCCCTGCAAACTAAGCATCGGTTTCTGGAGAAAATTCAAAGGCCTGGCAGATCACCTGCCGGGCCTTTTTAGTTGGCGCTTATTGGCTTAGCTTGGTCCAAAGCGCATCATCGCCCATCTTGGCGACAAATTCGCCATGCGCCTCTTTCTCGGCCTCAGTGATGCGTGGGGGCAGGGGTGCTGGCCGCGGGAAGGGGCGCCAATCATCGCCTGCGGCGCCATCACCGCCGCCGGATGTGGCAACACTCGACAGGGCGAAATCCGGCTGCCGGCCGCCGATCATTTCCAGATAGACGTCAGCCAGAATTTCCGAGTCGAGCAACGCGCCGTGCAGCACCCGGTTGGAGTTATCGATGCCATAACGACGGCAGAGCGCATCCAGCGTCGCAGGGGAGCCGGGGAACTTCTTGCGCGCCATTGCCAGCGTGTCCAGCGACTGATCCATCGGCAGGGTGCGGAAGCCGTTGCGCCGCAGTTCTGCGTTCAGAAAGCGCATGTCGAACTTCGCGTTATGGATCACCATCTGGGAATCCTGCACAAAATCCAGAAACCCCTGCGCCACCTCTTTGAACAGGGGTTTATCGCGCAGCGTAACCTGACCGGGTTGGGGATCTTGTGGGGGTTCCAGCAGATCGGGGCCGATCCCATGCACACCAAAGGCCTCATTCGGCATCATGCGTTCAGGGTTGCAATAAACGTGATAGGTTTTGCCGGTCGGCATGTGGTTGAGCAGCTCAAGACACCCGATTTCAACGATCCTATCGCTGCCTTCAGCCTCAAATCCCGTGGTTTCGGTATCGAGAACGATCTGACGCATCGCTTAAGCCCCCTTTTCAGCCCCCATACGGGCCCGGATATCGCGCAGCACCTCATGCACTTGTTCGCGGGCGTGGTCCAGCGTATCCGTTTCAATCTCATAATCAGCGCGCGCGCGTTTTTCGGCAATAGGCATCTGTTTGGCGCGGATCGCTTGAAACTGTGCTTCGGTCATCGTGCCGCGCGCCATCACCCGCTGTTTCTGAGTGTCGGCATCGACGTAAACTGTAGCGGTGGCGTCCATCGCCTGATCCCCGCCGGTTTCAAACAGCAGCGGGATGTCAAAGACCAAAATGTCAGCCTCAGCCGCAGCGATAAATTCCGCACGATCTGCACCGACCAAGGGATGCACAATCGCCTCAATCCGCTTCAGCACGCTGGCATCGGCCGAAATCAGCTGTTTCAGCACCTCACGTGACACAGCACCGTCAATGATCGCCTCGGGGAAGGCATCTGCCATAGGGGCCACTGCAGCGCCGCCAGCGCTATAGATCCGATGTACGGCGGCATCCGCATCCCAGATCGCGCAGCCCTCAGCGGCGAAAAGCTTCGCCGTTGTGGATTTCCCCATCCCGATGGACCCGGTCAGCCCCAGTTTAAACGTCATCTCAGAAGCACCGCGCGGATATCGGCATCCACCACCGGACGCTGACCAAACCAACGCTCAAATCCGGGCACAGCCTGATGAATGAGCATACCCAATCCATCGACAGTCACGCAGCCCATCTCCTCAGCTTCGCGCAGAAGTCGGGTCTGCAGGGGGTTGTATACAAGGTCAGTGACCAGGGCGCCCTTCTGCAACCCATCCAGCGGCACCCGCAGTTCCTGTTGACCCACCATGCCCAGGCTGGTGGTGTTCACCACCGTGGCCGAATCCTCCAACATATTGCCGGCCTGAACCCAATCTACCACCTTGATTTTAGTACCAAAATCAGATTGCAGTGCCTCCGCCCGTGCACGTGTTCTGTTGCTGAGGAAAATCTCGGGCACACCGGCGTCCAGCAGGGAGGCCAGGACCGCCCGCGCCGCACCGCCGGCCCCCAGAACCGCCGCAGGTCCGGCCTTGGTATCCCAGTCAGGCGCGTTCTGACGCAGGTTTTCAATGAAGCCATAGCCATCCGTATTGTCGGCATGGATCCGGCCATCCTCCAGGAAGATCAGCGTGTTTGCAGCACCAATAAGCGTGGCGCGATCCGTCACCACATCTGCCAGCCGAATGGCGGCTTCTTTATGCGGTACAGTAACGTTGACCCCGACAAATCCCGCCTTGGGCAGGGTCCGCAGGACCTGTTCAAAATCCTCCGGCGCAACATCCATCGGAACGTAGTGACCCGGCAGCCCCATCTTGCGCAGCCAGGTGCCATGCAACAGGGGGGATTTCGAATGCGCTATGGGGGAACCGATCACCCCAGCCAACGGAATTTTGGGCCCGCTCATTGTTGCAAATCTCCTCGCAGGGTCAGGTAGTTGAGCATTTCCATCAAAGGCAAACCTAGAACAGTGAAATAGTCGCCGTCTACACGTGAGAACAGGCGCACACCTTCACCTTCCAGCTGGTAACCGCCGACACAATGCGAAATCTCCGGCCAGTTGCGATCCAGATAGCCATCCAGGAAATCATCCGAAAACGCCCGCATCCGAAGCCTCACCTGACCGATGTGACGCCAGATCGGCTTGCCGCCCTCACATATAACTGCTGCTGATAACAGCATATGACGCTCCCCGCGCATCTGCTGCAACTGCTGGCGGGCCTCTTCAACACTCGCGGGTTTGGACAGTAGCTGCCCACCCAGGTCCAGCACCTGATCACAACCAATAACCAGCGAATCAGGATTTTTTTCGCTTATTTTCAAGGCCTTCATCTCGGCCAACGTATCCGCAACGTCGCGCGGCGGCGCATTTTCAGCCAGCAGAGAGGCCTTCACCATCTCTTCATCGATTCGCGGCTTGATGATTCGCACCGGAATCCCGGCATTTTCCATCAGCTGGCGCCGAATTTCGGATCCCGACGCGAGTATCAGTTTTTTTTCCATTTTTTTCGCTCATCCGAACGTGTGGATAACCCAGTGGGAAACCACGCTAACTCCCCTGTGGAGAGGTTTGGATGGTTCCGTGAACTTTTTCAAGCTGTGAGAAACTCACCCAACTTCAAGGCGAATCCCCATTCCTTCTCCCCTTGGGGCAATGATAACCGCGAAACTGTGGGAATCCGGGGATCTCCCGCCGGAATCCAAAGTTTTCCAACAGAGCTATAAACAGCCAAACCGGACCGCTAAGTTATTGAGAAATAAGTTCAGAATCGGGACTCTGAGCACCCTGTTGGATTCGGTTTTCCAGACAGTTTTCAACAATGAGAAAATCACGTGAAAAGCCCTTGGGATAAGTCGCTAATCCACAGAAAATCACCTGCCTATTATCAAAATCAAAAAAATCTTTTTCTTAAATTTCTTTAAGAGGGCTCTCAGGCGCATTCTCAGATCGTGCTCATGGCCGTCGACAGCGTTTCTGAGAATTGACTCAAAATCTCGACGCCCCTAAGAAGGGTTCAACGCCTCGTCCGAGGCAGTGACTTCCACATCATCTCAGTGAGTGCAGCGCCAGATGGCGTTGACGCAGGATTTTTCTATGACTGAACAGCGTCTGAACCTTTCGGATCTCAAAGCCAAAAGCCCCAAAGACCTCGTCTCCCAGGCTGAAGAGCTGGAGATCGAAAATGCCTCGACCATGCGTAAAGGCGAGATGATGTTCCAGATTCTCCGTGAAATGGCGGATGAAGGCTGGATCATCGGTGGTGACGGCGTTTTGGAGGTTCTGCAAGACGGCTTTGGCTTCCTGCGCTCGCCCGAAGCGAACTACCTGCCGGGTCCCGATGACATCTATGTCTCACCCGAAATGATCCGCAAATTCTCACTTCGGACCGGTGACACCGTTTCTGGCGTGATCAAAGCGCCGGAAGAAAACGAACGTTATTTTGCGCTGACCGAGGTTGAGACCATCAACTTCGAAGAACCGGCCAAAGCCCGTCACAAGATTGCCTTTGATAACCTGACGCCGCTCTACCCGGATGAGCGTCTGCAGATGGAAATCGAAGACCCGACCATCAAAGACCGTTCCGCCCGGATCATCGACCTGGTCGCGCCGATCGGGAAAGGTCAGCGTTCGCTGATCGTGGCCCCGCCGCGCACCGGTAAGACGGTTCTGCTGCAGAACATCGCCCATAGCATCGAGAAAAATCACCCCGAGTGTTATCTGATCGTCCTTTTGATCGATGAACGCCCGGAAGAGGTGACCGACATGCAGCGATCGGTGAAAGGGGAGGTGATTTCCTCAACCTTTGACGAACCTGCGACCCGCCACGTCGCTGTGTCTGAGATGGTGATGGAAAAGGCCAAACGGCTGGTCGAACACAAACGTGACGTTGTGATCCTCTTGGACTCGATCACCCGTCTGGGCCGTGCCTTCAACACTGTTGTGCCGTCCTCGGGTAAGGTTCTGACCGGTGGTGTGGACGCCAACGCGCTGCAGCGCCCGAAACGTTTCTTCGGTGCCGCGCGTAACGTCGAAGAGGGTGGTTCGCTGACCATCATCGCGACCGCGCTGATCGACACCGGTAGCCGCATGGATGAGGTAATCTTTGAAGAATTCAAAGGCACCGGTAACTCGGAAATTGTGCTGGATCGCAAGGTTGCAGACAAACGCGTCTTCCCGGCGATGGACATCCTCAAATCCGGCACTCGGAAGGAGGATCTGCTGGTCGATGCGAAGAATCTGCAGAAAACCTTTGTTCTGCGCCGCATCCTGAACCCGATGGGCACCACGGACGCGATCGAGTTCCTGATCTCCAAGCTGAAACAGACCAAGACGAACGGCGAGTTCTTCGATTCAATGAACGGCTAACGCTGTCGGGGGCCCATGATGGACACGATCTTCGCCCTTGCCACCGCCCACGGCAAGGCCGGGGTGGCGGTGATCCGGATCTCTGGTCCGCAGGCGATTGTAGCTGGCGAACGTCTGGCTGGCCGGTTGCCCGATCCGCGCCGTGCAGGGCTGCGTTTGTTGCGCGATTCTGGCGGAGTTCGGCTGGATGAGGCTCTGATTCTGACGTTTGAAGACCGCGCCAGCTTTACTGGGGAACAGGTGGTGGAACTGCAATTGCACGGCTCCGTCGCCGTCGTCGGCGCAGTATTGCGTGAGCTGGGCACAATCGACGGTCTGCGCCAGGCGGAACCGGGTGAATTTACCCGCCGTGCCTTGGAAAACGGTCGTTTGGATCTGGCCCAGGTCGAAGGGCTTGCTGATCTGATCGAAGCCGAAACCGAAGCACAACGGCGTCAGGCGCTGCGGGTGCTATCCGGTGATCTGGGCACAAAAGCCGAGGGATGGCGTAAGGACTTGATCCGCGCCGCCGCCCTGATCGAAGCCACCATCGATTTCGCTGACGAAGATGTGCCGGTTGATGTCTCCCCCGAGGTGACGGAACTGCTTGATCGGGTCATGGCTTCCCTGAGTGCTGAGATCGCAGGTGTCTCCGCAGCGGAACGTGTGCGTACGGGGTTTGAGGTGGCGATCGTTGGCGCGCCAAATGTCGGAAAATCTACACTTCTCAACGCCTTAGCTGGTCGCGATGCGGCGATCACCTCAGAATTTGCGGGCACAACCCGGGACGTGATTGAGGTCCGAATGGATATCGCTGGCCTGCCCGTGACTCTGCTCGATACCGCTGGTCTGCGTGAAACCCAGGATAAGATCGAAGAGATTGGTATTCAGCGCGCCCGCGAAAGGGCAGGGCTGGCGGATCTGCGGGTTTTTCTGGTGGAGGACGATCAACGCCCCGATTTCACGCCCGAGGCAGACGATATCGTCTTGAAAGCCAAGGCCGACCTCTTAGATGACAAATCCGGGGCGGTTTCCGGGGTCAGTGGTGACGGTGTGGCGAATCTGATAGATTTGTTGTCTGAAAAACTGTCTCAGCGAACCGCAAATATCGGCATCGCCACCCGCGAACGCCATCGTATCGCGATGGAACGCGCGGTTGAGGCGCTGACCGCCGCCAAAATGTTTGCCGCGATGGGGGAGGATATGACCGAACTCGCCGCGGAAGAAATGCGCACTGGCATTCGGGCGTTGGACGCTCTGGTCGGGCGTATTGACGTTGAAAACCTGCTGGATGAGATCTTCGCCAGCTTCTGTCTTGGGAAGTAAGGAGTGTTTCACGTGAAACAATTCGACTTCGATGTGATTGTGATCGGCGCCGGACATGCCGGCTGCGACGCGGCCAGCGCCGCCGCACGGATGGGCGCACGCACTGCTTTGGTCACGCTGAAACGGGAAGGCATCGGCGTGATGTCCTGCAACCCGGCCATCGGTGGCCTGGGCAAGGGGCATTTGGTGCGCGAAGTGGATGCTTTGGACGGCGTGATGGGCCGTGTTGCGGATGCCGCTGGCATTCAGTTTCGCCTGCTCAATCGCCGCAAAGGCCCTGCTGTGCAAGGTCCGCGCGCGCAATCTGACCGCAAGATCTACCGCGAAACTATGTTGGCTGAGATGGAAGCCCAACAGGGGTTAGAGATCGTAGAAGGCGAAGCCACCGATTTCATCATGCAGGGCGACACCGTGTCTGGTGTTGTTCTGGCTGATGGGCATGAGTTGCAGGCTAAGCAGGTTGTCCTGACCACCGGCACCTTTTTGCGTGGTGTGATCCATATCGGCGATGTTCAAAAACCAGGCGGCCGGATGGGCGACAAACCTTCGGTCAAGCTGGCGGAGCGGATCGACAGTTTTGATCTGCCTCTAGGGCGTCTGAAAACCGGCACGCCGCCGCGTCTGGACGGCCGCACGATTAAATGGGATCTGCTGGACAGTCAGCCGGGCGATGATGAACCGGTGCTGTTTTCCTTCATGTCCGATAAGGTAACGGCGCCGCAGATTTCATGCGGGATCACCCACACCAACGAACGCACCCACCAGATTATCCGAGACAATCTGGATCGATCCGCCATGTATGGCGGACACATCGATGGGGTAGGGCCACGCTATTGCCCTTCGATCGAGGATAAGATCGTGCGGTTTGCCGATAAAACCTCGCATCAGGTGTTCCTGGAGCCTGAGGGCGCTGACGATCACACGGTTTATCCAAACGGGATTTCGACCTCATTGCCTGAAGAGGTTCAGCTGGACTACGTCCGCTCCATCTACGGGTTGGAGGAGGCTGTGATCCTGCAGCCGGGCTATGCGATTGAGTATGACTACGTGGATCCGCGCGCTTTGGATGCACATCTGAGCGTGAAAACCGTGCCTGGCCTGTTCCTTGCGGGCCAAATCAACGGCACGACCGGTTACGAAGAAGCTGCAGCACAGGGGCTTGTTGCCGGATTGAACGCCGCCGCGCGCGCGTTGGGCAAAGATCCCGTTAGTTTCAGCAGGTCTGACAGCTACATCGGCGTGATGATCGACGATCTGACAACGCGCGGCGTGACAGAACCCTATCGGATGTTCACGTCCCGCGCCGAATTCCGGCTGTCCTTGCGGGCGGATAACGCGGATCAGCGGTTGACGCCGAAGGCGATTGAACACGGCTTTGCCTCACCTGCGCGTCAAGCAGCGTTTGAGGATAAGATGGCCCGTCTGGAGGCGGGGCGGAAACGGTTGGAAGAGGCTTCGTTTACACCGCGGCAATTGGCGGAACATGGGTTCAAGATCAACCAGGACGGTGCGCGCCGCAGCCTGTTTCAGGTTTTGGCGTTTCCTGATGTCGACTTTGCCAAGTTGATGGAGTTGGATGCCACCTTGGCGGAGATCGATCCAAACACCCAATCCCAGTTGGAAAAAGATGCGCTTTACGCCAATTACATTCAGCGGCAACAGCGTGATGTTGAGGCGGTGAAACGGGATGAGCAACAGGTCATTCCCGATGATTTCTCGTATGATGTGATTGATGGGCTGTCGAATGAGCTGAAGCTGAAGCTGAACGCCGCACGCCCGGCAAGCCTATCCCAGGCGGCACGGGTTGATGGCATGACGCCGGCGGCATTGACCCTTTTGCTTGCCAAACTGCGGCAAGCCAAGCGGGAGAAACGCGCGTGAGGGAGATTGGACTGGATGTTTCACGTGAAACATTGGATCAGCTGGACGCCTATGTTGCGCTGTTGGAAAAGTGGAACCCGCGGATCAACCTGGTGGCCCGCTCCACATTGAGCCAATTGTGGGATCGTCACTTCGTCGATTCCGCGCAGATTTTCAAATATGCGCCGGAGAATGCTCAACATTGGGTGGATCTGGGCAGCGGCGGCGGATTTCCCGGACTTGTGGTTGCGGTGCTGGCGAAAGAGTTGCGGCCGGACATGCGGGTGACGCTGGTCGAAAGCGATACCCGCAAAGCAACCTTCTTGCGCACGGTGATCCGCGAACTTGCGCTACCGGCTAAGGTGCTGGATTCCCGGATTGAAGCGTTGGATCCTTTGCAGGCTGACGTCTTGTCAGCGCGGGCCTTGGCGGATTTGACGGCGTTGCTTGGCTTTGCTGAACAACATATGCGCAAGGATGGCATGGCGCTGTTTCCAAAAGGTGCCACCTGGGAAAAAGAACTGACGGACGCGCAGCAATCGTGGCGATTCGACCATGAGCGTTTTACAAGTAAGACAGAAGCTGAGGCCGTTATTTTCAGAATCAGGGAAGTTGCACATGTCTGATCCCACGCGTTTGCCGGGGCCCAAGATCATCTCCGTCGCCAACCAGAAGGGCGGGGTGGGGAAAACCACGACCACGATCAACCTTGGCGCCGCTTTGGCTGCGCAGGGGATGAAGGTTTTGGTGGTGGATCTGGACCCGCAGGGCAACGCCTCCACTGGGCTTGGCGTGGAAAATGACGCACGCGAATACACGACCTATGAGTTGCTGTTGGACGATGTGGAGCTTAGCACCGTTATCCAGGCCACTGGCACCGAAGGTCTGAGCATCATTCCGGCCACGGTGGATCTGAGCTCGGCCGATATTGAGCTGATTTCGAATGAAAAGCGGGTGTTCCTGCTGCATGACGCGCTGCGTCAGCACGCGATGGATACGTTTGAATATGACTACATCCTGATCGATTGCCCGCCGTCGCTGAACCTTCTTACGGTAAATGCGATGGTTGCGTCCCATTCGGTTCTGGTGCCGCTGCAGTCAGAATTCTTCGCACTGGAAGGTCTGTCACAGTTGATGCTGACCATCCGTGAGGTGCGCAGCACCGCCAATCGGGATCTGCGGATCGAGGGGATCGTGCTGACCATGTATGATGCCCGCAACAACCTGTCGCAACAGGTGGAGGCTGATGCGCGCGATAACCTGGGTGAACTGGTGTTCGAAACCGTGATTCCGCGGAATGTCCGCGTGTCCGAGGCGCCATCTTACGCGGTTTCAGTTCTGGAGTATGATCCGCAGTCGAAAGGCGCGCAGTCTTACCTGCAGTTGGCCAAGGAACTGCTGGGTAAAAACGTTAAAATCGCCGCTCAATAAGCAAAAATATAAGAGGAGGCACCATGAGCGATCGTCCTAAATCCCGGGGATTGGGCCGCGGCTTGTCCGCATTGATGGCAGATGTTACGCCGCCAGCCGCTGTTGCCGAAGGGCAGGGGGAGGCTACGCGTCGTCCCGATATGATGGTGCCGATTGAAAAGGTCCATCCAAACCCGGATCAGCCGCGCCGGACCTTTACCAAGGAACAGCTGGATGAACTGGCTGCCTCGATCAAGGAAAAGGGTATCATCCAGCCGCTGGTCGTGCGGGCCCGTCCCGGTGATGCCGGTGCCTATGAGATCGTGGCGGGGGAACGTCGCTGGCGCGCTGCACAGATCGCGATGCAGCACACGATCCCCGTTGTTGTGCGTGACTTCGATGACACCGAAGTGCTGGAAGTTGCGATCATCGAAAACATCCAGCGTGCCGACCTGAACCCGGTGGAAGAGGCGGCTGGTTACAAGGCGCTGATGGACAAGTTTGGCCACACGCAGGAAAAGCTGTCCGAGGTGCTGGGCAAGAGCCGGTCGTATATCGCGAACCTAGTGCGCCTGCTGCAGTTGCCGGAGGAGGTGCAGGAGTTTCTGCGCGATGGCAAGCTGAGCGCGGGCCATGCCCGGGCGTTGATTACATCTGACGACGCGGTGTCTCTGGCGAAGAAAGTGATCAGCTCCGGCCTGTCGGTGCGTGAAACCGAAAGACTGGCCAAGAAATCCGTTACCGAACTGTCCGAAATGGATCAGCCCCGGCCGAAGCCCGCGCGTAAATCGGTTGAGAAAGACGCCGACACTCGTGCGTTGGAGGCGGACCTGTCCGCAGCGCTGCGCATGAAGGTCTCAATCGATCATGACGCTGGCGGCGAAAGCGGCAAACTGGTCATTTCCTATGAGGATTTCGACGGTTTGGATGAGCTGTGCCGCAAGCTGTCGGTGGTCAGCTGATCTGTTTCACGTGAAACAAAGCGCATCGGACCATTGAATGCTTCAGTGGTCCGGGCGGGTCCAGATGAACAGCATGACGCAGCTTAGCGTCACGGCTTGGATCGCCAGAACGTGCCATGGCAGTTGCGCGATCAGCGAGATGGAAAACACCACCACAACAGAAATGGTTGCGTAGCGTTTGGCGCGGGGATTGATGGCGCCGCGTTCCTGCCATTCCAATATCGATGGCCCGAATGTTGGGTGGCTGATCAGCCAATTGTGCAGTCGCTCGCTGGAGCGGGCGAAACAGAAGGCGGCCAAAAGCATGAAAGGGACGGTGGGCAGCAGCGGTAGGAAAACGCCGATTGCCCCAAGTGCCAGGGCGATCAGCCCAAATGCGGCCCAGATAATGCGCATCTTATTCCACCAGCAGTTCTTTGATGATCGCATTGAGGACCATCCGGCCCTCCTCTGTCACTTGGACAGAATGCCTCGTTTCGCGGATCATTCCGATCTCTGTCAGATAGCGCAGTTTGTCTGCGTTCAAGGGCTGACCGGCCATGTTTTCGTAACGAGTTTTGTCTAGGCCATCACTGACCCGAAGCCCCATCATCAGGTATTCACCCGCTTGATCTAGTGGGTCAATCGGGTGACGTTCTTCCAGCGGGGCCAGACCTTCGGCGGCGTGCAGCCATTTGCTAGGTGTGCGTTCGGCATCGGTGGCCATGCGCCGCCCATCCACTGTGATGCGGCCATGAGCACCGGGGCCAATGCCAATGAAATCACCGTAACGCCAATAAATCAGGTTGTGGCGGCTTTCGGCGCCGGGTTTGGCGTGGTTTGAGACCTCATAAGCCTCCATCCCGGCGGCGCCGCAGATCTCTTGCGTGGCGGCATACATATCTGCCGAGGTGTCATCTTCGGGCAGGCCACGCAGCAAGCCGCGATCATAACGATCACCAAAGGCCGTGCCTTGTTCGATGGTCAGCTGATAGAGCGAGAGGTGATCAATCGCCATGCTCAGCGCCTCTTTCAGTTCCGCGCGCCAATCCTCCAGCGTTTGGTCCTGACGGGCGTAGATCAGATCGAAGCTGACCCGTTCAAACTGATTGCGGGCAATGTCAAAGGCGGCGCGGGCTTCTTCCACGCTGTGAATGCGGCCCAGACGTTTCAGATCACGGTCATTCAGGGCCTGAATCCCCATCGAAACGCGCGAGACGCCGGCCTGTGCGTAGTCATGGAAGCGGCCGGCCTCCACCGATCCGGGGTTGGCCTCAAGCGTGACCTCCAGGTCGTTCGCTTGCGGCCAGAGCTGGCGGATGCGGTCCAGCACGCCATGCACCACCTCAGGGTCCATCAGCGAGGGCGTGCCGCCACCAAAGAAGACTGAGGTCAGCACACGATCCGGCAGCTCCTCGGCGTAGCGATCCAGTTCGGACAGATAGGCCCTAAGCCAGCGTTTCTGGTCTATTTCACGGGAAACATGCGAGTTGAAATCGCAGTAAGGGCATTTGGCCGCGCAGAACGGCCAATGCATGTAAAGGCCGAAGCCCCCTTGTCGCCAATCCTCTGTGACGAAATCAGCCAAAACAGCCTTTCAGGAAGGCCTGAACTGCACGGCCACGGTGGCTGATGCGGTTCTTTTCTTCCTTCTCCATCTCGGCGCAGGTGATGTCATAGCCATCCGGCATGAACATCGGATCATAGCCAAAGCCGTGTTCGCCACGGATCGGCCAGACCAGATTGCCGGGCATCACCCCTTCGAACACCTCATCATGACCATCAGGCCAGGCCAGCACCAGGGTACAGCGGAACTGGGCCGAGCGCGGCGCATCAGGACCTTTGGCGGTGATCTCATCATTGGCGCGGGTCATCGCGATCATGAAGTCCCGACCAGAGCCTGTTTCAGCCCAATCCGCCGTGTAGACACCAGGGGCGCCGTCCAGCGCATCGATGGTGATCCCGCTGTCATCGCTGAGGGCAGGGAGGCCGGTGGCCTGCGCGGCGGCATGGGCCTTGATCCGGGCGTTGCCGACGAACGTGTCCTCGGTCTCTTCCGGTTCCGGCAGATCCATTTCGGCGGCACCCACCACGGACACGCCGTGGGGGGCCAGGATTTCGGTGATCTCTTGCAGCTTGCCCGCGTTGTGGGTGGCCACAAGGATCTTATCACCCGCAAACTTACGCATTGACTGCAGCCATCTGTGCGGCGACCAGTTCGGCCACGCCTTTTTCAGCCAGATCCAGCAGCTGGTTCATCTGGTCACGGGAATAGGTGGCGCCTTCGGCGGACATCTGGGTTTCGATCATTTGACCGTTGCCCAGCATGATGAAATTGCCATCAACGCCAGCCTCAGAATCCTCAGGGTAGTCCAGATCCAGCACCGGCTGACCGGCGTAGATGCCGCAGGACACGGCCGCAACCGGTGAAATCAGCGGGTCCGAGGTGACCTGACCGGTCTTCATCAGTTTCTGAACCGCTAGCTTCAGCGCAACCCAACCGCCGGTGATTGAGGCGCAGCGGGTGCCGCCATCGGCCTGAATGACGTCACAGTCGACGGTGATCTGACGTTCGCCCAGGGCGGAGCGATCGACGCCGGCGCGCAGGGAACGGCCGATCAGGCGCTGGATTTCAACGGTCCGGCCACCCTGTTTGCCCATCGCAGCTTCGCGGCGCATGCGTGAGGTGGTCGAACGCGGCAGCATACCGTATTCTGCGGTTACCCAGCCCAGGCCCGACCCTTTGATGAAAGGAGGCACACGATCCTCAAGGGTGGCGGTGCACAGCACGTGGGTGTCGCCCATGCGGATCATGCAGGAGCCTTCGGCGTGTTTGGTCACATTGGTTTCAATGGAAACCGGGCGCATTTCGTTGAGTTCTCTTCCGGAAGGACGCATCTCAAAATTCCTCTGTTCGATTTGCCTGCGGGGATACAGGGCAGAAGGGGCGGCTGGCAAGGGCTGCGGAGGGGTTTGGCGTAAGCGTGATTGACCTTTCTGGACGATCCTCTTTAATGGGGTGCCGAGGATGAGCATGACAGATCGCAGCAAAATTCTAGAAGAGATGAATGACCGCTCGCGCGAAGTGTTTCGACGCGTTGTTGAAGGCTATCTGACCACTGGGGAGCCGGTGGGGTCCCGCAGCCTGACCCGCGAGATGAGTGAGAAGGTCAGCGCCGCCACCATCCGCAATGTGATGGGCGATCTGGAGTATCTGGGCCTTTTGGACAGCCCCCATGTCAGCGCCGGCCGGGTTCCAACGCAGCAGGGTCTGCGGATGTTTGTAGACGGGCTGTTGGAGGTGCGCGATCTGGACCACACGGACCGGCACGCATTGGATCAGACGGTGACCAGCAATGCAGGCGACGTGCAGGATGTGCTCGATCGGGTCTCCACCGCGCTGTCGGGGGTGACACAGGGGGCCTCACTGGTGCTGGCGCCCAAACATGAGGCGGCGATCAAACACGTTGAATTTGTCTCTCTTGCGGCGGATCGGGCCCTTGTTGTGCTGGTGTTCTCAGACGGGCACGTGGAAAACAGGGTCTTCACCCCGCCGCCCGGTCTGACACCCTCGGCCATGCGGGAAGCGGCGAATTTTGTGAATGCCTTTGTTGAAGGCAAGACGCTGAGCGATTTGCGCCAGTCGATGAAACAGCAGATCGATGCCCGCCGGCAGGAGATTGACACCCTGGCCCATGCGCTGATCGACAGCGGACTGGCGGTCTGGGCCGAAGACGGTGATCAGCATGAGCGACTCATCGTGCGGGGGCGGTCGAATCTGTTGCAAAATGAAGGCGCCGAAGAGGACCTGAACCGCATCCGCGAGTTGTTTGATGATCTGGAGCGCAAGCGGGATATCGCTGATTTCCTCGATTTGACCGAGGCAGGCGACGGCGTTCGCATTTTTATTGGCTCTGAGAACAAACTTTTCTCACTTTCGGGTTCCTCTTTGGTGGTCTCTCCATATATGAACGCTGACCGTAAGATTGTTGGTGCGGTGGGGGTGATTGGCCCCACGCGACTGAACTATGGCCGGATCGTCCCGATTGTGGATTACACGGCGCAGTTGGTCGGGCGGATGATTTCCGACCGCAGCTAAAGTTGGAAAAGGTGGCACATGCCTAGAGAAGACGAATTCCTCGACGATATCGAGACCGCCGAAGCGGAGCTGGAAGCTGAAGAGCTGGCCGAAGAAGAGGCGCTGGAGCTGGAAGAAGAAGTGGATGAGCTGGAGGCGCTGCGCGCCGAACGCGACGATTTCCGCGACAAGTTCATGCGTGCCCTAGCCGATGCTGAAAACTCGCGCAAACGTGCCGACAAGCAGCGCCGCGAGGCTGAGCAATACGGTGGCTCCAAGCTGGCACGTGACATGCTGCCGGTTTACGACAACCTGCAGCGGGCGATGGATGCGGTCAGCGACGAACAGCGCGAAGCCATGGGCGCGATGCTGGAAGGTCTGGAGCTGACGCTGCGCGAGCTGAAGAACACCTTCAAGAAACACGGCATCGAAGTGATCGCCCCGGCGGTGGGTGACAAGTTTGATCCGAACGAACACGAAGCCATGTTCGAAGCGCCGGTGCCTGGCACCAAGGCGGGGGAGATCATCCAGGTTTCGGCCGTGGGCTTCATGCTGCACGATCGCCTGCTGCGTCCGGCGCAGGTCGGCGTCAGCTCGATGACGGAATAAAACTCATACCCTTGGTCGCAAGTGGCGGATCGGGGATTTTGAGTATTTTTGAAACAGTGAAAGGCGGGGCTGCGAGGCCGCGCCTTTTTCGTTGGTCTGGTGGTGAGTCGAATTCTTGACAGCCTGGCTGAAAATCGGGCCTGTTAGAGCGATGAGATTTTTAGCTTATGCCCTGTTATGCCTCCTGTTGTCCCTCAGCGCGACGAGAGCGCAGCAGTATCCCGCCTATAATGACATCTATGTTAATGATTTTGCTGAACTTTTAGACCTTGGACACGAAAGTATTCTAAGGCGGAATTTGACCCGCTTGCGCGAAGATCACGGGATTGAACTGACCGTGGTGACGATTGGTTCGATGTCGGACTATGGCCATGACGGAACCATCGAGGATTTTGCCACCGAGCTGTTCAACAGCTGGGGTGTCGGCGATGCGACCCGCAACGACGGCGCTATGCTGCTGGTGGCGGTTGAGGACCGGGTGCTGCGGATCGAGGTGGGCGCGGGTTATGGTGACAGCAAGGACGTGAGTACCAAGCGGATCATTGATCGCATCATCGTGCCGGAGTTCAGTCTGGACAATTACGCCACTGGCATCATGGAAGGTGTCGACGCGCTGATTGTGGAGTTGAGCGGTGTGGAAGACGACACCACTTCGATGGAGGTGATTTACCCACCGGGTTATGAGCCGCCGGGTTTCTTTGAGCGGAACGCCAAATGGTTCTACGCGGCCAGCACGCCGACGGTCACCGGCATTGCGGCCTTCTTCTTTCTGCGCTGGCGCCGTCGCCGGCCGCGGACCTGTCCAGTTGATGGTCAACGCATGCAGCTGGTGCCCGAGGATCTGGACGATGCGCTGCTGAGCGACGGACAGGCGAAAGAGGAACAGCTGAAGAGCGTTGACTACGACGTCTGGGAATGCGGCCAATGCGGTCATCGTACGATTGAAGCCTATCGCGGCTGGTTCTCCGGCTATGGGGCCTGCCGGTCCTGCAAGTACCGTACGCTGGAAAGCGAAAGCACCGTGTTGCAACCTGCCACGACCACCAGCCCCGGGCGGCGGCGGGTGGATTATGAATGCCAGCATTGCGGCGAAGCCTGGTCAGCCACCGAGTTCATTCCCCGCAAGCAAAGCAGCTCTTCGTCCTCCTCCTCGTCCTCCTCGTTCGGGGGAGGCAGCTCATCCGGGGGCGGCAGTTCGGGCAGCTGGTGATCAGCTGCCCTTGAGGTCCTTCAGCTCATAAAGCAGCGCCAGCGCCTCGCGGGGCGACAGGTCATCGGGCAGGATCTTATCCAGTCTCTCTTCCAGCTTAGAAGGACCTTTGGCAGCGACTGGCGGCGGCGGGGGCGGCGCGGCGGAGAACAGCGGCAAATCATCGATCACTGCCTGCTTTTTGCCGCCTTCACGTTCGCCTTTTTCCAGCGCGTCCAGCACTACACGGGCGCGCGCGACCACTGCATCGGGCAGGCCGGCCAGTTTGGCCACCTGTACGCCGTAGCTGCGGTCCGCCGCGCCTTTGCGCACTTCGTGCAGGAAGATGACTTCGCCCTCGAACTCCTTCACCGCAACGGTGGCATTGTCGACGCCTTTCAGCTTCTCCGCCAGATTGGTCATCTCATGGTAATGGGTGGCAAACAGCGCGCGGGACTGGTTCACATCATGCAGATGTTCCAGCGTGGCCCAGGCGATGGACAGACCGTCATATGTCGCGGTGCCGCGGCCGATTTCATCCAGAATGACCAGCGCGCGGTCATCAGCCTGGTTCAGGATGGCGGCGGTTTCCACCATTTCCACCATGAAGGTCGAGCGGCCCCGGGCCAGATCATCCGAGGCGCCGACGCGGCTGAACAGCTGGCTAACGATGCCGACTTTTGCAGCCTTTGCAGGGACATAGCTGCCTGTTTGCGCCAGCAGGGCGATCAGGGCGTTCTGCCTAAGGAAGGTCGACTTACCCGCCATGTTGGGACCGGTCAGCAGCCAGATATCGGCGCCCGGGGTGCCGTCGGCAAGGTCGCAGTCATTGGCAATGAACGGGGCGCCACCTTGTTTGCGCAGCGCCAGTTCGACCACGGGATGCCGTCCGCCAGTGATCTGCAGGGTGCGGGAGTCGTCCACCTGGGGTTTGGCCCAATCTTCGGCCCGGGCCAGATCGGCAAGGGCGGTGGCAAGGTCCAGTTCGGCCAGGGCCCGCGAGGCGACGTTCACGTGATCCGCACGGTCCAGAATGGCGCGGGCCAGGCTGTCAAACAGGCGCTTTTCAATCTCCAGCGCGCGGCCGCCAGCGTTGAGGATCTTGGTCTCCATCTCCGACAGGGGGACCGTAGTGAAGCGCACCTGATTGGCGGTGGTCTGGCGGTGTTTGAACGTGTCCGACAGCGGTTCAGACAGCATCTTGTCAGCGTGGGTTGCGGTCACCTCAACGAAATAGCCAAGCACGTTATTGTGCTTAACTTTCAGAGAATTAATGCCCGTGAGTTCTTGATATTCGGATTGCATCGTAGCGATGACGGATCGGCCTTCATCGCGCAGCTGGCGCATTTCATCCAGCTCTTCGTCAAAGCCGGGGGCGATGAAGCCGCCGTCACGGGCCAGCAGCGGAGGTTCCGCGATCAGCGCGTTTTCCAGCAGGTCGGTCAGCTCATCATGGCCCACCAGCGCCTCGGTAGCATTGCGCAGCAGGTCGGGCAGGGGGGCGTCCGCAATGCGGTCGCTGATCTGGGCAGCCTGGCCCAGACCGTTGCGGATGGCGGCCAGGTCGCGGGGGCCGCCACGCTCCAGCCCCAGCCGGGACAGGGCGCGATCGAGATCGGGCACTTTGCGCAGATCGTCGCGCAGATCTTCGGCCAATCGGGACTGTTCCACCGCAAAATCCACCGCAGCCAAGCGATCATGGATCACGTTCAGCACCCGCGACGGGCTGGACAGACGGCGTTCCAGCAGGCGAGCCCCGGCAGCGGTGACGGTGCGGTCAATCGCCGCCAGCAGGGAGCCGGCGCGGCCACCGTTCATCGATTGGGTTAGCTCCAGATTGCGGCGGGTGGCGGCATCGATCTGCATCACCCGCGCCTGAGCTTCGCGCACCGGCTTTTGCAGCAGCGGCAGTTTGCCTTTTTGGGTGATCTCCAAATATTCGACCACGGCGCCCATCGCCGAAACCTCGGCGCGGGTGAACTGACCAAACGCCTCCAGCGAGCCGACGGAGAACAGGGAACACAGCCGTTTTTCAGCCGATGTGCTATCAAATGCAGCGCGGGACAGTGGCGACAGAGACGTGCCCGATTCAGTGACTATTTCGGCCAAATCGGCCTCTGATGCCTCAGAAATCACCAGTTCCGATGGCATCAAACGTGCCAGTTCCGGCCCCAGACGCACCGGGGGCAGGGGCATCACATGAAATTCGCCGGTTGAGATATCGACCCAGGCCAATGCGGCCTCATCCCGGACCATTGCATAGGCGGCGAGGAAGTTGTGGCGGCGGGCTTCTAGCAGGGAATCCTCGGTCAGGGTGCCGGGGGTGACAAGGCGCACCACGTCCCGTTTCACCACGGCCTTGTAGCCACGTTTCTTGGCCTCGGCCGGGCTTTCCATCTGTTCACAGACGGCCACACGGAAGCCTTTGCGGATCAGGGTCAGCAGGTAACCCTCGGCGGCATGAACGGGGACGCCACACATGGGAATGTCGGCCCCATCGTGTTTGCCACGTTTGGTCAGCGCAATGTCCAGCGCTTCGGCGGCGGCGATCGCATCGTCAAAGAACATCTCATAGAAATCGCCCATCCGGTAGAACAGAAGCGCGTTTTCATAGGCTTCCTTGATCTCCAGATATTGCGCCATCATCGGCGTCACTGCTGCTTTGGCCCCGGCCACCCCATGTCCCCCTTGGGTTTCTTTCGCGCGACAATACTGGGACCGCGAAACAGGGGGAAGGGGCTATTGTTCAGATACAACACCCCAGTGGTGGCTTGGGGGCGTTAACGCGTGAAACGTTGCCCGCACAGGTATCTTGTGCATCATCGGTTGTATGAGGTGAGCAAACAGGTTGGTCCTATGTCCAAGGAAACCAATGAACTGATCCGTCACTTCGGGCGACGGATCGTGCAGACCCAAAAGAACGCGAGCTATGCGATGGACCCGATCAAAATCGTGGTCTCGCGGGCGGCGGAGGATTCGGCCGATTATATCGAGCAGAATCTTGGCGCAGCGATGCTGTTTCACGACAAGAAAAGCACCCGATCCTATGCGATGCGAAACCGGTCGCTGCCGCATGCGTTGCATCTGGAGTTTGGCGTATTCAAAGCCGAGTCGATCAACCACATGTCGGGCCTGGATCCTGAGGCGGAGTTTCACGGCTTTGACAGTTTTGAGGGCCTGCAGGAGGATTGGGCCGGCTATCACATGGCCAAGGGGCACTTTAACCTCGAAGGTCGCCTGCCCAAGGTGAATGACAATGTCACACTGCACAAAGGATGGTTTGACCAGACTTTGCCGCAGTTTTTAGACTCTACTTCAGGGCAAATCGGGTTCCTGCATGTGGATTGCGATACCTATCCGTCGGCCAATTATGTGCTGGAAACACTCGCGGATCGGATCACGGTGGGCACGGTGGTGCTGTTTGACGAATATCTTGGCTATGCCGGTTGGCGTCAGGGCGAATATCTGGCCTGGCAGCAATGGGTCAAAAAGCACAAAGCCTCCTATGAATATCTGGCGTTTGCCCCGATGCAGACGCTGGTGAAGGTGGCCAAGATCGGTTGATCGTTCGGTCCCATTTGAAGGAGTTTCAAATTCCCGTCAGATTGCAGGTTTGCTAGCGATAACAGTAGGGTTTGGGCGGATGAGACCCGCTGCAAGCGGTTGAGGCCGGGGGCCGCAACAGGTATGCAGGCGTGAACTTAGAAATTTTCGGAATGAAAAACCGCCATGACAAAGCAGAAAATTACGTCAAGTGAGGCTTTGGCCTTTCATTTGGAACCGACACCCGGAAAGTGGGAGGTTCAGGCCACCGTTCCGATGACCACCCAGCGCGACCTGTCGCTGGCCTATTCGCCCGGTGTGGCCGTCCCCTGTGAGGCGATCGCCGAAAACCCGGAGCTGGCCTATGACTACACCAACAAGGGCAACCTTGTTGCAGTGATCTCCAACGGGACCGCGGTTCTGGGGCTGGGCAATTTGGGCGCGCTTGGCTCCAAGCCGGTGATGGAGGGAAAATCGGTTCTGTTCAAACGGTTTGCTGATGTGAACTCGATCGATCTGGAACTGGACACCGAAGACCCGGATGAGTTCATCAAAGCGGTGAAGCTGATGGGGCCCAGCTTTGGCGGCATCAACCTCGAAGACATCAAAGCGCCGGAATGCTTCATCATTGAGCAGAAGCTCAAAGAAGAGATGGATATCCCGGTTTTCCACGATGACCAGCACGGCACCGCCGTGATCTGCGCCGCCGGTCTGATCAACGCGCTGCACCTCAGCGGCAAGAAGATCGAAGATGTGAAGATCGTCCTCAACGGTGCTGGTGCCGCAGGCATCGCCTGTATCGAACTGCTGAAAGCCATGGGCGCGCGGCATGAGAACTGCATCGTCTGTGACACCAAAGGTGTGATTTATCAGGGCCGTACCGAAGGTATGAACCAGTGGAAATCGGCCCATGCCGTCGCAACCAAACTGCGCACCCTGGAAGAGGCGATGGAAGGCGCGGATGTCTTCCTGGGCGTTTCCGTCAAGGGGGCTGTGACCACGGAAATGGTGCAGGCCATGGCTGATGATCCAGTGATCTTCGCGATGGCGAACCCGGATCCGGAAATCACCCCGGAGGAGGCTCATGCGGTCCGCCCCGATGCCATCGTGGCCACTGGCCGGTCGGATTACCCTAACCAGGTGAACAACGTATTGGGCTTCCCGTATCTGTTCCGTGGTGCGCTGGATATTCATGCCCGCGCCATCAACGATGAGATGAAGATCGCCTGCGCCGAAGCCCTGGCCGAACTGGCCCGTCAGGATGTGCCGGATGAGGTGGCGATGGCCTATGGCAAAACCCTGAGCTTTGGCCGGGATTACATCATTCCCACGCCGTTTGACCCGCGTCTGATCCACATGATCCCGCCGCGTGTTGCCAAGGCGGGGATGGACACTGGCGCGGCGCGTCGTCCGATCATTGATATGGATGGCTATGAGCTGTCGCTGAAATCGCGGATGGATCCGACCGCCAACGTGATGCGCGGCATTCATGCTCGCGCCCGTAAGGCGCAGGCGCGTATGATCTTTGCCGAGGGGGATGATCCCCGCGTGTTGCGTGCCGCGGTGCAGTACCAGCGGTCAGGTCTGGGCAAGGCGCTGGTGGTGGGCCGTGAGGCCGACGTGAAAGAGAAGCTGGAAGCGGCAGGCATGGCCGATGCCGTGCGTGAGCTGGAGGTGGTGAACGCCGCCAACACCCGCCATCTGGATCAGTACAAAGACTTTCTCTACCAGCGTTTGCAGCGCAAAGGCTTTGACCGCCACGATGTGCACCGTCTGGCCAGCCGCGACCGGCATGTCTTCTCTTCTCTGATGTTGGCGCATGGCCATGGTGACGGTCTGATCACCGGCGCAACCCGGAAATCGGCGCATGTGCTGGAACTGGTGAACCACGTCTTTGACGCCGATGCCGCCAATGGCGCGGTTGGTGTGACGGCGCTTTTGAACAAAGGCCGGATTGTGTTGGTGGCGGATACGCTGGTGCATGAATGGCCTGATGAGGAAGATCTGGCCACCATCGCGGAACGCTCCGCCGATGTGGCCCGTCACATGGGGCTGGAGCCGCGGGTGGCCTTTGTCAGTTTCTCGACCTTTGGCTACCCGGTGTCGGAACGCGCCACCAAGATGCATCAGGCCCCCAAAGTGCTGGAACGCCGCGGTATTGACTTTGAGTTTGAAGGCGAAATGACCGTTGATGTGGCGCTGAACCCACAGGCGCAAGAAGCCTATCCCTTCCAGCGCCTGTCAGGTCCGGCCAACATTCTGGTGGTGCCGGCGCGGCACTCGGCCTCGATCTCGGTCAAGCTGATGCAGGAAATGGGCGGGGCAACCGTGATTGGTCCGATCCTGGCGGGCATCGATAACTCGATCCAGATCTGCTCGACCAACTCCACCGCCAATGACATCCTGAACATGGCGGTTCTGGCGGCCTGTAAGGTGGGTTAAGCCCGATTTATTGGAATTGGAAACGCCCGGTGGAGTGATCCGCCGGGCGTTTTTGTTCAAAGTCAGGGCCACGCCCGACCCTGGGAGGACCTACACAACAGTCGTGAGGTCGATTTGCGTGTTAAACAATGGGTGGGCTGTATCATCTGGGCGGTCAAAACGCCCTCCCTTGGGGAGGGTCGGGCGTGGCCCTGACGGGCCGGCCATCAGGTCGGCCAGCCCCCGACCGCCCCCCATGGGCGGGGGCTTCACCCCCACCCGCGGCCGGGGGCTGGCCTTCGCGCAGGGCCCAAAAGGCCGCTTGCAATCTCCGCAATTCTCCCGTCAATCTGGCGCTTCACTTGAAAGGGGCGTGACATGGCACTCTGGAACCTTGGCTCAATCAACGCGGATCATTTCTATCGGCTGGATCACATCCCGGCGCCGGGGGAAACGATCCTGAGCGGCGGGCTCAGCACCGGATTGGGCGGAAAAGGGGCCAATATGTCCGTGGCGGCGGCCCGTGCGGGGGGACGGGTGGCGCATATCGGGGCTGTGGGCCGTGATGGCCAATGGGCGATCGATCGGCTGACCGAATATGGCGTCGACACCCGCCCGATTGCCAAGCTGGATGCGCCCACGGGCCACGCCATCATCATGCTGGACCCACAGGGCGAAAACGCCATTATCGTGCATCCCGGTGCCAATGAGGCGATCGGTGAAGATCAGATCGGTCTGGCCCTGTCAGAGGCGGCGCAGGGTGACATGCTGGTGATGCAGAATGAAACCAACGCACAGGCGTTTTCGGCTGAAACAGGGTCTAAATTGGGGCTGCGCGTTGCCTATGCTGCCGCCCCGTTTGAGGCGGATGCCGTTCGTGCGGTTCTGCCCTTTATCGACGTTCTGGTGCTCAATGAAATAGAGTTGTCGCAGTTGCAGGCCGCCACTGGCCTTAGCCCCTCAGCTGAAATGGGGGTGGCCACGGTGGTGGTGACCAAAGGCGAAAAAGGCTGCACGCTTTACGATCAGTCCAATGGCTGGGCGGCGCAGGATTTCCCGGCCATCAAGGTGGATCCGGTGGACACCACCGGGGCAGGTGACACGTTTACCGGCTATTTCCTGGCGGGTCTGGATCGCGGCGCCAGCAATACTGAGGCGATTGAACTGGCGATCAAAGCCTCTGCGCTGATGGTTACCCGTCAGGGCACGGCAGATGTGATCCCGGATCTGAAGGACGTGCTGGATTGGCAGCCCGGCGCGGCGTGAGGGGGCCGAGGGCCCCGTTCCGTTATTTGTTCGCAAATGGTGCCGCATCGCCCCAGAGGGCTTTGACCCGCTGGTCACGGCCACAGGCATCGCGGTAGCGCTTATAGGCTTTGGATTGTTTGATCGGGCCAAACCGGGTCAGCACAATCTTGGAGCCTTTGTAATAATCCTGATGGTAGGCCTCGGCCTCATAAAACCGGTTGGCGTCCAGAATGGGCGTCACGATTTTCTGCCCCAGCGCGCTTTGCGCTTCGGCTTTGACCTTCTCTGCCAGGGCCTTTTCCGGCGGTCTAGAGACGAAAACAGCGGTGCGGTAGCTTTCGCCGCGATCACAGAACTGGCCGCCGGCATCCGTGGGATCGACCGAGCGGAAGAACATCTGCAACAGCGCCTCGCGGCTAACTTGAGCGGGGTTAAAGGTGATCTCAACCGCCTCATAATGGCCGGTGCCGCCCTTGCCGATCTGTTTGTAGGTCGGGTTCTTGGTGGTTCCGCCGGTATAGCCAGACACGACCTCAATCACGCCCGGGACGCTTTCGAAATCGCTTTCGACGCACCAGAAACACCCGCCCGCGACAATCAACTCCTCCGTCTGGGCGGCCTGCAGTTTGCCGCATTGGGCGATCAGCCCAACACCAATGGCCAGAGCCAGAAAAGCGGGTTTGAAATCGTTAATGCGCAACATCGGCGATCCTCCTGATCGGTGCGGCTAAGCTTGCAGATGTTGGGCCTGGGCGAAAGATAGGCTCACAGAAGCTTGAGGCGGTGTGAATTGGCAGTGGGATCCAAAATCCACTTTCCCCCACCCGGCCCGCAGATTAGCCTGCCCCAGCAAGTAGGAGGCACCATGCAAGAAGACCACGTCAGCACCCACCAGGCCGAAGAAGACGCCCGCAACGAAGAGATCCTGATTTACCTGAACGGTAAGATTGTCCCCAAGGCCGAGGCGGTGGTTTCGGTTTATGACAGCGGGTTCATGCTGGGCGATGGCATCTGGGAGGGGCTGCGCCTTTACAACAACACATGGGCCTTTCTGGACGATCATATGGACCGGTTGTTTGAGGCGTCGCTGGCGGTGGATCTGGACATCGGCATGACTCGCGAACAGGTGATTTCGGCCTTGTTAGAGACGCAAAAGGCCAATGTCATGACCCATGACGCCCATGCCCGGCTGATGATCACCCGTGGACTGAAGGTGCGTCCGTTCCAGCATCCCAGCCTGTCGCAGACCGGGCCGACGGTTGCGATCATTATGGAGCATTCCAAACCTTCGATCCCGCGTCCCATTCGGCTGGCGACAGTACCGCATCAGCGCGGGCTGCCGATGACCCAGGATCCGAAACTCAACTCTCATTCCAAGCTGAACTGCATTCTGGCCTGTATCGCCGCCGAAAAGGCCGGCGCGGATGAGGCGCTGATGCTGGATGTGCATGGCTTTGTGAACACGACCAACGCCTGCAACTTTTTCATTGTTCGCAAGGGGGAGGTTTGGACCTCCACCGGGGATTACTGCATGAACGGTATCACCCGGCAGAAGGTGATCGACCTGTGCCGCGCCAATGACATCCCGGTGCATGAGAGGAATTATTCGCTGGTGGATACCTATGGTGCGGATGAGGCGTTTCTGACCGGCACCTTTGGCGCGCAGACCCCGGTGGGGGACATTGACGGTCGTCAGATCGGTGATGGCCAGATGGGGCCGATGACCCAAAAGATCCGCGCGCTTTATAAAGAGCTGATCGAACGGGAATGCGCCTGATGCGGATCGCGATGTGGTCCGGCCCGCGTAATCTGTCCACCGCGATGATGTACAGTTTCGGCGCCCGCCGGGACTGTGCCGTGGTGGATGAGCCTTTCTATGCCGCCTATCTGAAAATGACCGGAATTGAGCATCCGATGGGGGATCAGGTGATGGCCTCCCAGCCGCAGGACCCTGCGGTGGTTGCGCGGTCTCTGTTAGACCCTATTCCGGCAGAAAAGCCGCATTTCTATCAGAAACACATGTGTCAGCATATGATCCCCGGTGTGCCGCGGGACTGGATGCGACAGGTGACCAATGTCTTTCTGATCCGCCACCCGGCGCGGGTCATTGCCAGTTTTGGCGCGAAATATGACAACCCCACGCTCAGCGACATTGGCTTCACCCAACAGACGGAGCTGTTTGAGGAGGTGTGCCATTTCGGTGAGCCCCCCGTGGTGATCGACAGTGACGATATCCGCCGCGATTCTGCGGGCATGTTGCAACGGCTCTGCGCCGCGATCGATCTGCCTTGGGATCCCGGCATGCTTAGCTGGCCTGTGGGTGGGCACCCGGATGATGGGGTTTGGGCCGCGCATTGGTACGGCGCGGTGCATCGTTCAACCACCTTCGCGGCGCCGGATGCGGACATACCGGAACTGCACGGCGCAGCGGCGGATTTGCTGGAACAGGCCTTGCCCCATTATCAGCGATTGGCGGAAATTCGGCTGGGTTAGAGCCTATTGCGCGGTCAGGCGACGTTGCACAGGATGTGCAGCTCGCCGTCGATCACCTTGCCGGTTTGATGGAACCCAAGGTGTTCGTAAAACGCCATGTTGGAGTTTTCGCTGTCCACTACAGTGGCCGCTAGTCGCGGCAAGCCCCAGGCGTGGGCCTGTGCCCGCGCGGCCTCAATCGCGGCCAGCCCGTAGCCTTTGCCCTGTTCCTCTGCCGCGATCATCAATCGCCAGAGGAAGGCGGCATCCGGGTCATCCTGCGGATCCAGTTCTGCGGCCTGATGGGGGTGCACCATCGCCATCAGCCCCACCGGCTGATCCTCAACCCACAGACCCCAGACATAGCTGCCCGGTTCATAAGCAGCCTGCGCCAGGGTAACGGCATTGGGGGCGACGAGGTTTTGCTGCCAGTCCTTAACCTTAAGGCGGATCAGCGGGTTGACCGTGTCGCGGGTGATCTCTCGTAAAGCCAGCATAACACCAGCCTAGTGGCCCGTACCTGCCGCTGGCAAGGAATTACAGCAGCTCTTTGAGCTTCAGCGCGATGGCGGGATTGCCGGAAACCTTCAGCTTGCCCATCATCACGGCGGTCATCGGGTTCAGGTTGCCGGTGACCAGCTTGGCCAGATTGTCCAGCGACAGTTTCAAGGTGCAATCAGTGCCCCGATCTTCCAGACCGACGTGACCATCCGCGATCACCACCTGACCCAGATCACCGCAGTCAAACTTCAGGCTGTCAGCAAAACCACTGTGGGTCACACCCTTCTGCACCAGTGCAGCAATCTCTTCCAAGGTCATCGGTTTCCCCCCAAATAAAAACGCCCCCCTGTGCTAGGGGGGCGTCTCAATTCCAACAACACTGACGCGTGGTCAGCCTGTTACATGACCAAGGGTCAGTCTTTCAGGCGACGGTCCCGTGCGGCCAGCAGTTTCAGGCGCAGGGCGTTCAGCTGGATGAAGCCGGCGGCGTCTTCCTGGTTGTAGGCGCCTGCGTCCTCTTCGAAGGTCACGTGGGCTTCGGAGTAGAGGGAATGATCGCTGTCGCGCGCCACGGTGAAGACCGAACCTTTGTAAAGCTTCAGGGTCACGGTGCCGGTGACATGCTCTTGCGATTTGTCGATCAGCGCCTGCAGCATCTCACGCTCGGGCGAGTACCAGAAGCCGTTGTAGATCAGCTCGGCGTAGCGCGGCATGATCGAATCCTTCAGGTGGCCTGCACCGGAATCCAGGGTGATCTGTTCGATGCCACGATGCGCCTGCAGCAGGATGGTGCCGCCGGGGGTCTCATAGACGCCACGCGACTTCATGCCGACAAAACGGTTTTCAACGAAGTCCAAGCGACCAATGCCGTGCTTGCGGCCATAGTCGTTCAATGCGGTCAGAATAGTGGCGGGGCTCATCGCCTCACCATTGATGCTGACGGCGTCGCCTTTTTCAAAACCGATGGTGATGATTTCAGGCGTGTCAGGCGCATCTTCCGGCGCAACGGTGCGCTGGTAGACGTAATCGGGGGCTGCTTCGGCCGGATCTTCCAGCACTTTGCCCTCAGAAGAGGTGTGCAGCAGGTTGGCGTCAACGCTGAACGGCGCCTCACCCCGTTTGTCCTTGGCGATCGGAATCTGGTGCTGTTCAGCAAATTCCAGCAGCTTGGTCCGGCTCGACAGATCCCATTCACGCCAGGGCGCGATCACGGTGATGTCGGGGTTCAGCGCATAGGCCGCCAGTTCGAAGCGCACCTGGTCGTTGCCCTTGCCGGTGGCCCCGTGGGACACGGCATCGGCGCCGGTTTCAGCGGCGATTTCCACCAAACGCTTTGAGATCAGCGGACGTGCGATCGAGGTGCCCAGCAGGTATTCACCTTCATAAAGGGCGTTGGCGCGGAACATCGGGAAGACGAAGTCACGCACAAACTCTTCGCGGACGTCGTCGATGAAGATGTTTTCCGGCTTGATACCCAGCATCTCGGCCTTTTTACGGGCGGGCTCCAGCTCTTCGCCCTGACCGAGGTCAGCGGTGAAGGTGACAACTTCGCAACCGTATTCGGTTTGCAGCCATTTCAGGATGATCGAGGTATCGAGGCCACCGGAGTAGGCCAGGACAACTTTCTTGGGCGCGGACATGACGACCTCTGACACGTTAGAATCTGTTTAATCGCAAGCGCGATAGCGGGTTTTGGACCCAAGGGCAAGGTGGCGTGGGGTCTGGTGGGGTGCAGATAGGTTGTTGTGGCGCAAAGGTTGTGGTTTTGTCCGAGCAAACGACTTTGAGGTTAAGATGCTTGGATTAAGACTTTTTATGCACGCGGTGCGGATGACGGCCAATAATTGGCAGGCGGCGCTGCAGATCTTTGCGCTACCGATTGCGGTGACTTTGTTGATTTTAATGGGACTCACAACATTGGTGGGGCTGGGGCCGTTTTTCTTGTTTACCGGCGAAACTGCCGAATTTTCCGGTTCGGGACCCGCGACCACTTTCCTGTTTATCCTATGCCTCCTTTGCATCTGGCTGACGATGTCAATCGGCGTCGTTCACTGGCATCGCTTCATTTTGTTGGGGGAAATGCCGCGCAGTTTGATGTTTCGGCTGTCTTGGATGCAGGCGCTCAAATACATGATTGGCGCTCTCGCCATTTTCCTGGTGCTGATTTTGCCGCTCATTCTGGTAACATTAGTGGCTTCGAAGATCGCTGGTGGCTTTATGAAGCGGGGCGACCTTTGGGTTGCTCAGGGCCTCGAGCTGGTGATTAACCTTGGTTTCCTCACGGCGTTGCTGGCCTTAAGTCCCATTCTGCCCGCAGCTGCGATCGACCGGAAATTCAAACTGGGGGACGCTGTGGTGGCGATGTCGGGCAGTTTGAAGGCGTTGATCGTCTGCGCAATTTGTTTGGGATGCGTGGAACTCCTGGCTGAAACGGTCATAAACCTTCTTGTGTCTGTGTCTTGGCAGCTTGCCTCACTGAGCAGTGTGGTCCTCAGCGCGATTACGGGATTGATCGGCATCAGCTTGATCACCACCCTTTATGGCCACTACATCGAAGACCGCCCGCTGTCCTGATCCCGTATACTTCGGCACAGTTGCCCCAAAGCGCTTGCCTTTGGGGCAGGGGTGTTTCAAGACAGGCGCATGAGCGATTTTCTGAAAAAGGCCCGCGTGGCCGAGCAGCAGATGCGGGCCCTGTTCCCGGCGACGCCACTCCAGCGCAATGATCACCTGTCGTCGATTTACGGCGCAGACATTTGGTTGAAACGCGAAGACCTGAGCCCGGTGCGCAGCTACAAGATCCGTGGCGCGTTGAACGCCATGGGCAAGGCCTTGGCGCGCGATCCTGCGCTTGAGGTGTTTGTCTGTGCCTCCGCCGGTAACCATGCGCAGGGCGTGGCCTATGTCAGCAAGCATTTTGGCGTGAAGGGTGTGATCTTCATGCCGGTCACCACGCCGCAGCAGAAGATCGACAAAACCCGCATGTTCGGCGGCGAAAACGTCGAAATTCGCCTTGTTGGGGACTATTTTGATGCCTGTCTTGAGGCCGCTCAGGACTATTGCAAGGAGGCGGGCGGCTATTTCCTGTCCCCCTTTGACGATCTTGATGTGATTGAAGGCCAGGCCAGTGTTGCGGCGGAAATGACTGCGCAGCTGGGGCGGGTGCCGGATATGGTGGTTCTGCCTGTGGGCGGTGGTGGCCTGTCGGCGGGGGTGACCCGCTACATGGCGGAGGTCGCACCGGGCACGGATCTGCGCTTTGTTGAACCCTCGGGCGGCCAAAGCCTGCGCGCGGCCCTGACCGAAGGCCATCCGGTGAAGCTGAACCATGTTGACAGTTTCGTGGACGGCGCTGCGGTAGCGCAGATCGGCCAGCATCCTTTTGCGGTGCTGAAAGACACGCCTGTGGTCAAGATGCTGGATGCGCCCGAAGATCGGATCTGCACCACCATCATTGAGATGCTGAACCTTGAAGGCATCGTTCTGGAACCTGCCGGCGCGCTTTCTGTGGATGCGTTGAAGGATCTGAAGGATGAGGTGAGGGGTAAAACCGTGGTCTGCGTCACCTCTGGCGGCAACTTTGATTTCGAACGCCTGCCTGAGGTCAAGGAACGGGCACAGCGCTATATGGGGATCAAGAAATACCTCATCCTGCGCCTGCCGCAGCGACCCGGCGCGTTGAAGGATTTTCTGAATATTCTGGGCCCCGAAGACAATATCGCGCGCTTTGAGTATATGAAGAAAAACGCCCGCAACTTTGGTTCGGTTCTGATCGGGATCGAAACCACTGAGGCAGCGAATTTCGCGGCGCTGTTTGCCCGTCTGGAGGACAGCGATTTTGTCTACTCTGACATCACAGAAGATGAGAGCATCGCAGAGTTTGTGATTTAACGCATCCCGGTCAGGCGGCGACGTGGATCGACCATTCGCCGTCAAAGACCGAGATGGAGCGATCAAAACACTGCAGCAGCGCATGCAGTGGCGCGGCGGCCTCTTCCGTGTCTTTCAGGTGCAGGGTGTTAAGGCCTTGAACATCCCGCTCCACCTCACGGCATTTATCGGCCAGATCGGCAAAGCCCAGGTTCATTGCCGCCGATTTCAGCCGGTGCAGATCCGCCTCAACCGTCAACGGATCCGGCGCCTGTAGCTTTTCCACGATCGGATGCAGCTCATCCAGCAGCTGCTCCATCACCTCAGAAAACTCAGCCGCACCCAATTCGGTGTAGAGTTCCTGTACCCGGTCCCAATTGATCATGATGCCCTCCATCTGCTGGCCAAGCGCCGGCCATCCTCTGGTTGGGCGAAGCTTCTCAGCGAATCGTTAAGCATTCATGAAGACGCGGGCGTATGGTGTGGTGTGCTCAGGGAGGGCGGTCAGAGCAGCTTGGCCAGGAAATGGCGATCGCCGGGATTGCCCAGCAGGGTTACGGCCTCCTCAATCGGCAGCCAATGGGCGCTGTGGCCGGGTTCCAGCGGATCGCTGTGACGGCGCACGGGATGGGCCAGATAGATGGTGCAGATTTTCTCCGCCCAGAGGTCATATTCCGGCATGAAGGTGTAGCGGCGGAACGCGCCTAGACGGCGGGGATAGGCAATGGACCAGCCGGTTTCTTCAAACACCTCACGATGCAGGGCGATCTGCGGTGATTCCCCCGCATCGATGCCGCCACCGGGCAGCTGAAACTCGGGCTCAGGGTCCTGTTGATGGGTCAGCAACACCTGCCGACCACGGGGCAGGATCACATAGGCGCCGGGGCGCATTGTGTAACGTTTGTCGGGTCTTGGCGCCGTGCCAAAGCGTCGGATCATCGCGGCGAGTCCTTCTGTTTCTACGGGTCGAACCGGGTCTGGAATGGCCGCCCCTTGGACTGGCGCTTGTCCTGCCTATATTCAGCCTGTATGCCATGCCACCAAATTCTTGAGCCACAGACTGCCGCGCCCTCTATGCCAAGCGTCGGCGTATAAGGAAACCCCATGTCACTTGGATCGAAACTCGCCTGGGACGACACCGTTCTGCCGTTCCAGTTGGACCACGCCGATATTCGCGGTCGCGTCGCCCGTTTGGACGGCGTGTTGAGCAATGTGCTGAAGCAGCATGACTACCCCACCGTTGTTGAGGCGCTGGTGGCGGAGATGGCCCTGCTGACGGCGCTGATCGGTCAGACGGTTAAACTGCGCTGGAAACTGTCGCTGCAGGTGCAGTCGGACGGTCCCGTGCGGATGATTGCCACCGATTACTATGGCCCCACCAAAGAGGGTGAGCCGGCCCGTATTCGTGCCTATGCCAGCTTTGATCCGGATCGGCTGACCGACGCCGCACCGTTTGAACAGCTGGGCAAAGGCTATTTCGCGATCATGATCGACCAGGGCCAGAACATGACCCCCTATCAGGGTCTGACCCCGCTGGCGGGTGCGTCATTGGCGGAATGTGCCGAAGCCTATTTCGCCCAGTCCGAGCAGCTGCCGACCCGGTTCCAGCTGTCCTTTGGTCAGTCGGTTGAACCCGGTGTGGGCGAACATTGGCGCGCCGGTGGCGTGATGCTGCAGCATATGCCGAAAGCCTCGCCCTTCGCCAAAGGGGATGAGGCCAGCGGTGCCGATGGTCTGTTGCATGCCCGCGATCTGGTGGATGGCGAAGACGGTGAAAACTGGAACCGCGTGAACATCCTGCTCGACTCGGTCGAGGAGTTGGAGCTGATCGGCCCGCAGGTAACCCCGGCAACGTTGCTGACCCGCCTGTTCCATGAGGAGCAACCGCGCGTCTATGATCTGCAGCCGGTGACCTTTGGCTGCACCTGTTCGGAGGACCGTGTGCGCCAGTCGCTGTCGATCTACTCGGCCAAGGACATCGAGAAGATGACCACCGATGCAGGCCGTGTCACAGCGGATTGCCAATTCTGCGGAGCCCATTACGATCTGGACCCGAAGACGGTCGGATTGGAGGCAGCAAAGGCCAATGGCAACGCATGATCCCCTTGTGGGTGTGAAACAGGCGCTGGGCCGACCCAGCGCCGATTCCTCTGATTTTGATCTGAACCCCGATGTCACCCTGCCTGCTGGGCGCAAGCTGCGCCCGGCGGCTGTGCTGGTGGGGTTCATTGATCGTGGTGCTGGCCCCCATGTGGTGCTGACCAAACGTTCCTCCCGGCTGAAACACCATCCTGGTCAGATCGCCTTCCCCGGTGGGAAGGTGGATGAGGGCGATGTGGATGTGGTGGATACGGCCCTGCGCGAAGCCTGGGAAGAGGTGGGGTTGCGCCGCGATCAGGTGGAGGTTTTTGGCACGCTGCCCCGGCATGAAACGGTCACCAGCTTCACTGTGACGCCGGTTTTGGGCCGGATTAGTGACGATTTTTCCCCCGTGGCAGAACCCGGTGAGGTGGATGAGGTTTTTGAGGTGCCGCTGGCCCATCTGGCGGATCCGGCCAATTATCTGGTGCAGTCGCGGCGCTGGCGCGGGCAGCGGCGGTATTACCACACGGTCCCTTGGGGCCCCTATTACATCTGGGGGGCAACGGCCCGGATGCTGCGCGGCCTGGCGGAGCGGATGACATGAAGGTCACGGGTGATTGGCTGACTGACCCGGCCACTCAGGTGGTCTGCGCCATGCTGAGCGATGCGGGCTATCAGGCGCATTTTGTCGGCGGCTGTGTGCGCAACGCGTTGATCGGCGCCCCGGTCAGTGATTTGGACATTGCAACAGATGCGCGCCCTGAAAAGGTGATGGAGCTGGCCGAAGCGGCCGGGCTCAACGCCATCCCGACAGGCATCGATCATGGCACGATTACGGTGGTTTCGGGTCGAATCCCGCATGAAATCACCACCTATCGCAAAGACGTGGAAACCGACGGCCGCCGCGCCGTTGTGGCCTTTGCCGATACGATGGTCGAAGACGCTGAGCGGCGCGATTTCACCATGAATGCGCTTTATTGCGATGCCTCCGGTGTGGTGGTGGATCCGCTGGGGCAGGGGCTGGCTGATCTGGAGGCGCGGCACCTGCGGTTTATCAACGACCCGGAAATGCGGATCCGCGAGGATTACCTGAGGATCCTGCGCTATTTCCGGTTCCATGCCTGGTATGGTGATCCGTCCGAGGGTTTGGACCCCGAAGCCCTAGCCGCAATTGCCGCGAATTTGGCTGGAATAGAGACGCTTTCGCGCGAACGGGTGGGGGTGGAACTGATCAAGCTGCTCTTCGCGCCGGCACCGGAACAATCGGTTGCTGCGATGTGTCAGTCCGGGGTTTTGGCCATGGTGCTGGATGGGGTGGATGACCGTGCCCTTGCGCCACTGGTCCACCTGGAGGCACAGGCCGGTCTGGATCCCGATGGCATCCGACGTCTGGCTGCGCTTGGCGGGCAGGGTGACGGGCGCGAATTGCGCCTGTCCAATGCGCAACGCAAACAATTGGCGCTCTATCGTGATCATATCGGCAGCAGTGAGGGCCCCGGCGCGCTGGGCTATCATCACGGCGCAGCCCTGGCGCGTGACATTCTCGTGTTGCGGGCCGCTATGTTGGAAATGCCCCTGATGCCGGGGGCGTTTGCCGCCGTCGATCGCGGTGCCGGGGCGGAGTTTCCAGTGAAGTCAGCGGATCTGATGGACCGGTTTCAAGGCCGTGCCTTAGGGGATGAGCTGCGCCGGTTGCAAAGCCTTTGGATCGCCTCGGATTTTTGCGCCACCCGGGATCAGTTGCTCAACTAACGCTTGCCCTTTTGATCGGGGTGCTATCTGTATGCGTGCGAATACATATCACATCCGAATATGAGCCAGGCGGATCAAGCAGGCAGCGGCGCACCTTAAAGGCGTGCGCGATGGCTATTGGATCCCCCCAAGCCCAGACGGGCCCAGGCTGCCCTGATGCGCGCATCTTTGGATCTGACCAAGCCGAAGGTTTCCGATGTCCCGTTTGTTGTCCCGTCTCAATATGTTTGACCCGTTTGCCCGCGCAGAGGGGCCGCCGCCGGAAACCCTGTTTGCCTTTGTGCTGTGGTCGATGAAGGGGGCCGGGCCCGCGCTGATGCTGGCGATTGTACTGGCGGTTCTGGCGGGGGGGTTAGATGCCTCCACCGCTTACCTGCTGGGTCTGGTCATCGATATGGCGACGGCCAGCACGCCTGAGGCGTTTTTCACCGATGCCAGCTGGCTGCTGATCTTCATTCTGGTGTTTTTCCTGGCGGTGCGTCCGGTGATCCTGGGGCTTTCGGCTTTGGCGACGGGCTATATCGTCACCCCCAACATCAGCCCGCTGATCCTGTCGCGGCTGCACCGTTGGACGCTGGGGCAATCGGTTGATTTCTTTGACAATGACTTTGCCGGGCGGATTGCGCAGAAACAGATGCAGACCGCCAATGCGCTGACGCAGGTGGTGTCTGAGGTCATTCAGGTGGTGGCCTTTGTCTTTGCGGCGGTTGCGGCCTCTTTCGCGGTGCTTTTCGCCATTGATTGGCGCATGTCGCTGGCCTTTGTCCTGTGGTTTGGCCTCTATGCGATGGTCCTCTGGATCTATCTGCCGCTGGTGCGCAGCTACGCCAGACGCCGCGCTGGGGCGCGTGCTGCGGTCAGTGGTCAGGTCGTCGACACCGTGACCAACATCAAAACCGTGAAGCTTTTTGCCCATGCCGATCACGAAGATCAGGCTGCTTTAGACACTATGCGGGGCTACCGCGACCTGTCGTTGGAGTTCGGCTTCCTCTCGGCCACTTTCCGGACAGTGCTGATGTTGGTCGGGGGCATTCTGCCGGTTGTGCTGGTGGGTATGGCGCTGTGGTTCTGGTCGCAGGGGCAGGCCAGTGCCGGTGACATCGTAGCGGCCGGTGCCGTGGCGCTGCGGCTGTCGCAGATGACCGGTTGGTTCAGCTTTGCCCTGATGGGGCTTTATGCCAGCGTTGGTGAAGTTGAGGACGGGATGAAGACCCTAACCAAGCGGGATCGGTTGGAAGATACTGCGGACGCCACCCCGCTGGCGGTCACGGATGGTGAGATTGCCTTTGACAAGGTGAGCTTCGCCTATGGGCGTGAAATCGGTGGCGTCAGCGATGTCAGCCTGACGATCAAACCGGGTGAAAAGCTGGGCATCGTCGGCGCGTCGGGGGCGGGTAAGTCAACCTTGGTTTCGCTCTTGTTGCGGCTCTATGACACCGAGAATGGCGCTGTTTCCATCGACGGGCAGGATCTGCGCAGGGTGACACAGGAAAGCCTGCGCCGGCAGATCGGCATGGTCACGCAGGAAACCGCGATGTTCAATCGCTCGGCGCGTGACAACATCCTTTATGGCCGCCCAGATGCGGATGACGCTGCCCTGATCGGTGCTGCGGAACAGGCCGAAGCGCATGAGTTCATTCTGGGCCTGCGCGACAGCGAAGGACGCGAAGGCTATGACGCCTTCCTTGGGGAACGCGGTGTGAAACTGTCCGGCGGGCAGCGGCAGCGGATCGCGCTGGCCCGGGCGATCATCAAAGACGCGCCCATTCTGGTGCTGGACGAGGCTACTTCGGCCCTGGACAGCGAAGTTGAGGCTGCCATTCAAACCGCGTTGGAGCGCGTGATGGAGGGCAAAACCGTTCTGGCCATTGCGCACCGCCTGTCGACGATTTCGCAGATGGATCGCATTATCGTGCTGGATCAGGGTCGCATCGTCGAAGAGGGCACCCATGCGGAGCTGCTGGCGCATAAGGGGCTTTATTCGCGCTATTGGGACCGCCAGTCCGGTGGTTTCCTAGGCGCGGATGACACGGTCGGCCAGCCCGAAGCGGCTGAGTGAACCGTTGAGGTGAACACGGCCTATCCGCAATAGGGGCTAGTGCAACCGGGGCGCTTTGGCTATGAGCGCCCCATGCAGACATATCAGATCACACGTTTGGGCCATCAGGGTGATGGCATTGCGCAGACCGATGCCGGGCCGGTGTTTGCACCGATGACCCTGCCGGGCGAAGAGGTCACCGGCACGCTGGATGGGCAGCGGCTGCGCGAGGTGCGTATTGTCACCCCGTCTGAGGATCGTGTGTCTGCCGACTGCCGCCATTACAAAAGCTGCGGTGGCTGTCAGTTGCAGCATGCCTCGGATGAATTTGTCGCCGACTGGAAGGTTGGGGTGGTGCAACAGGCCTTGGCGGCGCAGGGGCTTGAGACCACGTTTCGCCCGATCCTGACCTCACCACCGCAGACCCGCCGCCGCGCCAGCCTGTCGGTCCGGCGCACCAAGAAGGGCGCGATGGCCGGGTTCCACGCCAAGGGGTCTGATGTGATCGTGCAGGTGCCTGACTGTCAGCTGCTGCATCCTGAATTGATGCAGGCGATGGCTGTTGCGGAAAAACTGGCGATGATCGGCGGCAGCCGCAAGGGTGAGCTGAGCGTTCTGGCCACCATGTCCGAAACAGGTCTGGATCTGGCAGTGACGGGCGGCAAGCCGCTGGATGAACAGCTGCGCATTGATCTGTCGGCTGAGGTCGAAGCCTTCAAGCTGGCCCGGCTTGCCTGGGATGATGAGGTGGTCGGACAACGTGAACCGCCATTGCAGGCCTTTGGCAAGGCGCATGTGTCGCCGCCGTCTGGGGCGTTTTTGCAGGCGACCCCACAGGGTGAATTGGATCTTTTGGCCGCGGTGAAGGAAATCGTTGGCCCGGCAAAACAGGTGATCGACCTGTTTGCAGGGTGTGGCACCTTTGCCCTGCCTTTGGCCGAAACGGCTGAGGTGCATGCGGTCGAAGGCGAAAAGGCGATGATGGCCGCCCTTGATCTGGGCTGGCGCCGGGCGCAGGGCTTGAAAAAGGTCAGCCATGAGGCACGTGATCTGTTCCGTCGTCCGTTGATGCCGGATGAGCTGCAAAAAACCGATGCGGTGGTGATCGACCCGCCCCGCGCCGGTGCCGAAGCGCAAGTGCGTGAGCTGGCAGCCTCGGCGGTGCCGGTGATTGCCTTTGTGTCCTGCAACCCGGTGACATTCGCGCGGGATGCTAAGATTTTGCTGGCCGGAAACTATCAGTTGCACTGGGTGCAGGTGGTGGATCAGTTCCGCTGGTCATCGCATGTGGAACTTGTCGCAAAGTTTACCAGAAAAGCCTGAAACGGCACGAATTGTGCTACGGCACTGGCGTGAAATGCGTTATACACTTGGGCAAAACACAAGAATGAAATTCTGAGGCAAGCAGACATGCGAAACATCAAGGTGGCGGTTCTGACCGTGGCGCTTATGGCGCTGGCGGCCTGTTCCTCGGGGTCGAAATTCCGCAGCTATCACGGCCCGGAAGTGACCCGCATCATCGTGCAGAAAAGCGATCGGATGATGTATCTGATGCACCATGACAAGGTGCTGAAATCTTTCGATATCGGTTTGGGATTTTCGCCCGAAGGCGACAAGCTGCGTGAAGGGGATGGGAAAACGCCCGAAGGCAATTATTTCATCAACCGCCGCAACCCTAACAGCAAGTTCCATCTGTCGGTTGGCATCAACTACCCCGACACCCGCGATATGGCTGAGGCCCGCGCCGCAGGCGTTAATCCAGGGGGCGATATCTTCATCCATGGCCGTCCTGAGAAATACCGCAACGGGGTTCAGGACTGGACAGCGGGCTGTATCGCTGTGACCGACCGCGAAGTTGAGCTGATCTACGCGATGGTCAAAAACGGCACGCCGATCACCATCAACCCGTGATCTGAGTAGCGGATCGATACCGTCAGACATGAAAAAGGCGCCTGCGGATTGCGGCGCCTTTTTAAATGCTGTGATGGCTGTGCCTCAGCCCTGTGGCGGGCTGGTGTCAGCGTCTGGGATCGGTGCGGACAGCACCTGTGTCGCGCTCGAATCGCCCATGACCAAGGTCCACCAGATCTTGCCGTTGACTTCCTGATGCCAGGCGAAGCCCAGATCGCTGGCTTCGGGGGCCACGACAACACGGCGGGTGTCCGGCTGTTCCATCCAGGCGGCAAGGGTTTCAATCTCGGTCTCATAGGTTTCCGAGATGTTTTCACCCACCAGTGCGCCGGTGTAGCCCACCCGGGCCACCCGATCCAGGGGGGAGGAGCCGTCAGAGCCAAAGTGCCAGGGGCGGTTTTGGATCGCCATGTCGCGGGCATGTGTTGCAGCTGCTGCATTCAGCTGGGCGTTCATTTGAACCGGTGTGGCGCCAGCGGCTTGGCGCAGCGCGTTGACCGAATCCAGCATGCGGAACTGAATCGCCGAGGTTTCACCAGCACGGATGCGATAAAGCTGTGGCAGCGGTTTTCCGTCAGACCCCAGCTGTTGCGTTGTCTCAACACAGGCGGCAAGGCTGACTGCGGCCAGGGTAAGCAAGCTGAATGAACGCAACATAGGAAGGCCTCGGGTAATTTCGATTGTCAGAGACCTACAGCGCTAAGCGTTGTTATTCAAACCCACATAAGCGTGAAGTTGCATGATGACAGGTCTTTGATTTGCGACTGCGGCATTCCCGCCATAATATCCGCGGCAAAAGCCGATCTGCGGCTCAGGAGGGTTCTACATGACGAAGCTACCGTCAAAGTCATCGCCGTTTTTGCTGAATCGGCGCGGGTTTATGGCTGGAAGCGCCGCTTTTATTGGTGCGCCAGCGATTGCCCAAAGCGTTGCCGAAGCGGACACCACTGAAATCGAGGCTGAGGTGTCGCAGACTGTGCGGCGCAATATTTCCAGTTTCCGGTCGCTGGACTGGCGTCCCTACTTCAGCAACCTGCGCAAAGGTGCTGTGTTGGTCGATATCGATTCGCGCGCGCTGCATTACTGGTCTGAGGATGGTGAGACCTACAAACTCTACCCTTCCTCTGTGCCTCTGACCGAGGATCTGACCCGGCGCGGCCGTACCTCAGTGGTGCGCAAGGTCGAAGGGCCCAGCTGGCGCCCAACACCGTCGATGAAAAAGCGCAATCCGGATTGGCCGGACTTCGTGCCGCCGGGGCCGGATAACCCGCTGGGCACCCATGCGCTGTATCTCAGCTGGACCTATTATCGGATCCACGGCACTCATGATACGCGCAAGATTGGCCGTCGTTCGTCAAACGGTTGCATTGGTCTGTTCAACGAACACATTGAAGAGCTGTTTGCCATGACCAAAGTGGGCACGCAGGTGTTGCTAATTTGACCACAAAATGACTGCCACCGCCGCGAACCCCGGAAACGGGGTTTGCATTTATTATGCAATTGATGTTTAGACAAATCTACAAGGACGTCTTGCGCTTGGTTTCAGGCAATCATTATGACCAAGCAAATATCTCTGGAGGATACTATGAAAAAACTCGTTCTCGCCGCTGCTCTGACCGCCGCCGCTTCGACCGCCTTCGCTGGCAACATGGAAGCCCCTGTGATGGAGCCGGAAGTCATCGTTGAAACCGCGACCTCGTCGTCGTCGGCTGGCATCGTTGTTCCGCTGATCCTGCTGGCCGTTGTTGCCGCAGCTGTTGCTGACTAATTCGTCAGTTCAGACGCTAAGAATTTTAAAGGCGGTGGAATTATCCACCGCCTTTTTCATGTCTACTGCCTTGTGACGGGGTTGCAGTTTAACCCTTTGGGTCGATCCAGCCCTTCAGGTTGTCTTCGACGATTTGTGCCAGGGCGTCCATATGGTCATCACGATCATTGAGGCAGGGGATGTAGGTGAAATGTTCCCCACCGGCCTCTTCGAAGCTTTCTTTGATCTCTTCATTGATCTCTTCCAGCGTTTCGATGCAATCGGCTGAGAAGGCTGGCGCCACCACGGCGATGTGTTTTTTGCCCTCTTCCTTGGCCAGACGCGCCACCTCTTCCACGGTGTAGGGGCGCAGCCATTCTTCGCGGCCAAAGACCGACTGGAAGGTGGTTTTGATCTGCGTGTCATCCCAGCCCAGACGCTCTTTCAGCAGACGGGTCTGTTTCTGACACTTGCAGTGATAGGGATCGCCCTGCATCAGATAGCGTTTTGGCATGCCGTGATAGGACACCACCAGCATTTCCGGCTTGCTCTCCGCGGCGGCATAGGCCTCCTCGATGGAGGTTGCCAGCGCTTCAATATAGGCGGTGTTGTCAAAATATTCCGGCACGGTGCGGGCAGCGGGCTGGTAGGTTTCTTTCATCAGAGCGCGGAAGAACTGATCGTTTGCCGTGGCCATCGTGGCGCCCGCATATTGCGGGTAGAGCGGGAAGAACAGGATCTTGGTGCAGCCCGCGGCCACCATTTCACGCACCTTGGAGTCGGTCGACGGGTTGCCGTAGCGCATGCAGAAATCGACCATGACACTGTCGCCATAACGGTCATACATCCGTTGCGCCATCGCTGCGGTCTGATCCTTGGTGATGGTCAGCAGCGGGCTTTCGTCGGCCTCTTCGTTCCAGATGGACCGATAGGCTTCGCCCGACGAAAACGGTCGTTTGGTCAGAATGATCAGCTGCAACAGCGGCTGCCATTTCCAGGACGGCAGATCGATTACGCGTTTGTCCGACAGGAACTCATTCAGGTAGCGGCGCATCGACCAGTAGTCGGTGTTATCTGGGGTGCCCAGATTGGCCAGCAATACGCCGATTTTCGGTGCCGGAACCTTGGGGTGGTCCTGATCGGCATGTTCCGGTTTGGTGGCTATGGTCTGAGCGTCCAGCATCATCGCGTCCTTCGTCTTCTACCTTGTCGCCAGTGTGGCGTTCGATAGGGACATAAACGCTTCGCGCCACAGGTCAATCCGGCAGCTTGGTTTCCTGCGTTCCTAATGCTTCGGCAAGACGCTGTGTCGCAGATCCGGGGCGCAAAGGTTGCGGTTGGCTGTCATCCGGGGCCCAACCGGTGAGGAAGACCAACTCATAGGTGGCGTGAATGCGGCCATCCCCGTCGGCATGGTGATCCTGATAAATCTCGGCGGCGCGGCGCAACACGGCAGGTTTGGTCGGATGACGCAACCGGGCCTGCAGAGCATTGGCCTCGCCCATCGCCCTGAGATCGCGCATCAGGTGAAAGGCGGTTTGGTAGCTGACATCCAGCGCCAGATTGTCGGCCACAGGCAGGGCCAGACCGGCCCGTTGCAACAGTGCGCCCAGATCCCGGATCTCCGCCATCGGTACCACGCGGGGTGACAGGCCACCGGAGACAGCAACTTCAGCCTCAGCCAGGGCGGCGCGCAATTCGGCCAGGGTTTGGCCACCAAAGCCAACCCCCAGGAAGAACCCATCAGGGCGCAACGCGCGACGGCATTGGATCAACTGACCCACCGGATCATTGGCCCAATGCAGCGCCATGGCATGGATAACCAGATCATAGGCGCCGACCTCCAGATCCAAGACCTCATCGTCGCTGACAACCCGCGCCTCGGGGAAGGCCGCCTGCCAGAGCGCGGGAAATCCAGTGACCACGGCGCAATTCGTAAACGTTCTGTTAACCATTTGCAGGCGATGCTGGACCTCTTCGATCGCGGCCTCCTGCAAGAACAGCGCAGGGGCATCGGCCTTTAGGGCACGGGCGCGGTTGCGGGTCAGTGCGGCGCGGTCTGTCAGGCGCGGCGCCTCATTGGCCGAAGGGTGTGGCATCTGGAAATCACTCATGGGGCGTAGATAGAATGGCTTGGCCCACAATTCAAACAGCGCTGCGGGTGATTTACCCGCCCCGGTGTCTTGGCTGCGGCAGTCTGGTGGAAACGGAGGCCGGCCTGTGCCCGTCCTGCTGGCGGGAGGTGCAATTCATCGGTGGGCTGGTCTGCGACCAATGCGGTCTGCCACTGCCGGGCGAATCGGATCAGGATGAGCGGTGCGATGATTGCCTGCGGCTGGAACGGCCCTGGCAGCGGGGGCGCGCTGCGTTGCTTTACGAAGGGCAGGGGCGGCAGCTGGTCATGGCACTAAAGCATGGTGATCGTCAGGACATCGCGCCAATTGCGGCCCGATGGATGGCGCAGGTTGCGGTGCCAGTGCTGCTGCCCGAAACGCTGATCACCCCGGTGCCGCTGCATTGGACGCGGATGCTCAAACGGCGTTTCAATCAGGCGGCGCTGCTGGCGGAGGCCTTGGCGCAGTACACCGGACATGCCTATTGCCCCGATCTGGTGCAGCGGATGCGTGCCACGCAATCGACCAAGGGGCAGGGGCGTGAGGCGCGGTTTGCTGAGATGCAGGGCGCCTTTCGCATTCATCCCCGCAGGCGGCACCGGCTGATTGGCCGGCCGGTCTGTCTGGTGGATGATGTGATGACCAGCGGGGCGACCCTGGCCGCGGTGTCCGAGGCCTGTCTTGCAGCGGGTGCATCTCACCTATCCGTTCTGTTACTGGCGCGGGCGCAAAAATCTCCCTACATATCGGGAAACGCCTGAGAACATGCCTGAGAACAGGACTGAGCAGGCCCGATTGTAGGAAATGCCAGATGCCGAACGTAGAAATCTACTCCTCCCCGCTTTGTGGGTTTTGCCACGCCGCCAAACGCCTGCTGCAGGAAAAGGGTGTCGAGTTCACCGAATATAACGTGCTGACCGATCCGGCGTTGAAGCCGAAAATGATTGAGCGCGCCAATGGCGGCCGCACCGTGCCGCAGATCTTTATCGATGATGTACATGTGGGTGGTTGCGATGACCTTTATGCGTTGGAAAGCGCGGGCAAGCTTGACCCGATGCTGGCGGCCTGAGGCATGATCACCAAGACCGCGCTTGTGCAGCTCAACGCCTCGGATGATCCGGCAGCAAACCTGCCGGTCACCCAAGGCTTCATCCGTGAGGCGGCGCTGGGCGGCGCGCAGTTTGTGCTGACGCCGGAGGTGACGAATTGCCTGTCCTCCTCACGTCGTCATCAGCAAGCGGTGCTGCAGCATCAGGATGAGGATCAGACCCTTAAGGGCCTGCGCGAAACCGCGGCTGAGCAGGGTATCTGGCTGTTGATCGGCTCCCTTGCGCTGAAAACGCAGGATGCGGATGGCCGGTTTGCCAATCGTTCTTTCCTGATCGCGCCGGATGGCAGCATCAAAGCCTGGTATGACAAGATCCACATGTTCGATGTGCAGGTCAGCCCAACCGAGACCTACCGCGAATCTGATGGCTATCGCCCGGGCAGCCGTGCGGTGACCGCTGAGGTGCCTTTTGGTATGCTGGGCATGACCATCTGCTATGATGTGCGCTTCCCCTATCTGCATCGCACTCTCACCGATCACGGTGCCACCATCCTGACCGCCCCGGCGGCGTTCAGCCCGGTCACCGGACAGGCCCATTGGGAACCGCTGTTGCGCGCCCGGGCGATTGAAAACACCGCCTATGTTCTGGCCCCTGCGCAATGCGGCAGCCATGACAGTCACAACGGCAAGGTGCGGAAAACCCACGGACATTCCATTGCGATCAACCCCTGGGGCGAAGTTCTGGCTGAGGCGGGCGATGAGCCTTGCGTCACCTTCGTGGATCTTGATACCAGTGCTGTCGAAGAGGCGCGGCAGAAGGTTCCGTCCCTCACCCACACGCGAGAGTTCGAATCCCCGTGAGCAGCGATCCATACCCTTTGGCCATTGCGCTGTTCAGCGAATTGCTGACGGCGGATCAGCTGGTGCGCAACCGGCTGTCCAAAGTGCTGCCCAAGGGCATGGAAATCTCGCATTTTTCGGTGCTGAACCAGCTGGCCCGGGCTGGCGATGAACGCACCCCGGCGCAGCTGGCCAAAAGCTTCCATGTGACGCGCGGTGCGATGACCAACACGCTCAGCAAGCTGGAATGGGCGGGCTATGTTCACATTCGTCCCGACTGGGATGATGCCCGGCGCAAGATGGTGGCGATCAGCCCGGCCGGACGGCAGGCGCGGGATGCGGCCCTTGCGGCGATTTCCCCGATGATTAGCGAATTGGTCAGCGAGCTGGGCGAAGATAAGGTGCGGGCGGTGCTGCCGATCCTGCGCGAATTGCGCCTGAAGCTGGAAGACGACTGACCTTCACAGGCTGGGCTGCGCGGCCCGGGTTTGATGCATCCGATTGTTCAATTGGGCTTGCAGCATAGCGCTTTGCAAACTGTCGCGCCGCAGCGGCGTGCGCAGTTTCACATCGCAGAGGTCCAGCGCCTCCAGACCAAAAATGTCGTGTGACTGCTGGGTGCAAATCACGATCACCGGCAGGTTTGGGATCAGATGGCGCATATTGCGCAGCGTTTCCAGCACCGTGTCCCGGTCCAGAAGGTCATCCAGAAAAACGATCAGTGCGGTCCATTGAGTGGCGGTCTGAACCAAGGTGGTGATGGCGGCGTCAAAATCTGAGGTGCCAGCCACCTCCAGATTGATCGCTTCCAGATGTTCAGCCAAGGCGCGGCGCTGCACGTGGCAGGCGCTAACCAATAAAACCGGGAGGCTTGAGGCGGTGTCAGTAGGCATGGCAATCGTCCAATCTCAATTCGCAAAACTCAGTAAAAGTCTTGAAGAGATCAGGCTTTAGCTCAACATCGCAGGAGTGCAGTTACACTGAACTCTCGTATAGGCATGTTGTGGCCGCGGCTACTTTAGCACATCCGCCAGATTGCGCCCAACAAACTCGGTGATGGTGACCTGCACAATCCCCGCTTTGCTGAAAGGATCATCAGCCACCAGGGCCTCAACCGCACTGCGTGAGGCGCCTTGGGCAATGATGACCCCACCGGTGCGCGGCACCTTGGCGCCTGAGGCCAGAAACAGACCATCCTCATACCCCTTGGCGACAAACGCCATATGCGCGTCCAGATGCGGTGCTACGGCCTCCATCTCAACGGTGTATTCAATGTCGATCACAAACAGGGTGTGGCCTTCAGGGATAAAACCCATTTCACTTGCCTTTCAATGTTCCAAAAATACTCAATGCTGTGTTTATGGCTTCACGCTGGCGGTGACATAGTTCACCGACAGATCGCGGTCTGAGATTTTCCACTGCCAGCTTACGGGGTTGAACACAAACCCCTTGCGATCCACGGCGTCGAGACCCGCGTTCTGGATCAGGTTGACCAGCTCATCCGGGGTGATGAACTTGTGCCATTCATGGGTGCCTTTGGGCAGCCAGCGCATGATGTATTCAGCGCCGACAATCGCCATGGCAAAGCTTTTGGGATTGCGGTTGATGGTGGAGCAGACCATCAGCCCACCGGGTTTCAGCAGCTGCTGGCAGGCGGTCAGATAGGCCTGCGGATCGGCGACGTGTTCCACCACTTCCATGTTCAACACAACGTCAAACTGTTCGCCGGCTTCCGCCAGCGCCTCGGCGGTCACGTTGCGATAATCAATCTCCAGCCCCGATTGTTCGGCGTGGACCTGGGCCACGGGAATGTTGCCCGCGGCCGCATCTGCGCCCACCACGGTGGCGCCCAGTCGGGCCATCGGTTCGCTCAGCAATCCGCCACCACAGCCAATGTCCAATAGGCGCAGCCCTTCAAAGGGGCGATCGGTGCTGAGGTCGCGGTTAAACTCACCCGCGATCTGGCGGGTGATGTAGTCCAACCGGCAGGGGTTCATCAGGTGCAGCGGCTTGAACTTGCCTTTGGGATCCCACCATTCTGCTGCCATGGCTTCGAATTTGGCGACTTCTGACGGGTCAACGGTGGTCTGAGCGGTTTGCATTCTGCTCTCCATATGCTCTTTTAGGTCTGCGCCACTATATAGGACGGTTATGGACAGATTCTCGGGCCAAAAAAGCGCAGTACATTACCTGCATCCGCCGATTGATCCTTTCGATCAGCGTATGCTGGACGTGGGCGATGGTCACAAGGTTTATCTGGAACAATCCGGCAATCCGCAAGGGGTGCCGGTGGTGGTCCTGCATGGGGGGCCCGGTGGTGGCTGCAGCCCGGCGATGCGGCGCTATTTTGATCCGCGCTATTACCGAATCATCCTGTTTGATCAGCGCGGCTGTGGCCGGTCGCGCCCGCATGCCTCGGTTGAGAATAACACCACCTGGCATCTGGTGGCGGATATTGAGTTGATCCGCGAAACGCTTGAGATCGACGAATGGTTCGTGTTCGGCGGCAGCTGGGGGGCAACCCTGGCGCTGATCTACGCCCAGAGCCATCCGGAGGCGGTCAAAGGGCTGATCCTGCGCGGTGTCTTTCTGGCGACGCAGAGTGAGCTGGATTGGTTCTATGGCGGCGGCGCCGGCAAGTTCTGGCCTGAAACCTGGGCGCGGTTTGCCGATCTGATCCCGGCGGAGGAACAGGGCGATTATATCGCCGCCTATCACAAACGGCTGTTTGGTCCCGATCTGCAGGTGCAGACCAAATACGCCAAGGCCTGGGCGGAATGGGAAAATGCCTTGGCCTCGGTCTATTCTAACGGCTACGGCGGCGACAGCCCGGGGGAATATGCCCGTGCCTTTGCCCGGCTGGAAAACCACTACTTTCGCCATGGCGCCTTCCTGGAGGAAGACGGCCAGATCTTGCGGGATCTGCCCAAGATCGCCCATATCCCCGCGGTGATTGTGCAGGGGCGCTATGACATGATCTGCCCGCCCGAGGCCGCTTGGAAACTGGCGCGCGGCTGGCCAAATGCGGATCTGCGGATGATCCGCAACGCTGGGCATGCGCTTAGCGAGCCGGGCATCAGCGCTGAATTGGTCCGCGCGATGGATCAGATCGCCGAAGAGGGCGGGCTGGACTAAGCCGGCCTTCCGATCCCTTAATTACTGGTTTCCTTGTGCATCTGCGCTAGGCTCTCTGGTGTCGAGACGCCAGCGAGAGGAGCCAGCATGAGCGACAAACCCAGCGTAGAAACCCGCCCGAACGGCCCCTTGGTGGTCAAAGGGGTGTCCCGTATGACCGGCCCGGACGGCGCGGAGGTTGAGGTCAAAGAGGTCATGGCGCTGTGCCGCTGTGGCCAGTCGAAATCAAAACCCTTTTGTGATGGCTCACATGTGGCGGCCGGATTTGACGATGGGGTCGGTAAACCCTCGGGCCGGGATCGGTTGATTGCTTATGAGGGGGCCGAGGCTACGGTGACCTATAATCCGATGCTGTGTTCCCATGCGGCGGAATGCGGGCGTCTGGCCAGTCACATTTTCAATCCGGCGCAGAAACCCTGGGTGCAGCCCGACAAGGGCACGGTGGATGAGGTGCGCGCGGTTGTTGCCGCCTGCCCATCGGGGGCCCTTGCGCTGGGCAGCGCTGAGGCGCGTGAACATCTGATCGCTGAGGTCGCACAGGTGGCGATTGAGAAAAACGGCCCCTATTGGGTGCATGATGTCACCGCCCCCGCACCGCCGCAGGGTGAGGGGATGAGCGCCGATAAATACGTGCTTTGCCGCTGCGGTCAGTCCGGCAACAAACCCTATTGCGATGGCTCCCATCGGGATCTGAAATGGCGTGACGACTGATCTGCGCGACTGGTCTGCAAGGTGGCCATATCGCAGTGATCTTTGACCAGCCAGCTGAGGCCAAAGGCCCAGATCCCCATCGCTTCAATCCAGAACACCAGATTGTGGCGCAGCACGAACTGTTGCGCGGCCTCTGGGCCGACCAGTTTGGTGACGGAGGCCAGTGTTGCCAGAACACCGCCGCAAAGGATCAGCCAGCCGCAGCCGCGAAACAGCAGGCTGGCCCAGGCCGGTGCGCCGATGGGGAACCGGATCAAGCACAGGTAGGCCAGACCGGCCAGAAACAGGATGGCCGACAGGTAATGCCCCATCGCTGCGGGTTTTACCCCGATTAGCGTGCGGGTCAGGCTGTGGGTGCCGGCGCCGCTTTCGTTGGGAAACAAGGCGACACCCAGCGCGGCCACCCCGGCCACCGGCACCAGCGCACTGTCCGCTGAGGAGGCCAGCCGTAGCGGGTGCACCTGAGTGCACAGAACGATGCCCGTCGCAAACAGCGCCCCCACCAAAAGGTCGCGCAGGGCGGAATGATAGTAATCACTGACCGAGGGCAGCACCCCCACATCTGACATGATCCCCCCGAAGACCAGCAGCATCGGCAGCGCCAGACCCAGATAGCCCAGGGTTTGGCGGCAGCGATGATGGGCCTGCAGCAGTTCCAGTGTCAGATCATTGGGCACAGTATCCTCCGGCTCAGACGGGCGCGCCTTGCAGCGGCCCCCCCTCAGTTGTCCGGGGAATTGCTTAACAACCGGTGAATCTTAACGATCGTTACTGGTGGCTCGGTTACAGTTTGCGGCGGATCAGGACCGATTTAACCAGATCAAACTGGGCTTGTCCCTTGACCAGCCACGATATTCCGAAGGCCAGAATGCCCAGGGCTTCGATCCAGAAAATTAACCGCAGTTCAACAACCCAGGCAGCCAATGGCGCTGGGCCGTTAAGTTTGATGAGCGAGGCGATGGTTGCCACCACGCCGCCCAGCACGATGAAGCCGCCACAGGCGCGATAGATGCGGCGGCGAACTGGTTTGGCTGTGCGGGCGAATTTCACCAGACAGAAATAGGCCAGCGACCCCAGAAAGATCACCGCCGACAGGTAATGCCCCATCGCGGCAGCGCTGAAGCCGATCAACTCCTGTGACAGGGTTTCGGGGTTGATCCGCCCGCCGGCTTCATTTGGGAACAGTGCCACGCCAAAGGCGGCGATGCCGGCAATCGTGGCGACAATATCGTCCGAAAACCGCTCGCCTTCTTTCAGGGGGTGACCTTTGTAGGAAATCAGGAACACGCCGATGGCAAACAGGCAGCCCACAAAAATATCGCGCATCACGGAATGATAATAATCGCTGACCGACGGCAGAATCCCCGTTCCCGCCAGCAATCCGCCCAGGATCAGCACAAGCGGCAGGCCAACCCCCAGCCATCCCAGCGCCTGACGTACCCGCAGATAGGACATGACCAGCTCATCTCTTGTGTGTTCGGGCATTGGCTTGTCCTTCAAATCGTTTAACAAATCCACGACGGCATTTAGGGTCGCAGGTCAGTGCAGGGCAAGCACGACATTCTGCATCTGGGCAGGACTTGATTTACCCGGGAAAGGGGCGTATATCGCCCTCAACAGCGGCGCGTTGAGATCAACGCTCCACCGGGAAAGATCGACGGGCCGCGGGCCCGTTTTTTTGTGTTTGGATGATATGACCAACGACCTGATAGCCAAAGCCGCGATGGATCGGCGCCTTGCAGAAATCATCTCCCCTGTTGTGGAAGACATGGGATTTGAACTGGTGCGCATCCGTCTGATGAGCGGCAAGACCGCCACCCTGCAGATCATGGCAGAGCGCCCTGAAGGTGGCATCGAAGTGGACGAATGTGCCAAGATTTCCACCGCCGTTTCGGCCATTCTGGACGTGGAAGATCCGATTCTGGATCAATATGTTCTGGAAGTGTCGAGCCCCGGTATTGACCGCCCGCTGACCCGTCTCAAGGATTTTGAGACCTATGAGGGCTATGAGGTCAAGATCGAGACCACCGAACTGATCGATGGGCAGCGCCGTTTCAAAGGTGTGCTGGCCGGCGTTGAGGGCGATGAGGTTCTGATCAACCTTGAGCGTGGCGACGAAGAAGTGACCGTAGGCCTGAACTTTGACTGGCTGTCTGATGCCAAACTGGTTCTGACCGATGAGCTGATCAAGGAAATGCTGAAACAGCGCAAAGACGCTGGCCTGATCAACGAAGAAGAATTTGACGAGATCGAAACCGACGAATCCGGTTCTCAGGAGGACGAATAAAGATGGCAATTACCTCTGCAAACCAGCTGGAGCTTTTGCAAACCGCTGAGGCCGTGGCCCGCGAAAAGATGATCGACCCCGGTCTGGTGGTTGAAGCGATGGAAGAATCGCTGGCCCGCGCGGCCAAGTCGCGTTACGGCGCCGAAATGGACATCCGCGTCTCGATCGATCGCAAAACCGGCCGCGCCACCTTCACCCGCGTGCGCACCGTGGTCGAAGATGAAGAGCTGGAGAACTACCAGGCAGAAATGACCGTTGAGCAGGCCAAACAGTATATGGCTGATCCGGTTGTTGGCGACACCTTCGTTGAAGAAGTGCCGCCGGTAGAACTGGGGCGGATCGCGGCGCAGTCGGCCAAACAGGTGATCCTGCAGAAGGTGCGCGAAGCTGAGCGTGACCGTCAGTTCGAAGAATACAAAGACAAGGTTGGCACCATCATCAACGCCACCGTCAAACGCGAAGAGTTTGGCAACGTTGTTGTGGATCTGAACGGTCGCGGCGAAGGTTCGCTGCGTCGTAACGAAAAGATCGGCCGCGAAAGCTATCGCCCGAACGACCGTGTGCGCTGCTACATCAAGGATGTACGCCGTGAGCCGCGTGGCCATCAGATCTTCCTCAGCCGGACCGCACCGGAATTCATGGCTGAGCTGTTCAAGATGGAAGTGCCGGAAATCTATGACGGCATCATTGAGATCAAAGCTGTGGCCCGTGACCCCGGTTCGCGCGCCAAGATCGCGGTTGTGTCGTTCGACAACTCGATTGACCCGGTTGGTGCCTGTGTGGGTATGCGCGGCAGCCGTGTGCAGGCCGTTGTGAACGAGCTGCAGGGCGAAAAGATCGACATCATCCCGTGGAACGAAGATGTTCCCACCTTCTTGGTGAACGCGCTGCAGCCGGCAGAGGTTTCCAAGGTGGTTCTGGATGAAGACGCCGAGCGCATCGAAGTTGTTGTGCCTGACGATCAGCTGAGCCTGGCCATTGGCCGCCGTGGTCAGAACGTGCGTCTGGCTTCGCAGCTGACCGGTCTGGACATCGACATCATGACCGAATCGGACGAATCGGCACGCCGTCAGAAAGAGTTTGAAGAGCGCACCAAGCTGTTCGTGGACACGCTGGACGTGGATGAGTTCTTTGCGCAGCTGCTGGTTGCCGAAGGCTTCACCAACCTCGAAGAGGTGGCTTACGTTGAAATCGACGAGCTGCTGGTCATCGACGGTGTAGACGAAGACACCGCCAACGAACTGCAGGCCCGTGCCCGTGACTTCCTGGAAGCGCAGGCCAATGCCGCCATCGAACGCGCCAAGGAACTGGGTGTCGAAGACAGCCTGTTTGGCTTCGAAGGTCTGACCCCGCAGATGATCCAGGCGCTGGCCGAGGATGACGTGAAGACCCTTGAGGACTTCGCCACCTGCGCGGACTGGGAACTGGCCGGTGGCTGGACCACCGTCAACGGCGAGCGCGTCAAAGACGAAGGCACGCTGGAGCCCTTTGGCGTGACGCTGGAAGCGGCACAGGACTTGATCATGACCGCCCGTATCACCCTGGGCTGGGTTGACCCGGCTGAGCTGGAAGCTGAGGCCGAAGAGGCCGAAGGCGAAGACGGCGCAGAGGAGGCCGAGGCCTGATTTTCAGGCCTCGGAGGCTTGTCGCATGAGCCGCGGCGGAAAAAATAAGGATCGCAGTGAAGGTCCTGAGCGCAAGTGTGTTGTAACCGGCGAGGTGCAGCCTAAATATGGGTTGATCCGCTTCGTCGTGGGTCCGGACGGGGATATCGTTCCGGATCTGGCCGAAAAGCTACCGGGGCGCGGGATCTGGGTCAGTTCTGACCGGGCCGCGCTCACTCAGGCGACGAAGAAAGGTGTCTTTGCCCGCGGTGCAAAACAGCAGGTGAAGGTGCCTGACACCCTGCCTGAGCTGGTGGAAGCGGGCCTCGTACGGCGCGTTATCGATCTGATCAGTCTTGCCCGTAAAACTGGCGAGGCGGTCACCGGCTTTGAAAAGGTCAAGGACTGGTTGGTGAAGGATTACGCCGAAGTGCTGATCCAGGCCTCAGACGGATCGGGCCGCGGCAAGTCGAAACTGCGCACACCGGAAGGTGGTTCGTTCATTGGCTGGCTCACTGCAGATGAGCTGGGACAGGCTTTTGGGCGACAAACTGTAATTCATGTGGCCCTAGGCGCTGGTGGTTTGACCCAGCGTGTAGTAGAGGAAGCCGCAAGACTTAAGGGTATACGCACCCAGGGCGGCGACGATGACCGCCGGAAAGGATGAAGAGAGCCAGATGAGCGAGAACGACGGTAAAAAGACTTTGGGAGTTCGTGGCGGCCCGCGCGCCGGTAATGTGAAGCAGAGCTTCAGCCATGGCCGTACCAAAAACGTCGTGGTGGAAACCAAGCGCAAGCGCGTTGTGGTTCCCAAGCCCGGCGCCGCCAAACCCGGTGGTGGCCGCCCCGGCCAGGCTGGGGGCGATCCCTCGAAACGTCCGGCGGGTATCTCCGACGCGGAAATGGAGCGCCGTATGCGCGCGCTGCAGGCGGCCAAAGCCCGTGAGGTAGAGGAAGCTGCAAAACGCGAAGCCGAAGAAAAGGCCCGCGAAGAAGAGCGCCGCCGCCGCCGCGAAGAAGCGGAAGCCAAAGAACGCGAAGAGCGTGAGCGCGAAGCTGCTCTGAAGGCCAAGGCCGAAGAGGAAGCGCGCAAGAAGAAAGAGGCCGAAGAGGCCGCCAAGCGTGCTGCTGCTGAAGCGGCTCAGCCCAAGAAAGAGACCGCCGCACCTGCGCGCAATCTCAAGGCTGCGCCGTCGCCCGCAACGCCCGAGCGCAAGAAAGAGCGTGATGATCGTGGTCGCGGCAAAGGCCGTGGTGACAACCGTCGTTCCGGTAAGCTGACCGTCAACCAGGCCCTGACCGGTGGCGAAGGCGGCCGTCAGAAGTCGATGGCTGCGATGAAGCGTAAGCAGGAACGTGCCCGCCAGAAGGCAATGGGTGCACCGGTTGAGCGTGAAAAGGTTGTGCGTGACGTGCAGGTGCCCGAGGCCATCGTGGTTTCGGAACTGGCGAACCGTATGGCCGAACGTGTGGCTGATGTTGTGAAATCGCTCATGAAAATGGGCATGATGGTCACGCAGAACCAGACGATTGACGCCGACACTGCAGAACTGATCGTCGAAGAGTTCGGCCACAACATCCAGCGTGTTTCGGATGCTGACGTTGAAGACGTGCTGCAGCAGGTTGAAGAGAGCGATGATGATCTGAAGCCGCGTCCGCCGGTTGTGACCATCATGGGCCACGTTGACCACGGTAAAACCTCGCTTCTGGATGCGATCCGTAATGCCAAGGTTGTGTCCGGCGAAGCCGGCGGCATCACCCAGCACATCGGTGCGTATCAGGTGACCACTGACAACGGCGCGGTTCTGTCGTTCCTGGATACGCCGGGCCACGCGGCCTTCACCTCGATGCGCTCACGCGGTGCTCAGGTGACGGACATCGTGGTTCTGGTTGTGGCGGCCGATGATTCGGTCATGCCGCAGACCATCGAAGCGATCAACCACGCCAAAGCGGCCGAAGTGCCGATGATCGTGGCGATCAACAAGATCGACCGTCCGGCCGCCGATCCGCAGAAAGTGCGGGCTGAACTGCTGCAACACGAAGTGATCGTTGAAGAAATGTCCGGTGACGTGCAGGACGTTGAGGTGTCGGCCATCACCGGTCAGGGCCTTGATGAACTGCTGGACGCCATCGCGCTGCAGGCTGAGATCCTGGAACTGAAAGCCAACCCCGACCGCGCCGCCGAAGGTGCCGTGATCGAGGCGCAGCTGGATGTTGGCCGCGGTCCGGTTGCCACCGTTTTGGTGCAGAAGGGTACGCTGAAGCAGGGCGATATCTTCGTTGTGGGTGAGCAGTACGGTAAGGTCCGTGCGCTGGTCGACGACAAAGGCGCCCGCGTCAAAGAAGCTGGCCCCTCGGTGCCGGTTGAGGTGCTGGGCCTGAACGGGACCCCCGAAGCCGGTGACGTTCTGAACGTTGTTGAAACCGAAGCTCAGGCGCGTGAGATTGCGGAATACCGCCACAACGCCGCCAAAGAGAAACGTGCCGCCGCTGGCGCTGCTGCAACGCTGGAACAGCTGATGCAGAAAGCCAAAGAAGATGAGAACGTGCAGGAACTGCCGATCCTCGTCAAAGCGGACGTTCAGGGTTCGGCCGAAGCCATCGTTCAGGCGATGGAAAAGATCGGCAACGAAGAGGTGCGCGTGCGCGTTCTGCACTACGGTGTGGGTGCGATCACCGAAACCGATGTTGGTCTGGCAGAAGCCTCGGGCGCGCCGATCATGGGCTTTAACGTCCGTGCCAACGCTTCGGCCCGCAACACCGCCAACCAAAAGGGTGTGGAGATCCGCTACTACTCGGTGATCTATGACCTGGTGGATGACGTGAAAGCGGCGGCCTCGGGTCTGCTGTCGGCCGAGATCCGCGAAAACTTCATCGGTTACGCGCAGATCAAAGAGGTCTTCAAGGTTACCGGTGTTGGCAAGGTTGCCGGCTGTCTGGTCACCGAAGGTGTGGCCCGTCGTTCCGCAGGCGTCCGTCTGCTGCGCGACAACGTGGTGATCCACGAGGGCACGCTGAAGACGCTGAAGCGCTTCAAGGACGAAGTCAAAGAAGTGCTGTCCGGTCAGGAATGCGGCATGGCGTTTGAGAACTACGATGATATCCGCCCGGATGACGTCATCGAGATCTTTGAGCGTGAAGAGATTGAGCGCAAGCTGGACTAACAGTTTGCCTCACGGCCCGGATGGGTGACGAAAAGAAAAGGGAAAGCCGGTTGGCTTTCCCTTTTTTCGTTTCATGGATGTTGGTGCAGCGCGTGTGGCGTTAAGCAGCGTGTGACTTGACAGGTGTGCCTGCGAACAGGCGGTTGCCAACGCGCACCATCATCTTTCCGCCGGGCAAATGCTTGACGAAGCAGCCCTGCACGGAAACGTATTTTCCGATTACGATTGTTTTAATCATGTCTCAAATCCCCACCAAAGACCGCACAAAAATACACGAAATGTGCTTAAAAAATAGGGGAAATGATAACATTGACCTGCGGCCTATACCGATGGGGTACAGGCCATAGGCGACGTCAGGTTGACGTGAACGTAAATTATTTAGTGGTCGCAGGGACTTGGGCGGATCTTACAGCCAGTCGCGCAGGATCGGGATCAGCGGGATATCTGCCGGCGGCATCGGGTAATCGCGCAGATCTGTGGGCCGGACCCACTTCAGTACCTGCCCTTCACGCGGCTGCGGGATGCCCTCCCACTTGCGGCAGGCAAAGAGCGGCATCAGCAGGTGGAACTTCTCGTAGGAGTGGCTGGCAAAGGTCAGCGGCGCCAGGCAGCTTTCCCAGGTGTCGATGCCCAACTCTTCCTGCAATTCGCGGATCAGCGCGTGTTCCGGGGTTTCGCCCGGCTCAACCTTGCCGCCGGGAAATTCCCAGAGGCCAGCCATGGATTTGCCTTCGGGCCGTTGGGCCAGCAGGATCCGCCCCTCTTTGTCGATCAGCGCCACGGCTGAGACCAGTACGGTGTTCACCGGCGCAGGTGTTGGCGCAGGTGTTTGGGCAGCGGCTTGATCAGACATGAGGGGCGGTTCCTTGGTGTTTTGACGCCCTTACGAGCGGTAGTCAGCGTTGATGGTGATATAGCCGTGGGTCAGGTCACAGGTCCATGCGGTAGATGCGCCGTCCCCCAGTCCCAGATCCACCGCGATGACCAGATCCTGCGCCTTCATATAGGCGGCACCGGCCTCTTCGGTGTAGCTTTCAGCCACCCAGCCCTTTTCCGCAACCAGAATGTCACCGAACCGGATGGTCAACAGATCGCGGTCGGCAGCGGCACCGGATTTCCCGATCGCCATGACAACCCGGCCCCAGTTGGGATCTTCGCCCGCGACGGCGGTCTTGATCAGCGGTGAGTTGGCAATTGCCATTGCATGGGTGCGGGCATCCGCATCCGTGGCTGCGCCGGTCACCTGAACCTCAACAAACTTGGTGGCGCCTTCGCCATCACGCACCACCTGATGGGCCAGATCCAGCATCACCTGATGCAGCGCCTCGGCAAAGGCGGCATTGCCATCGACATTGACGCCTGAGGCCCCGGTGGCCGCCAACAGCAGCGTGTCCGAGGTGGAGGTGTCACTGTCCACGGTGATGTTGTTGAAGGTCTTATCGGTGTGACCGCTCAGCAGGGCCTGCAGCGCCGGACGCGACGCCTGCGCATCGGTGAAGATATAGACCAGCATCGTGGCCATATCAGGGGCCACCATGCCGGATCCTTTGGCAATGCCGGCGATGGTCACCGGGGTGCCGTCAATCTCAACCGTGGTGGTTGAGCCTTTGGCAAAGGTGTCGGTGGTCATGATCGCCTGGGCGGCAGCCTCCAGCGCGCCAGCCTCTTGGGTGGCAGCCAGTTCGGCGATCTTGCCGGTGATGCGGTCATGCGGCAGGCGTTCGCCAATCACCCCGGTGGAGGAGGTGAACACGCGGTCCTCAGGCAGGCCGGTTTCAGCCGCCACTGCGGCGCAGATCGCCGCGACGGAGCCTTCGCCCGCCTTGCCCGTGAAGGCGTTGGAATTGCCTGAATTGACGATGATCGCCGCGCCAGCGTCACTGTCAGCGCCGATTTTGGCCTGACAGTCCAACACATTGGCCGACCGCGTGGCGGAGCGGGTGAAAACGCCCGCCATTGTGGTGCCGGGCTGCAGAAGCGCCAGCATAACATCGGTACGGCCCTGATATTTCACACCCGCTGCGGTGGCGGCAAAAGTTGCCCCCGCCACAACCGGCAGTTCCGGGAAGCTGGCAGGGGCCAGCGGTGAGACCGGGATCGTTCCAGCCATGGATTATTCCGCCTCAAACGACAGGGTGTTCAGGATCGCAGGGTCCAGACCATCGGCCACGCCACGCTCAACCGCCGCAGCGGCCGTCAGCTCGGCGATCTTGGCTTCTACCGCTTCCTGCTGCACCTGACCGGCCAGTTCGCCAGCAACCTCTTCAAAGGTGGGGGCGGCAACATCACGGGTTTCGTTCAGCTTGATGACATGCCAGCCGAACTGAGTTTGAACCGGATCGGAAATGGCCCCAACCTCCAGCGCGAAAGTGGCTTCTTCGAAGGGGGGCACCATCATGCCGGTGCCAAACCAACCCAGCGAACCACCGTTGGGGCCGGACGGGCCGGTGGAGTTTGCCTTGGCCAGTTCCGCGAAATCGGCGCCACTACGGGCTTCAGCCACCAGTTCATTCGCTTTCTCTTCGGTTTCCACCAGAATGTGGGCGGCGTTGTATTCTTTGGTCGGCTCAACGTTGCTGTAGGCCGCGTCATAGGCGGCGCGCAGGGCCTCTTCGGTGGTTGCGCTGTCGACCACACCTTCGAGGGTGATGTTGGCCATCAGGGCGCGCTGCTGGTTTTCAACAGCAATCGCCACGGCTTTCGGTTCGTCACCCGCGGCTTCGGCCAGCACGGTCTGCTGGATCAGCTGGTCTAGAATGCCGGGGAACAGGGTTTCTGCGGGCAGCTGCTGATATTGCGCGGGCAGGGCGTCCCGGGTGGCCAGCATGTGGCCCAGGGTGATCTCCACACCATTCACCGTGGCAACCACGGTATCGATGCCCGGGGCCTCTTCCGCCTGAGCCGGCATCATCAAAGTGAGCGAAAGCGCGGCGGCTGACAGGAAAGTGAGGCGTTTTGACACGAGATTTGCCATGGGAATGGTCCTTTGGAGGCGCGCAATTGGTGCGCAACGTTGACACTGCACCAGCCGCCCCTTACATCGCTTTGAGGCCATTAAATTGCTGGGTTTCGCAATTGTTTTATGCGTTGCAAGAAGAACCGGCAAGCAAATGCCACACACGTTATAGTCAACGACCGGATCGGAAAGAAAATGTTGGGTTTCGGAACGCTTACCAAGAAGATCTTCGGCACGCCGAATGACCGCAAGATCAAGGCAACCCGCCCATTGGTGGAGCAGATCAATGCGCTGGAACCCGAGTTTGAAAAACTGTCTGACGAGGGGCTGATCGAAAAGACGGCCGAGTTCAAACAGCGTGTCGAAGCCGGCGAAGATCTGGACAAGCTGCTGCCCGAAGCCTTTGCCAACTGTCGCGAAGCGGCCAAGCGGTCGCTGGGCCTGCGGGCGTTTGACACCCAGCTGATGGGCGGCATCTTCCTGCACCAGGGCAACATTTCCGAAATGAAAACCGGTGAGGGTAAAACCCTCGTCGCGACCTTCCCGGCCTATCTGAACGCACTGACCGGTCGTGGCGTTCATATTGTGACCGTGAACGACTATCTGGCCAAACGTGACGCCGAATGGATGAGCAAGGTCTACGGTGCTCTGGGCATGACCACCGGTGTGGTCTACCCGCAGCAGCCCGACGATGAGAAGAAACAGGCCTACGCCTGTGACGTGACCTACGCCACCAACAACGAACTGGGCTTTGACTACCTGCGCGACAACATGAAGTCGGAACTGACTGACATGGCGCAGCGTGATCACTATTTCGCCGTTGTCGATGAAGTTGACTCGATCCTGATCGATGAGGCGCGGACGCCGCTGATCATCTCGGGCCCTGCCGAGGACCGGACCGAACTTTACGTCTCCATCGACCAGATTATCCCGCAGCTGCAGGACGACCACTATACGCTGGACGAAAAAACCAAGAACGTGTCCTTCACCGATGAGGGCAACGAATACTTGGAGCAACTGCTGCAGAAGGCGGAAATCCTGCCCGAAGAGCAGAGCCTTTATGACCCCGAAAGCACCACCATCGTGCACCATGTGAACCAGGGTCTGCGGGCGCATAAGCTGTTCACCAAAGACAAAGATTACATCGTGCGCGACGGCAATGTTGTGCTGATTGATGAATTCACCGGCCGTATGATGGCCGGGCGCCGTCTGTCCGAAGGTCTGCATCAGGCGATTGAAGCCAAAGAAGGCTGCCAGATTCAGCCCGAAAACGTGACGCTGGCGCAGGTGACCTTCCAGAACTACTTCCGCCTTTATGACAAGCTGGGCGGCATGACCGGCACCGCTGCAACCGAGGCCGAAGAATTTGCCGAGATTTACGGTCTGGGCGTGGTCGAGGTGCCTACCAACCGTCCGGTGGCCCGGAAAGACGAAGACGATCAGGTTTACCGCACCGCGCGCGAAAAATTCGACGCTGTGGTGAAATCGATCAAAGAGGCGCATGAGGCCGGTCAGCCGGTTCTGGTTGGCACCACCTCGATTGAGAAGTCCGAATTCCTCAGCCAGCTGCTGACCGCTGCGGATGTGCCGCACAATGTTCTGAACGCGCGTCAGCACGAACAGGAAGCGCAGATCGTTGCGGATGCCGGTAAGCTGGGTGCGGTGACCATCGCCACCAACATGGCGGGCCGCGGCACCGATATTAAGCTGGGCGGCAACGTCGAGTTCAAGATCATGGAAGCCATCGCTGCCAATCCCGAAGGCGATCACAGCGCCATTCGCCATCAGATCGAAGAATCGCATAAGACCGACGAACAGGCTGTCAAAGACGCCGGCGGTCTGTTTGTTCTGGCCACCGAACGCCACGAAAGCCGCCGCATCGATAACCAGCTGCGCGGCCGTTCGGGCCGTCAGGGTGATCCCGGTCGCTCGGTATTCTTCTTGTCGCTGGAAGATGATCTGATGCGCATCTTCGGCTCGGAACGCCTGGATGCCGTTCTGTCCAAACTGGGCATGAAAGAGGGCGAAGCGATTGTGCACCCCTGGGTCAACAAATCGCTGGAGCGGGCACAGGCCAAGGTCGAAGGCCGCAACTTCGACATTCGTAAACAGCTGCTGAAGTTCGATGACGTGATGAACGAGCAGCGGAAGGTGATCTTCAGCCAGCGCCGTGAAATCATGGAAGCTGAGGATCTGTCGGAAATCGCCAAGGATATGCGCGATCAGGTGATCGACGATCTGGTGGACCTGCACATCCCGCCGAAATCCTACGCCGACCAGTGGGATACCGAAGGGCTCTATGCTGCGGCGATTGAGAAGCTGAACCTTGATGTGCCTGTAATCACCTGGGGTGATGAAGAAGGCGTAGACGGGGACGTGATTGCCGAACGTATGGAAGAGGCCGCGGATAAGGCGATGGCCGAAAAAGCCGAAGCCTTTGGCCCGGAAAACATGCGCAATATCGAAAAGCAGATCCTGCTGCAGACTATCGACGCCAAGTGGCGCGAACATCTGCTGAAGCTTGAACACCTGCGGTCGGTTGTGGGTTTCCGTGGCTACGCGCAGCGCGACCCGCTGAACGAATATAAAACCGAGAGCTTCCAGCTGTTTGAATCGCTGCTGGATGGTCTGCGTGAAGATGTTTCGCAGAAGCTGGGCCAGGTGCGCCCGATGACCGAGGATGAGCAGCGCGCCATCATGGAACAGATGATGGCCCAGCAGGCGCAGATGCAGCAACAGGCGGCCGCCGCCGCTGCTGCCAGCGCACCTGCGGCGGCGCCTGCAGGTGAGCCGATCGAAGGCTTTGACGAAAACGATCCGTCGACCTGGGGCAATCCCAGCCGCAACGATCAGTGCCCCTGTGGTTCGGGCAAGAAGTTCAAGCACTGCCACGGTCGTCTGGCCTAACGGCACCTGACATTTCTAGATTTGGCGTAGGCGCGGGGTCCTCAAAGACTCCGCGCCTGCGCCCTTTTTCTGCCCCTTTTCAGCGATCAAATCAGCCTTGGGTACATCTATGACCGGAGGCCGTGACCATGGCTCTGACAAACCGATTTCTGATGGGATGCGCATCCCTTTCGATGGTTTTTGCCATTGGATTTGTGATGCAGAACGGGGCTGAGGTTCCGGGCAAACGCACGGCACAGTCCCCCCGTCTGGCCGCTGACGCACCTGTGGCTTCACAGGATGACCGGTTTGAACTGTCCGGGATCACCCTGACCGTTGGCAGCCCTGAAAGTGCACCGGATTTGCCTGCCTCAACCCTGGTTGAGGGCGATCTGGGCGAAGCGCCGGTTGAACGCCTGGCCGCCGCGCCGCAGCTGGATGGCCCGGGGTTTGAGGTGCCGGTGCTTGAAGTGCCGTCGCGTGCCTGTGATCCGGTGATGCAGCTCAGCCCGCAGCCCGGTGCGATGGTCCTGATTTCCATCGATGCGCCCTGTCTGCCGGGACAACGGGTGACCCTTCACCACAACGGGTTGATGTTCACCCATATCAGCGATGCGGAGGGCCAATTGGTTGTGACAGCCCCTGCATTGGCCGAATCTGCGGTGTTCATCGCGGATTTTAGCAATGGTGACGGCGCCGTGGGCCATATCATGGTTCCCGATATGCCGCTGTACCAGCGTGCAGCCGCGCAGTGGCGGGGCGATCTGGGGATCGAACTGCACGCCCGTGAATTTGGCGCCGGCTACGGCGATGCTGGCCACGTCTGGAGTGGGGCGCTTGATGCCACACAGGCCGCTGCCAGCCTTGTCCTGCTGGGAGACCGGTCGCTGCCCGAAAGCTACCGCGCGGAGGTCTATACCGTCGCGGCCGCAACAGCGCAGGGCGGCGACATCCAGTTGTCGATTGAGGCTGAGGTGACCGAGGTCAACTGCAACCGTGATATTCAGGCCGAAGCGATCCAATGGTCCCCGAGCGGCCGCTTGGATGTGCGCGAACTGTCGCTGGCGGTTCCGGGCTGTGAAACGGTTGGTGACTTTCTGTTGTTGAAAAACCTGCTACAAGACCTGAAAATCGCCGCCAAGTAAGCGGCGCAGATCAGATCGGGCAGGGCACAGCAATGATCATTTTGCGTGCGGCGACACTCGCCGCACTTTTTCTTGTCAGCATGACCGCTGGAGTATGGGCGCAGGATGTGACCCTGACCTCCACCGATGGCACGGTTGAAATCTCCGGCGACCTCCTGGGGTTTGATGGTGAGTTTTACCGGGTGCAGACCATCTATGGGGAGCTGACCGTCGATGGCTCCGGCGTGCTGTGTGAGGGGCCAGCTTGTCCGAATCTGGAAGATTACGTGGCCGAGCTGACCCTGGCCGGATCCGATACAATGGGCCGGGTGCTGATGCCCGCGCTGGTGCAGGCCTTTGCCGAACGCAGCGGCTACCGGGTGCGCCGGTCGCATCCTGAGGAGGGCCAGCTGCAGATGACCCTGAGTGAGCGGACAACAGGCCGGGTTGTGGGCATCCTGACGCTGAAACTCAGCAACACCGACGAAGGCTTTTTTGATCTGATGGCCAATGAGGCCGACATCGTCATGGCCCTGCGCGAAGTGCGGCCCGCGGAACAGACCCGTGCCAAAGAGGCCGGTCTGGGCGATCTGAGCGACCCGCGCCGGGGCCGGGTGCTGGCGCTGGATGCGCTGGTGCCTGTGGTGGCGCCGGACAATCCGCTGCTGAAAATCTCAACCCCAGATCTGGCCCGGGTGATTGCCGGTGAGATCAACAATTGGAACCAACTGGGCGGCCCTGACGCTCCGATCACCCTGCATCTGCGGCAGCAGGGATCGGGTCTGTGGCAGGTGGTGGAAGATCGCCTGCTGGCCCCTGCCGGTGTTGCCGTGGCAGAGGGTGCCCTGCGCTATGACAGTGATCTGGCCCTGTCTGAGGCGGTGCTGCGCGATCCCTTTGGTCTGGGTCTGACCAGCGTCAGCGGCCATGGCCAGACCAAACAGGTGGCGCTGAGCGGCGCCTGTGGCTTTAGCCTGAAGGCGGACCGGTTGAGCCTCAAGACCGAGGATTATCCGCTGTCCGCGCCGATGTTCCTGTACCTGCCTGCGCGCCGTTTGCCCAAGCTGGGGCGGGATTTTATCGCCTTCACCCGCTCGGACACGGCGCAGCTGGTCATTCGCCGCGCAGGGCTGACAGATCAGACGCCGGAAGAAATCGCCATCAATGCACAGGGCAACCGATTTGCCAATGCCATCGCGCAGGCCGGTGAGGAGATCGGTCTAGAGGCGCTGCAGGACATGGTGACGGTGCTGTCGGACAAGCGCCGCCTGTCGCTGTCCTTCCGGTTTGAGGCAGGATCGGCCCGGCTGGATGCGCAGTCACGTTCTAACGTGGAGCTGCTGGCGCAGGCCTTGGAATCCGGGCTCTATGACACCCGGGACATGGTTTTTGCCGGGTTCAGTGATGGCGATGGCGGGGCTGCGGCCAACCAGAGGATCGCGCAGAAACGGGCCGAGACGGTGCTGGCGGCAGTGCGCAAAGCGGCGGAAACCGCCAGTTTTGAACGTGTGACCCTCAGCGCCGAAGGGTTTGGCGAGGCGATGCCGATGGCCTGTGATGACAGCGCCTGGGGCCGTCAGGTGAACCGCCGGGTTGAGGTCTGGCTGCGCTGATCAGCTAAAGCAGACCCTCCGCCCGGAATGAGATTTCCCGCGATTTTCCGATGATCAGATGATCATGCAGCGTGACGCTCAGCGCCTCAGCCGCGCGATAGATCTGTTGTGTCATGCTGATGTCCGCCTCTGACGGGGTGGGATCACCTGAAGGGTGATTGTGCACCAGAATGAGGGCGGAGGCGTTAAGCTCCAGCGCCCGTTTCACCACGTCACGCGGGTAGACGGGGACGTGATCCACCGTGCCGCGGGCCTGCGCCTCATCCGCGATCAGGGTGTTTTTACGGTCCAGATACAGCACGCGAAACTGCTCAATATCCTTATGCGCCATCGCAGTGTGGCAATAATCCAGTAAGGCGTCCCAGCTGCTGACCACGGGGCGCTGCATCACCCGGGCGCGCGACAGGCGATGCGCCGCGGCCTCCACCAGTTTCAGCTCACAGATCACAGCATCGCCTACCCCTGAAACCTCCGCCAGGCGCGGGATCGGGGCGGAGAGGGTGCGGTTGAAGTCCCCAAAGGTGTCGAGCAGTAGTCGGGCCAAGGGTTTCACATCCTGGCGCGGGATGGCGCGGAACAGCACCAGTTCCAACAGTTCGTAATCCGGCAGAGCATCCGCGCCCCCTGTCAGAAACCTTTCGCGCAGCCGCTTGCGATGGTCGCGGATATAGCTGGGCAGTTTTGGGGTGGTCTTAGGTGGGCGAGACGCAGGGACAGGCGCCGCGTCATCAAACAGAGGCAACGGGGATTCGCGGAAATGGCTCATGACCTCAGCGTCGCACGGATTGGTTAGCAAAGGGTTAAGGGCGCTGCCCTCTGCGGTCAAATCTGCGATTTGCCCCCATTCACCCGGAGTATTTTGGGACCGTTGAAAAGCTGTGTTAAGTTCCGTGTTGCGTGAAATGGAGCGAGGGCCCGCGTGGTGAAAAGAGGGAGGTCATGGCAGATCCAAGACGGCGCCTTACCGGAGGATCTGCGAACTGAACTGGAGGAGAGTTTGCGGTGGCATCAGGCCTGGGTGCAGAGCCTGCCAAACCCGTTGCAGCCGCCCTGGGCGCTGTTTCCTTCTTATGAACGCAAGAGCATGGGGTGGCGCATGGGAGCGGGAGAGGATTATTTGCGTCACTTCAGGCAGTGGTATGTGGCTTTGAATGCAGCGGCGCAGGCGGAATTTCGGGCGGCTGAGCCAGAACCTGACGGATGGGGTGGGTTCTACGACGATTTGCGTTAGTGGCCCGTCAAAGCCCGGCGCGTGCCAATAAAAAAGGGCGCCGGAGCGCCCTTTTGCCGGATCAGCCTTTCATGCTATCCCAGAAGTTTTTCACCGAAGAGAAGAAGCTGGAGCTTTCGGGGTTGTTGTCCTCGGACAGTTCCTCAAACTCTTTCAGCAGCTCTTTCTGGCGGGCGGTCAGGTTGACCGGTGTTTCCACCGCCAGCTCGATGAACATGTCACCGGTGTGGTTGCCGCGCAGGGCGGGCATGCCCTTGCCGCGCAGGCGCATCTGGCGGCCGGATTGGCTGCCGGCTGGGATCTTCACGCGCGAGCGGCCCCCGTCTATGGTGGGCACTTCGATGTCGCCGCCCATGGCCGCCACGGTCATTGAGACCGGCACACGGCAGAACAGATCGCTGTCCTCACGTTCAAAGATGTCGTGTTTGCCGACCTCAATGAAGATATAGAGATCGCCCGCCGGACCGCCGCGCATGCCAGCTTCGCCTTCGCCAGCCAGACGGATGCGGGTGCCGGTTTCCACGCCTGCAGGGATGTTCACGCTGAGGGAACGATCCTTTTCAACGCGGCCCTGACCGCCACAGCCCTTACAGGGGTTCTGGATGATCTGACCCAGACCGGAACAGGTCGGGCAGGTGCGTTCAACGGTGAAGAAACCCTGTTGCGCCCGCACCTTACCGATGCCGGAACAGGTTGGGCAGACCTGTGGTTCTGCGCCGCCTTCGGCGCCGGAGCCGTCACAGGAGCCACAGGCAACCGAGGTCGGCACCTTGATGGTCTTCTGCTGGCCGTTAAACGCCTCTTCCAGCGAGATGCGCAGGTTGTAGCGCAGGTCTGCGCCACGGGCCGCACGGGAGCGTCCACCGCCCCCGCGGCCCCCCCCCATCATATCGCCAAAGAGATCGTCAAACACATCCGAGAAGGCCGAGGCGAAATCGCCCTGGCCACCGCCGCGGTGGAAGCCACCGCCACCGCCCATGCCCCCTTCGAAGGCTGCATGACCAAAGCGGTCATAGGCTGCTTTTTTCTCAGCGTCTTTCAGACAGTCGTAGGCTTCGTTGACTTCTTTAAACTGCGCTTCCGCATCCGGGTTGTCCTTGTTGCGGTCCGGGTGCAGTTCTTTGGCCTTCTTGCGATAGGCCTTCTTCAGTTCATCGGCTGAGGCGCCTTTGCTGGCGCCGAGAACGTCATAATAATCCCGTTTTGCCATTGGGTTACCCCTTCTTGCGGAACGTCGAAGGCCGGCCCGGAAAGGCCGGCCCCCGAATTGTTCCTAGGAAAACGCGGATTACGCGCGCTTGTCGTCGTCCAGATCCTCGAAGTCGGCGTCAACGATATCGTCGTCACCGGCCGGACCTGCGGCTTCGTCCACATCCACCGGACCTTCTTCGGCGTCGCCCTCTTCCTGGGCGGCCTTGTAGATGGCTTCACCCAGTTTCATGGCCGATTCGGTCACGTTCTGGATGCCGGACTGGATCTTCTCAGCCTTGACGTCGTCTTTGGCCAGGTCGTCCTTCAGGGCGGCGATGGCCAGTTCGATCGCTTCGATGGTGGTCGGATCCACCTTGTCGGCGTGTTCTTCCATCGATTTTTCGGTCGACAGGATCAGGCTTTCGGCCTGGTTGCGCGCTTCGACCAGCTCACGGCGTTCCTTATCGGCTTCGGCGTTCTCTTCCGCGTCTTTGACCATCTGTTCGATGTCATCCTCGCTGAGGCCACCCGAGGCCTGGATGGTGATCTGCTGCTCTTTGCCGGTGGCCTTGTCTTTGGCGCCTACGGAAACGATGCCGTTTGCGTCAATGTCGAAGGTCACTTCGATCTGCGGCATGCCACGCGGTGCCGGCGGGATATCTTCGAGGTTGAACTGGCCGAGGATCTTGTTGTCCGCTGCCATTTCACGTTCACCCTGGAAGACCCGGATGGTCACGGCCGACTGGTTGTCTTCGGCGGTCGAGAAGACCTGAGACTTCTTGGTCGGGATGGTGGTGTTGCGGTCGATCAGACGGGTGAAGACACCGCCCAGGGTTTCGATGCCCAGAGACAGCGGGGTCACGTCCAGAAGAACAACGTCTTTCACGTCGCCCTGCAGAACACCGGCCTGAATGGCGGCGCCCATGGCCACAACTTCGTCCGGGTTCACACCTTTGTGGGGCTCTTTGCCGAAGAATTTGGTCACTTCTTCGATGACCTTCGGCATACGGGTCATACCGCCAACCAGAACAACTTCGTCGATGTCGCTGGTGGTCAGACCGGCGTCTTTCAGCGCGGCCTGGCACGGCTTGATCGAGTTTTTGATCAGGTCACCCACCAGGCTTTCCAGCTTGGCGCGGGTCAGTTTGACAACCAGGTGCAGCGGCTGACCGGTGGCAGCGTCCATCGAGATGAACGGCTGGTTGATTTCGGTCTGCTGTGCCGAAGACAGTTCGATTTTGGCTTTTTCAGCAGCTTCTTTCAGACGCTGCAGGGCCATCTTGTCTTTGGTCAGGTCAACGCCATGCTCTTTTTTGAACTCGTCGGCCAGGTAGCTGACGATGCGCATGTCGAAGTCTTCACCACCCAGGAAGGTGTCACCGTTGGTCGACTTCACCTCAAACAGGCCTTCGTCGATTTCCAGGATGGTCACGTCGAAGGTACCGCCGCCAAGGTCATAAACGGCGATGGTTTGGGTTTCTTCTTTGTCCAGACCGTAGGCCAGTGCGGCGGCGGTCGGTTCGTTGATGATGCGCAGCACTTCGAGGCCAGCGATCTTGCCGGCGTCTTTGGTGGCCTGACGCTGAGCGTCGTTGAAGTAGGCAGGAACCGTGATCACCGCCTGGGAAACTTCCTCACCCAGGTAGGACTCTGCGGTTTCTTTCATTTTGCCCAGGATGAAGGCCGAGATCTGCGACGGGGAGTACTGCTCACCCTTGGCTTCGACCCATGCATCACCGTTGCCGCCGTTGACGACTTCGAAGGGCAGGTTTTTCTTGTCTTTGGCCAGATGTGCGTCATCTGCGCGACGGCCGATCAGACGTTTTACACCAAAAATGGTGTTGGCGGGGTTGGTGACGGCCTGACGTTTTGCCGGCTGGCCCACCAGGCGCTCATCGTCGGTGAAGGCGACGATCGACGGGGTGGTGCGTGCCCCTTCCGCGTTTTCGATAACTTTGGCTTGCGAGCCATCCATCAGCGCAACGCAGCTGTTGGTGGTCCCCAGGTCAATACCGATGACTTTCGACATGTTTTGATCCCTTTTACTTCAAGGCGATTGCACGAGGTTTGGACCCATTGCGGCATCCTGCCCCGATCTGGTTTGTGCAGGGTCCGGAGTGGATCCCTACGCTTCCCGGCGTATATAGGGAGGGCGGAGGCACCCTGCAAGCACTGCAAAAGGAGGGAATCAGCGATTCCGATGGGATTCTTTCAGCTTTGGGCGTCTGACGGCGAAAAGGGCCGCAGATGAGCCGCGGATCGCCCCCAACTGCGGGCCCCGCGATCAATTTGCGCGGGGTGCAGATCTACCCCGGCTATCTGGATGCAGAGGCGCAGGCAGAGCTGGTGACCGCCTTACGGGATTGCGCCAAACAGGCACCGTTTTTTGCCCCCGTTACCGCGCGGGGCAAGCCGATGTCGGTGCGCATGACCTCAGCCGGGCGGCTGGGCTGGGTCAGTGACCGCAAGGGCTATCGCTATGAACCCCGCCATCCCGGTGGCGCGGCATGGCCCGCGATCCCGCAACAGGTGCTGGATCTGTGGCGCGCCCTTGGCAGCGATCAGCGTGATCCCGATTGCTGCCTGATCAATTTCTACGGCGAAGGCACCCGGATGGGGATGCATCAGGATCGCGACGAAGGCGATTTCAGCTGGCCGGTTCTGTCGGTGTCACTCGGGGATGAGGCGCTGTTTCGCGTCGGCAATCTGGACCGCGGCGGCAGCACCGAATCGATCTGGCTGCGCTCAGGGGATGTGCTGGTGATGGGCGGCGAGGCCCGGTTGCTGCACCACGGGGTGGACAAGATCCGCTTCGGCTCCTCCACCTTGTTGCCGCAAGGAGGGCGCATCAACCTGACCTGTCGGGTGGTGGGATAGCGGTGTTGAGCGGTCTGCGCTGACGCGCAGGCAGGATACCTCGGGCCCAGGAAGGGCCCTCAGGTAACGGTAGGCTTAGCGCCGTGCGCCCCAGCTGAGCGAGGAATGGCGGCGGGTGTAAAATTCGCCAATGAGACCCAGCATCAAGATCACACCGTAGCAGATCAGCGCATATTTGATCGAAGAATAGCGCGGCACATAGTTGATGAAGACAAAGCCCCGGGCCTGATCGATGGCGTGGAAAAGCGGGTTCCAGTCAAACATCGCCAGCATGAATCCGGGCAGGGAGTTTGCCAGAAACATCTTGCCCGATGCGATCATATTGGCGCGCTGGTAGATCAGCGTGATGATCTGCACCGCGGCAGGAAACCAGGGTTTCAGGGCCAAGAGCACCGTGCCAATGGCCAGGCCGCCAAACCAGGCCAGCAGCAACATGCCAAAGGCACCGGCCGCGTCTTCGATCACGAACTTATTGAAGCCCATGTAGTAGATGAACAGGATCAGCGACAGGGCCAGAACCTGCAGATAGAGCGCGCTGAGCGCAGAGGACATGATGGCGATGATGGTGTTCATCGGCGCATGCAGCATCATCGCTGAGGTTGGACCTTCGGAGCCGACCACCGCGCCAAGGGTTTTGGCGTGGGTCATGTAGAGGAAGATCCCCGACATCAGGTAGAGCATGAAATCCCCGCGCACGGCGACACTGCGCAGGCCCAGCAGGGTGAACATCGCATAAAAGGCGATCACCATGATCATCAGCTGCAGCAGGTTCACAAGGATCGACAGCACCGCATTGCCATGAGTGTTGCGGATCTTTCGCGCAATCGAGTGGTAGGTCAGCTCGGCCATCATGACCGCCGCTTCCAGCCCCGTTTCTTTGCGACTCTTGTAAAACATCTGCGCCTGCTCCCGCTTGCTGCGGTTATTACAACGGTCAATCCTTGCCGTTTGCTTAGCCTAAGACCATAAGAGGGTGGCGTATTTATGGCAATAATCGCCCGGGGGTCGGCCTGTGACCCTATTTGGGTGGCTCCTCTGAAAGGAACACAGGTTTGGATTACCAAAAGCTGAGTGAAGTGATGCGCCGTCTCGCGCTTGAGGCCGGTGACAAGATTATGGACATCTACAATTCTGACAGTTTCGAAGTGAAGGTGAAGTCGGACGAAAGCCCAGTGACCGAAGCGGATGAAGCGGCGGATGCGCTGATCTCGGCCGGGCTGCGTGCGGCGTTCCCTGATGTATTGCTGGTGACCGAGGAGCAGGCCGAGTCACATAGCGAAAAAGCGGATACATTTCTGATTGTTGACCCGCTGGACGGCACCAAGGAATTTGTCCACCGTCGTGGCGATTTCACCGTCAATATCGCCTATGTGGAAAACGGTGTGCCGACCCGTGGCGTGGTCTACGCCCCGGCGCGCAATCGGATGTTCTACACGCTGGCAGATGGCGCCGCGGTGGAGGAAACAGGCGCATTGGAAAAGGACCAGATCGGTGAGACCAAACCGATCAACGTCTCTGATGCGGACAATGAGGCGCTGCTGGTTGTGGCGTCGAAATCGCACCGTGATCAGGCGACTGATGACTACATCAACAAATATAATGTGGCTGACAGCAAAAGCGCCGGGTCTTCGCTGAAATTCTGTCTGGTGGCGACGGGTGAGGCCGATATCTACCCCCGCGTCGGCCGGACGATGGAATGGGACACCGCTGCAGGCCACGCTGTGCTGCACGGGGCAGGCGGTAAAGTTGTGCGCTTTGATGATCACAGCCCCCTGGCCTATGGCAAAGACGGCTACGCCAACCCGTTCTTCATCGCCTATTCGCCCAGCGTTGTGCTGAAAGAGGCGTGATGGCGCCGCCCACCATGACAGTTTCGCAAGTAGCGGCACAGACGGGCGGTCGCCCGTCTGTTTCCGTCGTGGTGGTGAGTCGTGGCCGGGCGGAGGATTTGACGCGCTGCCTTTCCGGGCTCAGCCGGCTCTATTATGACGCCTATGAGATTGTGGTGGTCACAGACCCCGAGGGTGAGGCCGCAGTTGCCGCGGCAGGCCTGGCGGATGCGGTGACTTTGGTTGGCTTCGACCAACCCAATATCTCCGCCGCACGCAATCTGGGCATCGCCGCCTCCGCCGGGGAGGTTGTGGCCTTCATCGATGATGATGCGGTGCCAGAACCGACGTGGCTGTGCCATCTGATGGCGCCTTTTGCCGGGCCCGAGGTGGCGGCCACCGGGGGCTATGTGCGCGGGCGCAACGGGATCAGCTATCAATGGCGGGCCCGGGTGATTGATCCCCAGGGCAAGGCACACCCGATTTCTGTTGAAGGTGAGGCGCCGCAGGTCATCACGCCACCGCCGGGGCATGCGGTGAAGACCGAAGGCACCAATATGGCGGTGCGGCGGGATTGGTTGCAGCGTCTGGGTGGGTTTGATGAGGCGTTTCATTTCTTTCTGGATGAAACCGATCTTAATCTGCGACTGGCAGCAGCTGGCGGGCAGGTGGCTCTGGTGCCGCTGGCGGAGGTGCATCATGCCTATGCGCCCAGCCCGCGCCGCAAGCAAAACCGGGCGGTGACCGATCTGTTTGATGTCGGCGCCAGCAGCATGGTGTTTCTGCGCAAACATGATCCCGACGCTGATCATGAGCGGGCGCTGACCGAATTGCGACAGGAACAATGGGACCGGCTGCAACGACAGGTGCGTCAGAAGCTGATCCGCCGCAGTGACCTTGCCGAGGTTCTGGAAACGCTGGAGGCTGGAATCGCCGCAGGGGCCGCACGTGCAGTTGATCAGCAGGCTGAGGTGCCGGGGGGGGCGGTGCGTTTCGTGCGTTTCAGAGCAAGGCCAATGGGGATCATTTGGTGCTGAGCGGCTGGATCTGGCGGCGCCGTAAGCTCTGGGCAGAGGCCGAGGCTGCTGCTGCACGCGGCACCACGGTTTCGCTTTATCTGTTTTCGCCAACCTCACGGTTTCATCGACTGGGTTACCATCTGCCGGGCATATGGCTGCAACGGGGTGGCCTATTTGGCAGAAGTGTTCGAAATCAGAGGCTTGTACGCCTGATGGGGTTTCAAAACCGCGTTGCGGAAGAGGCACAGCGCGTGTGCAAGCAGCGCGAACTGAATTGAATTTTAGGTGAAAATCGGGTTCTTCCGGTTGCAATGTTTAAGCCACGGTGTGCCAGTTCGAACCGTTTTCGGACCTTAGCTTTATTTCGGGTTTGAATAAGTCTATTTTGATTTTGCAGTTATGAGGTCGGCATGAAACAAAAAATAACCAAAGCAATTTTCCCGGTCGCTGGTTTGGGCACGCGATTCCTGCCCGCAACCAAATCCGTTCCGAAGGAAATCATGACCTTGGTGGATCGCCCGTTGATCCAATATGCGATTGATGAGGCGCGCGAGGCAGGGATCAAAGAGTTCATCTTTGTGACCTCACGTGGGAAATCCGCGTTGGAAGACTATTTTGATCATGCCCATCAGCTGGAACATGATCTGGCCAGCAAAGGCAAAACCGATCTGCTGGACGTCCTGAAAGCCACCAATATGGACAGCGGGCAGATCGCCTATCTGCGCCAGCACAAGGCGCTGGGCCTCGGCCATGCCGTCTGGTGTGCCCGCCGGATGATCCATGATGAGCCTTTTGCGGTGATCCTGCCCGATGATGTGATTGCAGCGGAAAAGCCCTGCCTGAAGCAGATGGTCGAAGCCTATGAGGAGACCGGCGGCTCCATGGTGGCCACGATGGAAGTGCCACCAGAGAAAGCCCATGCTTACGGCGTGCTGGACGTTGCCGATGATCGCGGCGCTGTGGTCAAAGCAAAGGGCATGGTGGAAAAACCTGCACCGGGCACTGAGCCGTCCAATCTGGCGGTGATCGGTCGTTACATCCTGCATCCGAATGTGCTGACCTCGCTCAACTCGATGGAGGCCGGCGCTGGTGGTGAGATCCAGCTAACCGATGCCATCGCCAAAGAGATCGGCACCGAGCGTGGCGTTTATGGCTACCGGTTCAACGGTCAGCGGTTTGATTGCGGCTCCAAGGCGGGATTCCTGCAGGCAACGGTTTCCTTTGGTCTGTCGCGGCCTGAGTTGCGTGATGAACTGCGCGACTACCTGCAAGAGGTGCTGACCCTTGATAAGGCGGCGCAGTAAGCGCTTGTCATTTAAGCAGGTTCTGCGGATCATGGCCCGGCATTTGTCCGGGCCTTTTCTTTGCCCGCTGATCCAGGATGGACCCAACAGCTGATGACGCCGCAGCCCCTTGTCGACAGCCCCACTGCCAGCGCCTATCTGCTGGATGTGACGCGCAGCCTGCGCCGGGCCGGGCGGTTGCCCACCGGCGTTGACCGGGTGGAGCGGGCCTATCTGCGGGCGTTGCTGGATCAGGATCGGCTGGTGTTTGGTCTTGTCCGCACCCGCTTGGGCTATCTCCTGCTGGATCGGGCGGGACTGCAGCACCTTCAGGATCGGTTGGAGGGGAGGTTGCCCTGGGGGCGGCTGGGGGCACTGGCCCTGATCGGGCGAGGCGACAGCGTGCGGCGCCGGGCCGAAAGCAGCCTGCGGCGTGATGCAATTGCCCGTGGTGTGCCACGCCGCTTGCCTGCGATGCTGGCCCGCCACCTGCCGCAGGGGGTGAGCTACGTGAACGTCGGGCATTCCAACCTGACCGATCGTGTGCTGCAGGCCGTCAAGGCGCAGGGCGCGCGGGTGGTGGTGCTGCTGCACGACCTGATCCCGCTGACCCACCCCGAAACCCAACGACCCGAGACCGCGGAACGCTTTGCCAGCAAGGTAGAACGGGTGCGTAAACACAGCGATCTGATCCTCTGCAACTCTATCGCGACGGAGGCAGAGGTTGTCACCCATATGGCCAAGGCGGGGGCTGTGCCGCCCTGTCTGGTGGCGCCACTGGGCGTGGAGATGCAGGATGTCGCGGTTGAACCGTTTGAGATGCCAGACGGGTTTGATCCGGCCATCCCTCATGTGATCATCCTGGGCACCATTGAGCCGCGTAAAAACCATGTGATGCTGCTGGACATCTGGGATCATCTGATCGCGGACCGGGTGCCGTTGCAGCTGGTCATCTGCGGGCAGCGCGGCTGGATCAGTGCGGCGGTGATGGATCGCTTGGATCAGGTGCGGGACCGTGGGTTCCCCGTGTTTGAACTATCGGGGCTCAGCGATGGTGGAATCGCGCATGTTATGGAAGGGGCGGTAGCCTTGCTGTTTCCCTCACTGGCTGAGGGCTATGGCCTGCCCGCGATTGAGGCGCGGGCGCGGGGCTGTCCGGTGATCTGCAGTGATTTGCCGGTGTTTAGGGAAGTTCTTGGAAACAATGCCGTTTACCTGCCGGTGAATGATCAGTATTCTTGGACAATCAAGATGACCGAACTGGCGCACCCCCCGCAGGCTGACCCGCACCTCAACCGCTCTGAACTGGCACGATTCGTGCCCCCGTCCTGGCAGGAGCATTTCAACGTGGTGTTAAGACGGCTGTGACAGGGTAGACCCCCGCCGGTCCCGGCATCACCGTGACGGACATGTGAGGAGTGGGTTTGGGCGTCTGGACAGCATATCGGCTACGGCTACGGCGCAAACGGTTTTTGATCCGCGCCTTCCGCAAACGGCGGGAGCTGCGCCCGATCGCCAATCGCACCTCAGCGATCAAACCGGGTGACATCCTACTGTTCTGCACCCAACGGAATGAGGCGGTGCGCCTGCCGTATTTCCTGCAGTATTACCGTGACATGGGGGTGAACCACTTCCTGATCGTGGACAATGACAGCGATGATGGTTCGGTCTCGTACCTGCAGGATCAACCGGATGTGTCGCTGTGGCATACCCGCGCCAGCTACAAGCGGTCGCGGTTTGGCGTCGATTGGCTGAACCATCTGCAGCGCCGCTATGGCCACGGCCATTGGACGCTGGTGGTCGATCCCGATGAATTCCTGGTTTACCCGTTCTGTGACACCCGGCCGCTCAGGGCGTTGACCGACTGGCTGGATGCGTCATCTATCAAATCCTTCAGCTCGATGCTGCTGGATATGTACCCCAAGGGGCGGATTGATCAGCAGCCCTATCGCGCCGGACAGGATCCGTTGGAAATTGCCAATTGGTTCGACAGCGGCAATTACGCGATTGAACGGAACTGGAAATTTGGCAACCTCTGGATCCAGGGGGGACCGCGCCAGCGCGTCTTTTTCCCGGAGGCGCCGGAGAAGGCCCCGGCCCTTAACAAAATCCCGCTTGTGAAGTGGGATAAGAAATACGTCTACGCCAGCTCAACCCATATGCTGCTGCCACGCGGGTTGAACTCGGTCTACGATGAATGGGGTGGGGAGAAGGCCAGCGGTGTGTTGTTGCACACCAAGTTTCTGGACACCTTCAATGCCAAAGCGCAGGAAGAGCTGGCGCGCAAACAGCACTATGCCGCCAGTGTGGAATATAAGGCCTATGCCGCCACGCTGGACGAAAACCCGGACCTTTGGTGCAAATGGTCCGAAAAATACATCAACTGGCGCCAGTTAGAGATCCTTGGATTGATGTCCAAGGGCAACTGGGCCTGAACGGGGCGACGCCTATGGGAAGTGTCGGAATCATCATGCTGGTGCACACCGCGCTGGGCCGGGCCGAACAGGTGGCGCGGCACTGGTCTGCGGCGGGCTGCCCGGTGGTGATTCACGTCGACCGCAACGTTGATCATCGCACCTACAACGCCTTTGTTGAGGCGGTGTCGGACCTGCCGGATGTGCGGTTCAGCCCGCGCCATCGTTGTGAATGGGGCACCTGGGGTATCGTCGCTGCCTCGCAAAGCGCGGCAGAGATGATGCTGGATCACTTCGCCGATGTGCGCCATGTCTATCTGGCCTCAGGCTCCTGCCTGCCGCTGCGCCCGGTGCAGCAGCTGATCGACTATCTGGCAGAACGCCCGCGCACCGACTTTATCGAAAGCGCTACCACAGCCGATGTGCCCTGGACGGTGGGTGGTCTGGACGAAGAACGGTTTACGCTGTCCTTTCCGTTCAGCTGGAAAAAGAACCGTTACCTCTTTGACCGCTGGGTGGGCCTGCAGCGCCTTGTGGGCCGCAAGCGGCATCTGCCCAACGGCATTGTGCCCCATATGGGCAGCCAGTGGTGGTGCCTGACCCGGCAGACCTTGTCAGCCATCCTGCAGGATCCCGACCGTGAACTGTATGACAGTTTCTTCAAACGGGTCTGGATCCCGGATGAAAGCTATTTCCAGTCTCTGGCGCGGCTTTATTCCACCAGCATCGAAAGCCGGTCGCTGACGCTGTCGAAGTTCGACTTCCAGGGCAAACCGCATATTTTCTACGACGATCACCTGCAGCTCTTGCGCCGCTCGGACTGTTTTGTGGCGCGCAAGATCTGGCCCCATGCCAACCGGCTCTATGAGGCGTTCCTTGGCGATCCGGCGGGGATGATGAAAGGGGCGGAACCCAACCCCGGCAAGATCGACCGGATTTTTGCCAAAGCGGTGGACCGCCGGACCCGCGGCCGCCCCGGCCTGTATATGCAAAGCCGCTTCCCGCATGACGGTTGGGAAAACGGTGTGACCTCGGCGCGTTATTCGGTGTTCCAGGGCTTTGGCGACCTGTTTGAGGATTTTGACGGCTGGCTGACCAAGGCCACAGGCGTGCGCATGCATGGCCACCTGTTTGCGGAGGAGCGGGCAGAATACGCGGATGGCCAGACGGTGATGAATGGCGCGCTGAGCGACAGCGCAGCGATCCGTGACTATAATCCGCAGGCCTTCCTCACCAGTCTGATCTGGAATTCCCGCGGGGAACGGCAGTGTTTCCGCTTCGGCCCGCGCGATGTGCAGGACATTGGCTGGATCTTTGCCAAGGATCCTAACGCGCAGGTTTCGGTCATTTCGGGCGCCTGGGCGGTGCCGCTGTTCCTGTCCAACCGCAATTTTGCCGATCTGCGGCGCGAAGCGGCTGAGCTGCAGAAGGTCGAGGCGGAGCATCTGAAGATCCTGCGATCCCCCTATGCCTCGGCGCGGATCCGGATCTGGACCATGGCTGAATTTATTGAGGCCCCGATGGAGCCGTTGCAGACCATTATCGATGAAATCGGCAGCCGCTCTGGCCGCCGTCTGGCGGAAGCGCCGAAAATGGTAGACTTGACCGGCTTTGGCCAGTTCCTGCAAAACCTGAAAAACCAGGGCATGCACCCCTATCTGATGGGGGATTTTGCGGTGGAGCGGGGCATGGCCAAAGACACCCGCCCAAAACGAAAACCATATTTGGTGAGATAGGCTTAGATGCAGGACAGGTTTGACTATTTTGTGGTCTTTGCAGAGATGCGGACCGGATCGAATTTCCTTGAGGCAAACCTGAACGCTTTCCCCGGTCTGGTCTGCCATGGTGAGGCGTTTAACCCCCATTTTATTGGCTACCCCAACTCGACTGAGATCTTGGGCGTCACCCAGCCGATGCGCGAAGAGGATCCAACGCTGCTGTTGGAAACCATCAAGCGCCATAGCGATGGGATGGGCGGCTTTCGCTACTTCCATGACCATGATCCGCGGGTGTTGGAAACGCTGCTGGCGGATCCGCGCTGCGCCAAGATTGTGCTGACCCGCAATCCGGTTGACAGCTATGTCAGCTGGAAAATTGCGCAGGCCACCGGCCAGTGGAAGCTGACCAATGTGAAGAAGCGCCGTGACAGCAAGGCGCTGTTTGACCGGGCTGAGTTTGAGGCCCATCTGGCAAGCCTGCAGGCCTTTCAGGTGCAGCTGCTGAACGCGCTGCAGACCAGTGGCCAGACGGCGTTCTATGTTGCCTATGAGGATCTGCAGGATCTGGATGTGATGAACGGCCTGGCGCAGTGGCTGGGCCAGTCTGACCAGTTGGAAGAGCTGGACGGCAAGCTGAAGAAACAGAACCCGGCGCCGCTGTCGGAGAAGGTGGAAAACTTCGCCGCGATGGAAGAGGCGCTGGCCCATCTGGATCAGTTCAACCTGACGCGCACCCCCAATTTTGAACCCCGGCGGGGCGCGGTGGTGCCCTCTTATGTGGCTGGGGCCAAGGCGCCCTTGTTGTTCATGCCGCTGCGCAATGGGTCCGATACGGCTGTGGCGCGCTGGTTGGCGGTGTTGGATGGTGCTGAGGTTGAGGATCTGGTCAGCCAGTTTTCGCAGAAAACCCTGCGGATCTGGAAGAAGGATCACCCGGGCTTCCGCAGTTTTTCGGTTCTGCGCCATCCGGTGGAGCGGGTGCATGATGCGTTTTGTTCCAAGATCCTGGCGACCGGTGGCGGCACCTATCCCAAGATCCGCAAAACGCTGAACCGGCGCTTCGGGCTGGAACTGCCGGATGAGGTGGGGCCGGATTATAGCGCCGCAGATCACCGGGCGGCCTTCCTGGGGTTCTTGGATTTCCTCAAGGTGAACCTGTCAGGGCAATCCGGTATCCGGGTGGATGCCACCTGGTGCAGCCAAAGCCAGACCTTGCAAGGGTTTGCTGATCTGGCACAGCCCGACATGATCCTGCGCGAAGATGAACTGCCCGATATGTTGGCGCTGCTGGCGCGTCGGGCGGGCTATGACGCGCCGCCTGCCTATGCACGCCCGCCTGAAATGGCGCCGGTGCCCCTGCAGGCGATTTATGACGCGGACATTGAGGCGCGGGTGGCAGCGGTTTACCAGAAAGACTACGTCAGCTTCGGCTTTGGCAGCTGGGCCTAAAGCAAAAGCCGCCCTTTTGGGGGCGGCCTGCAGTCGTGATCCAACGTTTATAAGCGGTTAAGCCGCCTGCTGGCCCTGGCCTTCGGTCAGGATGGTGTAGAGCGTTGCAGGATCAGCATTGGCGCGCAGCTTGGTGCAAAGCGAGGCTTCGCGCAGCGAACGTGACACCAGTGCCAGCGCTTTCAGATGTTCTACACCTGCGTCTTCCGGCGCAAACAGCGCAAAGACCACATCCACCGGCTGACGGTCCACCGCTTCGAAGTCGATCGGCTTTTCCAACAGGATAAAGGCACCCACCACACGGTCGATATCGGCCAGCCGGGCATGGGGCAGGGCCACACCGTGGCCCACGCCCGTTGGGCCCAAAGTTTCGCGTTCCAGCAGAGCCTCAACCGCCGCCTGCGGGTTTACCCCATAGGCAGACGCGGCAAGGTCACCGAGATCGTGCAGCAAACGTTTCTTGCTGGAGGTCGCGCCAATAACCTTGACGGCCTCCTGTTTGAGGATGCTCGAAAGTTCCATGTCAGTCTTCAGTGCTCCGCTGGTCGGGACCTTGGGCCCGGCCGTTGATTACTGCGGGTCGATCCAGCCTATATTGCCGTCATCGCGGCGATATACGACGTTCAGCCCGTCTTTCCCCTCGTTCCGGAAAACAAGAACCGGAGCCCCGGCCAATTCCATTTGCATCACGGCTTCACCGACCGAGAGCGACGGAATCTTGGTTTCCATTTCGGCGACGATCATCGGCTGCAACCCATCGGGTTCCGAATCCATCTCGTCGTTGTCAGAGGCGAGGATATAGGACGAAGCGCCAAATTGTTCAACCGGCTCGGAGCGCGAGCTGTGGTGGTCCTTCAGACGCCGCTTGTAGCGCCGCAGCTGCTTTTCCATTTTTTCGCAGCACTTTTCAAAAGCGGCATAGATTTCATGATCATGGGCTTTGGCCTGTGCAGTCAGGCCGGTAGATAGATGCACGGTGGCTTCACAAACAAACTCGCTGGCTGATTTTGAGAAAATAACATTGGCGTCAGTTGGCCGCTCTGCATATTTCTGAACGGCAGCCCCCAGGCCGTCCTGAACATGGGTTTGCAGCGCTTCGCCGATATCAATCTGTTTTCCAGTGATTTGATAGCGCATCAGGTCTCCTTTACGTGACACTTCGAATAAACAGCACCCGCCCCCCGCAATACCGGAGGTGGAGCGTGTTAAATTCGAATGTGGGATTGTTGCATGACAACGGCTTGCCCGTAGGGTGGCCTTGTCATCAAGACCACCTCATCCGTCGGTGCAAAAGCCAGAAATGTCATGCCCCCATTTGGACTGAGTCGGTGCCTCTCTGTCAATCAACCTGTGAAAGTTTTTTGACACAGCCCAGATGGCAGATCCGGCTAAGCGGGGTTAAGCCGATGAAAATCAGGTGATTTTGAAGTTGTCGCCCAAATAGACGCGGCGGACGTTTTCATTCTCCACCACCTCTTCGGGGGTGCCGGACATCAGCACCTTGCCGTCATGTAGGATATAGGCGCGGTCCACGATCTCCAGGGTTTCGCGGACGTTGTGGTCGGTGATCAGCACGCCAATGCCGCGTTTCTTCAGATCGGCGACCAGATGACGGATGTCGCCAACGCTGATCGGATCCACCCCGGCAAAGGGTTCGTCCAGCAGCAGATATTTGGGGTTTGCGGCCAGACAGCGCGCAATCTCCACCCGGCGCCGTTCACCGCCTGACAGGGCCAGCGCAGGGGCGCGGCGCAGGTGTTCGATGGAAAATTCGGACAGCAGCTCTTCCAGCCGTTCACGGCGTTTGTGGCGGCTTTTTTCCGAGATATCGAGGATCGAGGCGATGTTGTCTTCGACGCTGAGGCCGCGGAAGATCGACATCTCCTGTGGCAGATAACCGATGCCCAGCTTGGCGCGGCGGTACATCGGCAGGCCGGTGACATCGCGGCCGTCAATTTTCACATGACCGCCTTCGGGGTAAACGAGGCCGGCGATGGAATAAAAGGTGGTCGACTTGCCGCAGCCGTTTGGACCCAGCAGCGCCACAACTTCCCCCCGATTCAGCGACATGGAAAAGTCGCGGATCACCACGCGGGTCTTGTAGCTTTTGCGCAGGTTTTCGACCTCTAGGCCCTGGCTGCCCTCGGTCACAGAAAGATCCGGCGTCGACATGTGGTTCAGTTCCCGGTCTGCAACGTGGTGCGTACACGGCCGCCCGCCTGGGCGGTGCCGGCGTTCAGGTCGATGGTGATCCGGTCACCCGACATCACATTGTCGCCCTGGCTCAGCAGCACCTGACCGGTCAACAGAACGGTGCCTGCATCAATGTCATAATGGGCGTTTTGCGCTTCGGCGGCGTCTTCACCGTTGACCATCGTCACCCCGCCTGTCGCCTCGAGGGAGGCGATCTTCTGACTGTCTTCTTTGTAGACCACCAGAACAGATTCCGCAGACAGCACCATATCGCCCTGGGTGATCACCACATTGCCGGTGAAGGTGGCTGTGCCATCCTCTTGGTTTACGGCCAAAGCGTCCGCCTCAACCGCCACCGGTTCATTTGGATCGGGACGGGATGTGCCGAAGGCAAGGTCCTGCGCCAAAACAGGGGTGGCGACTGCAATAAGGGCCGCAAAGGCAAGGGAAATCACACGGGTCATATGTACCAATCCTAATCCTGCGGTTGATATACCAGCTTTACGCCATTTGTGAAAAGCAAATGGACGTCTCCGGTTTCGGGATTTTCGCTGAGCAGCATTTTGCCGGCGTCGATGCGCCCGGCCGGGCCCTCACCGCTGACCGGGCCCTTGGTTTCGGCGCCCACACCGGCCATTTGGGTGGTCAGATGATCGGTGCGGATCGTGTAGCCGGTGGAGCTGGTGATCACCACATCACCGCTCAACTCCGCCAGCTGATCGCGGGTGTTCAGCAGACCGCTGCCCGAGGAAAAGGTCACCACCGTGCCGCTGGTCAGATCGATCTGGGCGTTCAATGTGGTGGCATGGGCCAAGTGGGCGGCATCCGCATCGGGTTGGGCTGTTTCAGCCTCAAAGGCAATCAGATCGCCCGAGGTGCTGGCACCGGCAAAACGCGGTTCTGAGATCAGCTCATCCCGGGCGCGTTCCTGCAGGTCAGTCATTGTAAAGGGCAGCCCGGTGGCGGTGTCCCGGCTGCGCGACAGCAGGAACAGCGTGGACAACAGAACCAGCGCGGCCAGCGGCAGCAGGATTTTCATCCAAGCCACAAAGATTGAATAGAACCCGTCGCGCGCTGCCATGTTTTGTTCCTAAACCGCCGTGCTGGGTGCGTTAATGAGAGAAGATATCAACATCAGGCCAGCCCGCCAGATCCAGCTTGGCCCGGGTTGGCAGGAAATCGAAACAGGCCTGCGCCACGTCGCTGCGGCCTTCGCGCTGCAGCATCCGGTCCAGTTCCGCCTTGAGCTTGTGCAGATAGAGGACATCCGAGGCCGCGTAGTCCAGTTGCGCCTTGGTCAGTTCCGGCGCGCCCCAGTCGCTGCTTTGCTGCTGTTTGGAGATGTCCTGCTGGATCAGCTCCTGCAGCAGGTTCTTCAGCCCGTGACGGTCAGTGTAGGTGCGCACCAGCTTGCTGGCGATCTTGGTGCAATAGACCGGCGCCGTGAGCGCACCAAAGGCGTTGTACATCGCCGCAATGTCAAACCGGCCGTAATGGAACAGCTTCAGCACATTGGGGTCTTCCAGCAGTTTGCACAGGTTCGGCGCTGCGGTCTGATCTTTGGCGATCTGCACGATATGGGCATGGCCATCCCCGCCAGACAGCTGCACCACACACAGGCGATCGCGATGTGGGTTCAGACCCATGGTTTCGCAGTCGATGGCCACCATCGGGCCAAGGTCCAGCCCGTCGGGCAGATCGTTTTGATAGAGGTGGTTCGTCATTCAAGGTGTCCTGCGGGCAAGAATCAGCCGCGCCGATTGGTGCGATGCTTTGGTTTTGTCCCTGCGGTTCTAGGTTTTTGCGTCGGATTTGCCAAGTTGGGCGCGCACTGGGACTGCAAAGAACCGCCCAAAGTCAGTCGAATCTGTGGATAACTTGCCGGACTAGGCCGTTTTGCCGGGGTGATGCTGTTTTTCCGATGCGACGTCCGATTTGTTAAGGCTTTGGAAATGTTTTGAAAATAGGACTAAGGGCGACTTTTGAAAAACGGCACCCTTACCAAAGTATGTATGCCCATACCAATACCCGGATATTCGGGTGCGGGCACAATGGGTTAAAACCAATACCAAGGTACTGGTGATGAGTTCCAAAGTTCTAAGTGACCTGTATCGAGTACAGTAACGAGTAAAAAGGAGCGCGAGAGTTAGAAAACACGTTAAGGCAGTCAACCGTTGTTTTCGATGTCCCCCCCCCTCACTCGCGCTCCTAATTTATCAGTTCCTTATCTCTCCCCTGATCAAGTCCCAAATCCCGGTCCAACAGACCGGGATTTCTTGTTGTGACACTGCTTGCCGGGGTTAGCGTGTGCGCAGGGCGTCCTGCAGCGCCGCCGCCACCGCCTGGGTGGAATTGGGGTTTTGCCCGGTGATCAGCTGCCCATCCACTACGACATGTTTGGCCAGCGGCAGGAACGCCTTGGAATAGGTCATCCCGGCCTCGGTCAGGCGGGCCTGCATGTTATAGGGCACCAGCTTGCGCACCCCGGCAACGGTTTCATCAAAATAGGCAAAGCCGGTGCCGCGTTTGCCGGCAATCAGCGGCGCGCCGGACCGCAGCCGCAGCGCGGGCAGCACCGCGGCACCGTGACAGACGGTGGCCAGCAGACCGCCGCGTTCATAGTGGCTGACCGTCAGCGCATGCAGGGCAGCGTTTTCCGCGAAATCCCACATGGCGCCATGGCCGCCGGCGAAAAAGACCGCGTCATACTGCGACCAATCCACATCGTGGATCGAAGGTGTGTCTTGCAGCAGCGCCATGAAGGCAGGGTCCTGATGGCGGCGGCGGCTGTGTTTGTCATAGACAGGAAAGCGCAGGCTGCGCGGGTCGATCGCGATGGTGCCGCCACTGGGGCTGACGATGTCCATCGCAGCCAGTCCTTCGAAATGGTCGTAGAAATGCACCAACTCCGACAGCCAGAGGCCGGTCGGTTCGGCCTTGGGTTTTTGGAAGTCGGTGTAGTTGGTCACAATGATCAGGATGCGGTTGCGGGTTGTGATCTGGGTCATCGGTGCGGGCCTTGCTGTGAAGTGGCGGTTTATGTCTCTGACGACAGAGATAATTCACAGCGCAGCGCTAGATAATCGCCTGTATTTTCATCTCACTGTTCGTTATGATTCATGAATGCGCCTGCCTCTTGCCACTTTGGAAGTTTTTGATGCCATTGCCCGCGCCGGGTCCCTGCGCGGCGCGGCGGAGATGCTGGCGGTGACGCCCTCCACCATCAGCCATCAGCTAAAAACCCTGGAAGAGCAGGTCGGCGCGGCGCTGTTTATTCGCACCACCCGCAGTGTGAACCTGACCGAGGCCGGGCGCACCCTGCTGCGCGACGTGGCCCCGGCCTTTGAGCAGATCAACCACGGCCTCACCGCTGCGCGCAGCGCCGGACATAGCGCGCGGGGCAGCCTGCGCCTTGCGGTGCCTGAATTTGCCTATTTTCTGCTGCTCAAAGACAGGTTGGCAGCGTTTCAGCGTAGCTACCCGGAAATTGAGGTTGAGCTGGTGATGACCGATGCGCTGTCGGATGTGATCGGTGATGGGATGCACGCGGGATTTCGGCTGGGCGGGCTGGTGGATCAGGATATGATTGCCATGCCGCTAACCGACCCGCTGCGCAGTGTTGTGGTGGCCAGCCCGCGCTATCTGGAAACCTACGGGGTGCCGGTGCAGCCTCAGGATCTGCTGGATCACAATTGCCTGCGCTACCGGTTCCCCAGTTCGGGGCAGCTCGCGCCGTGGGCCTTTGAGGGGCCTGATGGTGTTTTTCAGGTTGTTGTGCGCGGCACGCTGATCGCGGATTCCTCCCCCGTGGCGATTGATATGGCGCGGGGTGATCTGGGGCTGACTTTCACCTTCCGTGACTACTGTTTGCAGGACCTTGCACAGGGGCATTTGGTCGAAGTGCTGACGGAGTATCAGGCCAAAGTGCCGGCGGTGCATTTCTACTACCCGCGGGAATACCGGAACATGGTGCCGCTGAAGTTGCTGCTGGCGCATCTGCAGAACCGCTGATCTGACCGCAGGCAGGCCAAAAAAATCCCGGCGCTGAGAGGGGACGCTCAGGCCGGGGAGGGTAGGGACGCTTGAATGCAGATGAGGGTCAGACCAGCCCGTAGTCCCGCGCCAGCAGCGCGGCCTGGGTGCGATTCTGGACGTTGAGCTTTTTGTTGATCAGCGTGACGAACTGTTTCACCGTCGTCTCGCGAATGCCCAGCTCATAGGCGATGTTCTTGTTGGTTTTGCCGGTGGCGATTTCCCGCAGGATTTCCGTTTCGCGCCGCGACAGCTGCTCAAAAAACGGGTTCTGGGGCTCATCAACGCCAACGAATTCTTCCGGCATGTGTTTGCCGCCCATGGCCAGATACTTCAGCGTCTGGACAAAGTAGTTGGCGGACACCGATTTGGCGATCACACCCACCGCACCCAGGCGGAAGGCTTCGCGGGCCTCGGTTGCGGGGATCTGACCTGACATCACCGCCACATGTTTGGCGTTCTCGGCGGCCATCACCTGCTTCATACCGGACAGGCCGTTCATACCGGGCATCTGGTAATCCAGCACCACAAGGTCATAGAATTTGCCGGTGGCCAGCAGCTGCAAGGCTGCGGGCAGGGTGGCCGCTTTGTCGACGGTCACGGAATCGTCTTGGCCCAGATAGGTTGCGATCATCTCAATCAAGAGCAGATGATCATCGGCGAGGAGTATACGCATATGCTGCTTTACCTGCCTTTCTCGAATACCATGAAAACTGACTAAACTTCCCCATCAGTATAGGCTGGCACGGCGCTTGCATGAACCGCTCGGGGCCGTGGCAAAGGTCCATTTGGCGTCGTAAAAGGCGGGTGAGGGCCCACCTTTGGGATAGGATATCCCCCCTTCGGGCACGCCAAAGCGGGTGCGCTGTCGTGAAACAGACGTCAGGCGACCGACGTGATTCCACCGCTCAGGTTAGCTGGATTCGGGGGGCTTGCCGCCCAGAACCTCGGTCAATTCCGCCGCCAAACGCTGCACGGTTGTGCCGGTCTGGATCACCTTTTCCGGGGTCATGCGCGCCGCCAAACCCGAAACTGAGATGGCGCAGGCGGGTTCACCGGCCGGTCCCCAGACCACCGCAGCGACACAGCGCAGGCCGATCACAAACTCCTCATCATCCAGCGCATAGCCACGCTGACGGATATTGGCGATTTCGGCGTGGACCGCTTCGGGGCTGGTGAGGGACCGCTTGGTCAGCGCCCGTAGCCCGTGGCGTTCAATGGCCCGGTCAATGGCGGCATCTTCCCAGGTTGCCAGGATCGCCTTACCCATGCCGGAACACATCACCGGCACCCGCCCGCCGGGGGGCGAGATGGCGCGCATGATCTCGCGGCTTTCGACCTGGCTGAGGGTGACGACCTCACCATCTTCGATCACGCCAAGGTTTGCGGTTTCCCGGGTGGCATCGCGCAGCCGCCGCAGGAAGGGCAGGGCGGGCGCCACAAAGCTACGCTGTTTGGTATAGGCGGCACCAACGGCAAAGGCGCGTTGGCCGACATGCCAGCGGCCGGAGGCGGCGTCGGCATGGACGAACCCGCTTTGCTCCAGCGTGGTCAGCAACCGGTGCACGGTCGAGGCCGCCAGCCCCGCATCCCGCGCCAGATCGGTGAGTCGCGCACCGCATTGCGCCTCGGCCACCCGTTCCAAAAGGGCCAGGGCACGCTGAACAGACTGCACTCCGTTGGTTTGACGCTCTGCCATTTTTGTTTGATTCCCAAAGCTTGGCCCAAAGTGAAATGCGCATTTCCACAATGTGGAATTTTTTGCCGCCACACAAGACGCTGCACCGCGGCAGGTATACAATGGTGCGCAAAGAATTCTAGGAGTGACGAGATGAGCGCATATGTAACCCGCGCTGGGCTAGACGTAGCCCAGGATCTGGCAGATCTGATGGAAACCCAAGTTTTGCCCGGGCTGGGCCTGGAGGCCGATGCGGTCTGGCAGGGCTATGCTGACATGCTGGCAGAGCTGGCCCCGGAAAACCGCCGCCTGTTGGCGGTGCGTGATGAAATGCAGGGTCAGATCGATACCTGGCTGAAAGCCCGCAAAGGCCAGCCATGGGATTCGGTTGCCTATGAAACCTTCCTGCGTGGCATTGGCTATCTGGTCGAAGAGGGTGATAATTTCGAAATCGACTCTGGCAACGTGGATCCTGAGATTGCCACCATCGCAGGCCCGCAGCTGGTGGTGCCGGTGATGAACGCACGCTTTGCCCTGAATGCGGCCAATGCCCGCTGGGGATCGCTCTATGATGCGCTTTACGGCACCGATGCGCTGCCCGGCGCGCCGGAGGGCAAAGGCTATGACCCCAAACGTGGGGCGCAGGCGGTGGCCTGGTCTGCCGACTTCCTCGACAAGGCCGTGCCGCTGGAGTCGGGCAGCCACGCCGATGTGACCGCCTACCGCCGCGATGGTGCGGCGCTGGTGGCTGAGGTTGCGGGCGAAACCACTGGCTTTGCCGATGCAGGCGCCTTTGTGGGCTACACCGAAGAGGGTGATAAGGCCTCTTACGTGCTGGTGCACAACGGGATGCATATTGAGCTGCTGATCGATCCCAGCCACCCGGTGGGCGCGACCCATGCGGCCGGTCTGCGCGATGTGGTGCTGGAAAGCGCCCTGACCGCCATTCAGGACTGCGAAGATTCGGTCGCCGCAGTTGACGCCGAAGACAAGGTCACCGTTTATAAAAACTGGCTGGGCCTGATGAAGGGTGATCTGGCGGAAACCTTCACCAAGGGTGGTCAGGAAATGACCCGCCGCCTGAACGCCGACAAGGTGCTGACCGGCCCTGAGGGGGGTGACGTGGTGCTGCCCGGCCGTGCGGTTCTGCTGGTGCGCAACGTGGGTCACCTGATGACCACCGATGCCGTAAAGCTGGACGGCGCCGAAACCCCTGAGGGCATGCTGGACGCGTTGGTCACCGTGGCCTGCGCCATGCACGATCTGCAGAAAGACGCGGGCGCCCGCAACTCGCGCGCCGGGTCGGTCTATGTGGTGAAGCCCAAGATGCATGGGCCGGAAGAGGTGGCCTTTGCCAACACCATGTATGCCCGTGTGGAACAAACTCTGGGTCTGGCGGAAAACACCGTCAAACTGGGTGTGATGGACGAAGAGCGCCGCACCTCGGCCAACCTGCGCGAATGTATCCGCGCGGTGAAGGACCGTCTTGTCTTCATCAACACCGGTTTCCTTGATCGCACCGGCGATGAGATCCACACTTCGATGCAGGCGGGAGCCTTCATCCCCAAGGATGAGATGAAAACCGCGCTGTGGCTCAGCACCTATGAAAACGGCAACGTGGACGCAGGTCTGGCGACCGGCATGCAGGGCAAAGGACAGATCGGCAAAGGTATGTGGGCCAAGCCAGACATGATGGCTGAGATGCTGGAGGCCAAGATCGGCCACCCGAAATCCGGTGCCAACACCGCTTGGGTGCCCTCACCCACCGCGGCGACGCTGCATGCGACCCACTATCATCAGGTGGACGTCTTTGCCGAACAGGACAGCCTGAAATCGCGCGAAGCCGCCAGCCTGACCGATCTGCTGACCCCGCCGCTGCTGGCCGGTCGCAACCTGACCGAGGACGAAGTGCGCCGCGATCTGGACAACAACTGTCAGGGCATCCTGGGCTATGTTGTGCGCTGGATCGATCAGGGTGTGGGCTGTTCCAAAGTGCCGGACATCAACGATGTCGGCCTGATGGAAGACCGCGCCACCCTGCGGATTTCCTCGCAGTATCTGGCCAACTGGCTGGTACATGGTCTGGTGACCGAAGATCAGGTGATGGACAGCCTGAAACGTATGGCCGTTGAGGTGGATCGTCAGAACGCCGGCGATGCTGGTTACACGCCGATGGCACCGGGCTATGACGGTGTGGCCTTTGCCGCGGCCTGCGATCTGATCTTCAAGGGTGTTGAGCAACCTTCGGGCTACACCGAGCCGGTGCTGCACGCCCGCCGTCGTGAAGCCAAAGCGGTCTGATCTGCGGTTAAGGGAGGAGAACCATGCTTACGATCCAACGTCTGGATATTGCGGACGCCCGCGTGATGATCGCCGGCGCCCGCGCCAAAGCCGAGGAGATCGGGGTGCCAATGTGCATCGCGATCACCGATGAGGGCGGCAATCTGGTGGCCTTTGAACGGATGGACGGGGGGAAAGTGACCTCCTCGACCATTGCGGTTGATAAGGCCTTCACGGCTGCCGGTGCCAAAAAGGCGACCCATGACTATGGCGAGGTCAGCCAGCCGGGCAAACCGGCCTATGGCATCGCCTCGGCCATTGGCGGCCGTCTGATGGTGGTCGGCGGTGGCCTGCCGGTGGCGGTTGACGGTGCGGTTGTCGGCGGCATCGGCGTGTCCTCGGGCACCCCGGCGCAGGACCGTGACGTGGCTGAGGCTGGGATCGCGGCCTTTATGGCAACGCTCTAAGCGCGCTACGTGGTGAAGAAATTGAAACGGCGCCTCCCGGGGCGCCGTTTTTCATTTGGGCTGAGTGTTTAGGGCTTTGCCCTCTTGGCCTGACGGCCAATTCACCCAGAGTATTTTTGAAACGTTGAAAGCGATCAGGGATCGAAAGGTTTTTCTTCCAGCGCGGCGGCGATGTCATCATCCAGCGGGGTTTCGCAGGAGTTCAGGATATAGCCCAGCGTCGAGTAGAAGCCGACGGTGGCGATGACATCAAACATGCCCTCCTTGCCCACCAGATCCACCAGCGCTTGCTGGGTATGGGGCGACAGGCGTTTTTCGTAGAACAGCTCATCCACGGCGCGGGCGACGGTGGCGTCGTCCTTGCGCATGCCTTCCAGCGGGCCGCGCACCTTGTTGATGCGAGAATCGCTCATCCCGCAGGCGCGGGCGCGGTGCACGTGCTGCCCCCATTCGTAAGGTGAGCCCAACCGGTGTCCGGTGCGCAGGATGGCCACCTCGGACAGTTCCTGCCCTAGGGCGTTGTCAATCACCACATGTTGGCGCAGCGGCGCCCAGGCGGTCAGCAGCGCCGGGTTATGGGCCATGGTGCGGTAGACGTTCAGCTGGGTGGCAAAGCCGCCTTTCATCTCCTCGGCCGACTGTGGCCAGGCGTCATCCTGAATCGGGGGGAGGGGGAGCTCTGTCATGGGACTGTCTTTCTATCTGCCGTCCTAGGCGACATGCGGGGTGGGCGGTGGCGTGTCAAGACGCGAAACCGCCGCCATGCCAGAAAGCGCTGCGGGTTAAGCGATCTGTTTACCAATTGTTAGCTTTTCTACCTGCACAGTGAGGCAGGAGTGGAGGCGGTGTTAGTGCCTCAAGTTTTAATCGAATTTTGAGCTATTTTGGGGGAGCAATGGTTAAGTGGCGGTGGTTGGGTGTCCTGGCTGTTCTGACGGCCCCCATGGTGCAGGCACAGGAGGCGCCGGTGGATTTTGACCAGCTGCTCACGGCCTGCAACGCCGATCCGCCGGGATGCCAACTGGTGCTGACAGGGGCTATTCAGCAGATCTCCAAGTTGACTGACGTGCCGCAGGCGACGGTCAACGGGTACCTGGCTACATTGGCGACCATTGCGGTCAGCACGGCGCAATCTCACAGCGGGGTGCAGCAGCAAATGGCAGATGTTGTGGCTGAGGTGGCGGGCAATGTTGCAGCCTCCGATTCGCAGGCGGCGCAGGATCTTCAGGCGGTTGCAACGCAGCTGGCCAGTGGACAGGAGGTGGATCTGACGCAAATCGCCGGTAGCCCGACCTGAGGATGTGCTTGCCGAAAAGCGCCAAGTTAGCTGCAGCGGGTGACACCCATGTTGATTAGCTGTTCCCCGCTGAGCGTGATCAGGGTGGTGGAGTGGCGGGCGGTGCTGAGGAACCAGCGTCGTAGGGCGGGCGGATAGTGATCGGCCATGGTCCGTGACCAGCGTTCGAAGTCTGTGGGCAGCATTTTGAGGCCTCGGGTGGCCAGCTGCGGCCCGTGAAAGCCAAAGCGCGCGTGGCCCGTGATGCAGGTGTCAGGCAGGCCAAGGTAAAGCGTGCAGGCTGAATTGCAGTAACCGCGGCGGATTTCCACCCGTTGGCCGGACAGTCGCAGGCGCTGCAGGTCCTGCAAGCGGGCGGGCAGGCTGCCACCGGGATCGTTGTGGACGCGCAGGACTGAGGGGGCTGCATTGGCTGGCGTTACCGTTGAAAGGATGGGGGCGGAAAGACACAGCAAGAGCACGGCCGCAAAGCGCAGTTGTGATGAATGCCTGCTGGGAGTGAAACTGCCGTCTTTTGTCATCGTGAACACGCACCGGGTTGAGGTGACCTACACCCTTTAAAGACGGCGCATGTCTGGGAACTTAAAGCGCCGCGCGGCGGGGTCTTGTTGGGCCGGGGGAGGTCGCTGTTTCCGGGGCACGGGGGGATAGGGGGCAGTGTCACCGGGAATGCGGGCAGAAATGCGGTGGTCATGCGGGGTCCGCGTGCAGGATGCAGAAAATTTAAGTCAATAGCCGCGTAGGTTTAGCGCACTTGGCGGCTCTTAAAGGCGGCTTTGGTTAAGGAATTTGAGTGATGCAGACACCGGGTTTAATGCCACTGGCCCTGAGTGCGGGGTTTGGCGGGATCTTTGTGATCGCGCTGTGGCTCTTGCCTGCGGAACTTGCTGGCCAACGGCGGGCCGGGCGGGGGGCGGCATCGATCTATCTGCAGGCGCTGGGCAGCGTTCCGGAGTTTGCCGCCGCAAGGTCATGGCGGGTGCAACAGGCGCAATTGACGGGCTGTGACGATCTGCTGGCCGGCCCTACTGCCAAGATTGCAGACACTCAGGCGATGCAGCGGGTGGCGGAGGCTTGCTTGAAGCGGGCCGATCAGGTTCTGCGGTCATCACCCACGGCCGCCATTGCGCATTTGATCCGGGCACAGGCGTTGGTGTTATTGGGGCGGCCCGATGAAGCTGAAGTCGCGTTTTTGTTGGCGCAGAAGACGGCGCCATATGAGGGCTGGCTGGCGGCGCGGCGGTTGCGGTTTGTGTTGCTGAACAGCGGGTTAGGTCTGCCCCTATCAGGGGCCACGGCACCTGACCCGGAAATAGATCTGGCGCTGCGGGTCGATGTAATGACGGTGTTGCAGACCAATGGCTACCTGCCGCTGCTGGTGCAGATCTATCAGCGCCAACCGGAAAGGCGGGCATGGTTGTTGGCGACGGTTGAGCAGGCGCCGATTGCGCGGAAGCGTGCGTTTTTGGCGCTGCTGCGTGGCGCCTTAAGAGGCGCGCCGATTGGGGAAAGCGGATGATCGAATTAGGTCGCGAAACCCCGCAGTTTGTCCCGAAGGAGGGCGGGTTGAAATACGCGCCCCTGTCAGCGCCGGCGGCGGGGCATCTTGGCTCCAAACAGATGGACATGCTGGCGGACGTGCTTTCCTGGGGGCTACCAGCATTCGTCATCCTGATCGCTGTCCCGCAGGGCGCGACCTCTGCGCTTGCTTGGATCGGCGCTGCATTGGTGCTGTCGATGACTGGCATGGTCTATTTTCTCATCCGGGCCTTCTGTGTGCCACACCGCACCATAGAGCTGCGCCATCATAGAGGCATTGCTTACCTGAGTGGCTCGATACTGATTGCAGCGGCTTGGGGGGTGTTGCCCGTTCCGGTGCGCCCTCTGTCAGGCCTGCCCAATGACGTGCACCCTAGTCACATCAGTCTGGCGTTCGGGGCGGGGCAGCTGGCCCTGCTGCGGCTGGCGTCCTACGCGATGTTGTTTGTGCTGATGACAGAGGTCTGCGCCAACCCGCGCCGGGCCGAGCGGATGCTGACGTTGCTATACGTTGGGTTTGTGGCCCATGCGGCCTGGGCGCTGCTGTCGCTCTATGCGCTGGGGGATACGCTGCTGCTGGGGGACAAACCGGCCTACCAGGGGGTGGCAACGGGAACTTTTGTGAACCGCAATTCCTTTGCCAGCTTTATGGCGATGGGGGCGGTGATCGGAACTGCACGTCTGGCGGCGGTGATGCTAAGTGCGGAGCGAGCATTCCTGCCGCGCGCCAGCAACGGGGCGGTGGTGCTACAGGTGTTAGGTCTCCTTCTGATCCTGAGCGCGCTTGCTGCGACGGGATCGCGGATGGGGGTGTTTTCTGCCCTGATCGCGATCGGCAGTGTGATCTGTTTTCTTGCCATCAAGGCCGGGACGCTGGGCCGTAGAACCGGATGGGCTCTGTCCCTTGGTGCGTTTGTTTTGGCTCTATTTATCCTCAGCACCTTTGGGCAGACCACGCTGGAACGGCTTGTATTTGTGCCCGCCGATTGGGAGGTGCGGCTAGAGCTTTACCGGCAGACCTGGGCGATGATCATGGCGCGCCCGTGGGTGGGCTATGGCGTGGATGGGTTCCATGTGGCGTTTGAGCTGTTTCATCAGCCTGACCTGCGGATGGATCGGACGTGGCAGCTGCCGCACAACACCTACCTCAGCCTTTGGGTGGACTATGGGATCCCGTTGGGCAGTTTGACCCTGGTTTTGGTGGCGGTGGTGTTTGCCAAACTGCTGCGCGCCCTGCGCCAGCGACGGCACGGCTATGGACCCGCGGTGATTGGGTGCGCGGTGATCATTCTGGCCGCGGTGCATTCGCTTGCGGATTTCAGTTTTGAGATTGCTGCAAATGTCTATGTGTTCATCGCTTTGGTCTGCCTCGGTCTGGCGCCTGCGCGCGGGTCGGAAGGCACAGAAAGTAAGCCCGATGACATGGAACGCATGGAGACTGGGAGGGGCCTGTGAGGTTGAGTATTTCAAATGGGGCACTTGGGGCGGGGTAACATGCATAGATCTCATGCGGCGTTTCTGGACCTGCGCGATATCCTTCACATTCTGCGGCGTCAGCGGTGGCTGGTTACGCTGACCTGTCTGGTCATACTCACCCTCGCCGGGGCCTATCTGTTGCGCACCACGGCGCTGTTTACGGCAACAGCGCTGGTGCAGATCGATCCGCAGGAAACCAATCTGCTGGACCCTTCGGCAGGCCACAGCGGTACCCTGGGCGCGGAGGACGTGCGGATTGAGACCGAGGTTGAGATCCTTAAATCACCCCGGTTGGCGTTGCAGACGATCAAGACGGCTGACTTGTCTGACACCGCGGCGTTTGGCCCCCGGGTTGGCCTGTTGGATCAGATGCGTCTGGCGCTGGGCGTGACGCTGCCGACCCCGTCCGCCACCGCGCTGGTGAATGAGACAATCGCTAATTTCTCAGAGGCGTTGACGGTGCAGCGCAGGGGGCAGACCTATCTGGTGAGTGTTCAGATCACCAGTGAGGATCCCGATCTGGCGGCGCATCTCGCCAACACCCATGCTCGCATCTACATCGGGGATCAGCTGACCAGCCGCAGGCGATCGGTTGCGGCCTCGGGTGAGGTGCTGCGTGCAGAATTGGGCAAATCGGCGGAGCGGTTGGCGGAGAGCAATGCGGCCCTGCGCGGGTATGTATTGGAAAACATTGACCGGTTGAGCGCCGAGGTAGGCAGTGCGGAGCTGCGTCAGCTCAGCATCCAACTGACCGATGGGCAGGCGCAATTGCTGCGGGTCGAAGATCGGTTGCAGCTTGCAGATCAAGGGTTGGAGCAAGGGGATTGGCAGGATCTTGCGGCCCAGGTGGGCGATCAGTCGCTTGCCGCGCTGGCGCAGCAGCGTACGGCGCTTGCCACCCGTCTGATTGGTGCGGAACTGACCCCGCAGGACAGTTTTGATCTGACCGCTGAGGTCCGGGCGCTTGAGGCGGAACTGCGGGCGCAGGGGCGTGCGGCAGTGACCGGGTTGCGCCGGGATTATCAGCAGGTGCAACGGGCGCAGGACCGCACGCTGGGTGAGGTGCAGCGTGCCCTCACGAGCGCGGATCTGAGCCCGCAAACCCTGACCGATATCTATGCGCTGAACCAGAACGCGCTGACCTCACAGCGGCAATTTGATCGGTTGAACACGCGTCTGCGCGATGTGGAGGCCTTGGCGGTGATGCAGGTTGCAGGCAGCCGCCTTGTGTCCGAAGCGCTACCCCCCAGTGACCCCTCATTTCCCAATACAGGATTGGTTTTGGGGGTGGCGCTTGTGTTTGCGCTGGGCATGGGCATCGGTTTGGCGCTGCTGAAGGAATTTTATTACGGCGGGGTCACCTCAGCCAGTCAGCTGGGCAATGTGCTGCCTCTAAAAACCGCAGCTGCCGTGCCGAAAACCGCGATGCAGCCGGGCTGGCGCACTTTGGCGGATAAGGTCGTGGCCGAGCCGATGACGCAATTTGCTGAGGCGTTTCGTGCGCTGAGGGCCAGCGTAGACCGTGGTTTAGGCACGAGGGGACAGGCCTCAGGCGCGGTTGTTTTGGTGACCTCCGCCAATCCGGCGGAGGGCAAATCCACCACGGCGCTGGCATTGGCGCGCACCTATG